>UQER01000025.1 GCA_900540205.1 uncultured Porphyromonadaceae bacterium | reverse complement strand
GATTGAATTTCAATTATTTCAAAGAACTCTTATGATTTTTTAGTGGACACTAATGCATATCTTTATAAAATTAATACCGTAGCGTCGCTGATAATTCGCCTGTTGGCTGCTATCGCGTCGCAACATTGATTCAATCTGACAAGCGTTATGAGCACCCTACATGAAGAAATAGAGCAGAAAAGTAAAGAAATAATAACTGACAATTACAGCATGTCGGTTGGTGAAATTATCAGTATGTATCGGGAAGGAGATCTTGACATTCATCCAGAATTTCAACGTTTTTTCCGGTGGACCGATTCTCAAAAATCAAGACTGATAGAGTCTTTTCTATTAAATTTTCCAGTTCCACCAATTTTTGTTTATCAACGCACAGATGGAGTTTGGGATATAGTTGACGGGCTCCAGCGTGTATCCACAATACTTCAATTTGTAGGAATATATAAAAAAGAAGATGGAGCGCTAATGGCTCCCCTAACCCTTGAAGGCACAGAACTATTACCAAGCATGGCCGGTAAAAAATATGCAGACGATAATCCCGACTGCGATTTCGGTGAAGCGGAACGACGTTATTTTAAGAAAGCGCGGTTAGGAGTTATCATTCTTAAGAAAGAGAGCGATGCAACTGGCCAATATGAGGTGTTTCAACGTCTCAACACAGGTGGCACATCCCTGTCTCCTCAAGAAGTTAGGAATTGCCTGATGGTAATGACTAATAGGGATCTGTTTAAAAAAGTAAAGGATATGAGTGAGTATCCGAGCTTTGTCGGCTCTCTCCCTCTCAACGACAAAGCTGTCGAAGAGAGAATGGACATGGAGATTGCTACCCGTTTCATTTGTTTACGTCATGAGGACCCTGATTATTTCAAAAAGGTAGATGATTTCAGTGACTACCTCAATAACAAGATTACCAGTCTGTTCAAAGACGAGACTATAGATTGGGAGCTTGAGAGACAGATTTTCGAGAAAACATTTGATGCGATATACGACACCATGCAAGATGAAGCTTTCTGCCGTTATCTCATCGAGGACAATAAATTCAAGGGCGGCTTCTATGTGCCAGCTTTTGAGTTCATCGCTGTTAGTATCGGTCGTCATGATGGAAACGTAGACAAACACCATCTGAGGGAACGAATCATACAGATCTGGAAAAAAATAAAAGACGAAAAACTTTCATGGCAAGGACGCAATCATCGCAAACGAATTGCAGAAACCATATCTCTCGGAGAACTGCTTTATGAAAATAAGGAGCAAAAGTGAACTGTTAGACAGGATTGATGATGAGTACGCATGGCGGTTTCATGAGATTGTATCCATGAAAACAGAGATACAGAGCATGAAATCGTCAAGTCGGTTGTTGTATCCGATGGTCCGGTCCATGGTCATGCTGTCCTATGCCCACTGGGAGGGATTCGTGAAGTACGCCACGAAGTATTTCCTCAAGTACCTGTCAGGCCTAGGGTTGGACCAAACTCAAACTCACCCTGCGCTGATAGCATCCTCTCTAAACTATGCTCTGAACTACAGAGGGACAGCCGAGTCTAACCGATTGATTTATAAATTACTCACAGACACACACTTTAAGCCTGAATATCAAGAGGACGCCATGGTTGATCCCAAAAGCAACCTTAATTTTGAGGTTTTGGAGATAATAAGCACTAACATTGGGATTGACATCTCAGTCCTGACAATAAAAAGCAAGAAAATAGATGAAATCATGCTTGGACGCAGGAATAAAATGGCTCATGGTGAAATGGATTATCTTGATAAAAATTACGGAATTGAAGTGGCTGACATTTCGATTTCCATAATGTCAGAATTCAAGAACTTGCTTCAAAACATGATAGCTACCGATGGATTCAAGCGGCAGTAATTGTCAGACCCGTCAACTACCCCCACCCTTGCACGTACAAATTGGCAGTTTGAACGTGTCTCTGTTCTTTTATGTCTTGTGCTAAAACGTACCGTATAAAAGTTTGTCATCCCAGGTCATAATCAAAAAAAGCCTGCCGGGGGGAGCCGGCAGACTTGCATATGAAATAGCGTCGAAGTTCGTTTACAGCCGGGTCAGCCGATGCTGCGCATAAGGTTGAGGGCATCGACATAAGCGGCGATTCCCGCGGCAACGGAGCGTGCGTCCGACATCGTGTGAACCACAGTGGCCTGATTGCCCGAAACATCGCCCCCGACAAACACCCCCTTGCGGGTTGTCATGCCATAGGGATAATCGCGCGTCAGCACATAGCCGTTTTCATCAGTCTCGATGCCTGTAGTGGTCGAGACAATGCGGCTTGCCGGACGGCTGCCCACGGCAAGAATCACCTTGTCGGCCCCGATTTCGGCTGTCGTGCCGTCAGTCTCCAACGTCAGACTCGTCAGCTGCGAATCCTCAATGTTGATTGACTTTATGGCGGTATTCCACATGAATTTCACGCCCTCGGGCACGGCATCGTCGTACTCGGCACGCAGAGCGCTCATGCGTGTGATGTCGCGGTGATAGAGAATCGTCACCTCCGCTGCATCGAATCGTAGCGCCGCGCGGGCGGCATCGATTGCCGTGTTGCCGCAGCCTACCACGAACACTCGGTCGCCTTGTTTCACCGGCACCTCGCTGCGGTCAATCAGCCCGGCACCGTGAGCCATGCGCTGGTCAATAACGGAATCAACCTCATCCCGTCGGTGCTTGATTGGGCCGGTGCCGCTACTCCGGCCGACCTCAAAGGCCGCAGCCTGCGTTATGCCGTGGAAAATCCGGCAGCCGAATCAGCAAACGATTATGTGGTCTGCGAAACAGTCTTCGCGCAGACAGGTGGCACCAATGGCTGGGCGCTCCGTACACCCCACTATAAATATGTGCTGTATGAAGCCGGTGCCAACCGCGAGATGCTTTTTGACATGGACAATGACCGTCTGGAAATGACGAATCATGCCGTTGAAAGCCGCTATCGTCCGGAACTGTTGCGTCACCGCGAATTGCTTCGCAAATGGATGGAGGAGAATCTGCCGCAGGTTGAATATCCCATGACCAAACTTATTCCTGTGAAGTGATATTGATTTTTCCAAATTTAAGAACCACCTCAAGGGTCGCGGCGTTGCATAGTTGAATGTCTAATCTTTCTAAACTTAACAACTATGACACACGAACATGAGCGTCCCGCTCTCCATCTCGCTTTCAAGATTGCAAAACTCGCTTTACGCGCCGCATCTGTGGCAGCCGCATTCTGCATTGTGAACGAAATCCATCATGTTCACAAGAGCATCGAAGCGTACAAGCGCTGACATTTGCACACACCACAAGACTTTTTAATCCACGACACTCAACAGGGTGGTCTGCCACGCGCCGACCTCCCTGTTGGATTTTCTCCACCACAATCCAACACCAAGAAGAAACGTACGACATCCATCATTATCATTCTCTGACTACCACCCGATTGCGCATCTCATAAATAAAAAAATATAGTTCTCTAAAAAATTTTGATGTTGCATTTTTCAAATCAACTTTAAATCTGATATACTTTTGCCGGAAACAAATATAATTTATCAATGAAAAAAATATCAACACCACACATCATCAATGCTATTAGTGATATGGCACATACTTATAGTATAATCAACACCTTAGATTCAGGATTTGATTTATATCTCTCTGGCGAGCCATTGGTATATTGTATCTACCTTACCGCTAAAATATATTTTTCTCTGGGACTTGTGAGTCACGTTGTAATATATAGCGTCGAGTTTGTTATATTGCCTCAACTATACGAAATAATTGCGACTCTAGCTGCCTTAAAAAAGATAAAAGTGGCAACATACAACGTAGCCAGTACATCTAATACTAATCCCAAAAACATCCGAAGATGCCGGGATACGGAATTCTGCAGGAAAATCCCTAATTTTGTCACATGGATAAAAAGACAAACCACGCAAATTTATAACAATGGAAATCAAAAATAACCAAAGGATCATTGTCTGCGGCAGGACTGTGTGTCTGGTGGCCGGCATTATTGCCATGCTCTGCGGCATATACTGGATTGTCAGGGCGTTGATGTTCGATGACACCAATCTTCCCGCCATGCTTTCGGCCATCACCTGCGGACTCCTTCTCACCCTTTACGGGCGTCGGCGCTGACCCCACCACCCTACATTTTGCTTATGCGTATCCTTCGATGCACCCCAGCCGACTATCCTGCACTTGCCGCCATATGGGAGCGGTCAGTGCGTGCCACCCACCATTTTCTCCCCGAAAGTGAAATTGCCGAAATCCGCGATGCACTCGTCCCCGCCTATTTCCCGCATGTCAACCTCTATGCCGCTTTCGAAAACACGATTCCAATTGGCTTCATAGGCTTGTGCCGCGAATCAATAGAGATGCTGTTTATTGACAGTGACCGCTTCGGACAAGGCATCGGCTCGGCTCTTATAGAATTTGCGAAACAACATGGCGCCGTTGAAGTCGATGTCAACGAGCAAAATCCATCCGCCCTGAAATTTTATCTGTCGAAAGGATTCCACGTTGTCGGGCGCAGCGCCACCGACGAAGCTGGGCGCCCCTACCCCATCCTGCACCTTTCATTGCAACCGGCCCCAAATCATATTCCAATGCCACCGTTTTAATCGGCTCATGTATAGGTGTCCCCACCCTATCAGCAGGTAGCAGCTTAATAAATTCATGAAAGCAATATGCTCCGGCTTCATGCGCATTTGGATTGATCAGAAACCCAATCATCGCCGAATGATTTCCTTTTAAAACATTTTTACTGCCATCTATCCCGTTCAAGCACCAGCGAACCTCCATACCCCTATTCACCCAGGAAAAGCTATATCTTCAATCGGCAATTCCCCTAATGATTCGATTCTTCAATTTGCCAACCTCAAAACAATTGGCTATATTTGTATCATAATAATGGTAGTATTACGATGCAGCATTCAAATAATAACACTATATTATCTGTATTAGATAGCTTTGAACTGGATAATGCAGACGACATTGCCCGGCAGGTTGCGGAGAATTTCCGTAAACGGCGAGTGGAGAAGAATATCACCCGGCAGCGTATTTCCGAACTGTCGGGAGTCCCTTTGTCTACCGTAGCCCGCTTCGAGCAGAAAGGGCTGATAGCATTTGAATCGCTTATCAAGTTGGCGATGGCTCTGGGGTATGCCTCGGATGTTCGCGGTCTGTTCGGCACCTCTAAATATACCACAATGGAAGAACTTGATATGATTCGTCGCAAAAGTGGCGACAAAAGAGCTTACGCTAAAAACCTGAAGAAATGAGAAAGACCGAGAAGCTTAAAGTCATGTTTCGCGGCCGGATGGTCGGCACATTGTCGCTTACACCGGATAACCGTCTGAATGTCTTTGAATACGACAAATCATGGCTCGCCAACGGATTCAGCATATCTCCGCTTGAACTGCCGCTAAAGCCCGGAGTATTTATTGCCAAACCCCAGCCGTTTTATGGCAATTTCGGCGTTTTCGAAGACAGTCTGCCAGACGGCTACGGCCGTTATCTTCTTCACAAAGCATTGCTGCGCAAAGGCATAAACGATTCTGACCTGTCATCATTAGACCGGCTCGCCATTGTAGGCGATAACGGAACGGGCGCACTCACCTACTCTCCGACGATTAAGCTTGAGCAGGAAGAACCTGTAACCGATTTCGACAGGCTTCAGCAGATTGCTCTTGAAGTATTAAAAGAACAGCAGGACAACGATGCCGGATTGTTGCTCTACAATAGCGGCAACAGCGGCGGCGCACGTCCCAAAGCGATATTTTCAGACTCCGAAGGACACTGGATTATCAAGTTCAGACATACTTACGACCGGGCCGACATGGGAATTCAGGAATACAGATACAATGAAATTGCACGGAAATGCGGAATCATTGTGCCAGATTTTCTCCTTGTCAACGGGCGCTACTTCGCATCCCGGCGATTCGACATTGACAGCGACGGCAAACGGCTTCATACAGCAACGGCAGGTGGCTTGTTGTGCATATCGCTGAGGGAACCATTTATGGACTACTCAAATCTTCTCGCACTCACGGGCTACGTCACACAAAGCCGTGAAGATGTTGAGCAGATGTATCGCCGCATGCTGTTCAACTATCTTACCGACAACAAGGATGATCATTGCAAGAATTTCAGTTTCTATGTAGTCAGAGATTCCTACTCCGGAGCCTGGCATTGGCGGTTGGCACCGGCCTACGACCTCACGCTCTGCACAGAAGGATACAACGGAGAACACGCAACATCCGTCAATGGCACAGGCCATCCCGAATTACCCGACTTTATCGCAGTTGGCACAAAAATCAAGCTGCCCGAGACCCGATGCCGCGAGATAATCGAGGACGTCCGTTCCGGCTGCACCGGGTTAATTCGATACGACATTATGCGATGATGTGATTACCCATCTTGATTCTGTTCCATGAAAACTTAATCGGCTTCGCCACCGCGAACCGCCCTGTGGGCGATTTTCGCTATTATGTTTCGCCGAATATTTTACGTATATTTGTAACAAGAATCAGTATTCCGTCCCGAATGAATGTTATAAGTCTTAACGGAACAGACCCGCGTCTGTATGCTCTTGTGGCCCGTCTGGTCATGGATCCCGACGTGCTTCGGCAGAACAACAACTACCCTTTCAAGACCACACCGCAGCACACATGGCACCTCTGCCTTGACAACGGAGAGGTGGCAGCCTTCATGCCGGTCAAGACTACCCCCCGTGGCCTGTCGCTCGACAATTACTACCTCCGTGACGACAACCCGGAATTCCTTGACCGCCTGCTCCGGCACATTCTGGCAATCGCTGCCGTTCCCGTGACGGCACTTGCCCACAAACGCCACGCCGGCCTGTTCGCCGGGCACGGCTTCACCGTGCGCACCCAGCTCGCAAAATATGACCGCATGTTCTGGACGCCCCCTGTGAAAGGAGGTGACAGATAATGGTACGACGGCTCAATGTCTATGAGGCCACTCAAAAAAGGCTCAAACTGATTTTCGAGAATTTCGACTATGTCTGCGTATCCTTTTCCGGAGGGAAAGACAGCGGCGTGCTGCTCAACCTGTGCGTCGACTACATACGCCGCAACCTGCCCGGCCGCCGACTCGGCGTAATGCACATGGACTATGAGGCGCAGTACAGTCAGACCACTGAATTCGTCAGCCAGCGCCTCTCGGCCGACCGCGACATCATAGAGCCATACCATTGCTGCGTCCCGTTCAAAGTGCCCACATGCACCTCCATGTTCCAGTCATGGTGGCGGCCGTGGGAGGAATCCAAACGCGACATCTGGGTGCGCGACATGCCTCCTGGATGCTACACCGCCAGCGATTTCAGTTTTTTCAACCAGGACCTCTGGGACTACGATTTCCACCGATTCTTCGCCCAATGGCTGCGTGCGCGCAAACAATGCCGCCGGATATGCTTCCTTGTAGGCATACGCACACAGGAAAGCTACAACCGTTGGCGCGCAATCTACAGCAACCGCAACTTCATGCACTTCGGCACATTGAAATGGTCCTACCGCATTGCCTCGGGTGTCTACAGCGCCTACCCGATATTCGACTGGAAAGCCTCGGACATATGGGCGGCCAACGGCCGCTTCCATTGGCCTTACAACCGCCTTTACGACCTGTATTATCAGGCCGGTATACCGGTGGGACGGCAGCGGGTGGCAAGCCCCTTCATCTCACAGGCCATCTCAACACTTGCCGTCTACAAGGCCATAGATCCATCCACATGGGGCAAGATGGTAAGCCGGGTAAACGGCGTGAACTGCGCGGCCATCTACGGCAGCACTTCTGCCATGGGCTGGAAATACATCAAATGTCCCCCGGGATTCTCGTGGAAACAATACATGGAGTTCCTCCTCAAGACTCTGCCCCCTGCTACGCGCCGAAACTATCTTGACAAGCTCCGTGTAAGCATCCGCTTCTGGCGGGAACGTGGAGGCTGCCTCGCCGAAAAGACGATCCGGAAACTCCGCGAACGCAACATCGACATACAGGTGGGAACCTCCACCGCCTACCACACCGACAAGCTTCCGGTGCGTATGGAATATCTCGACGATATCGACATCCCGGAATTCCAGGAAATACCCACCTACAAGCGTATGTGCGTGTGCATCCTCAAGAACGACCATGCGTGCAAATACATGGGATTCGCCCTCACCAAGCAGGAGAAAGTGATGAAAGAAAACGTCATGAACGCATTTAAAGCCTTGAAAAATGAGCACATTTAAAAGCCCGGTCTACAACGTCATAGCAGTGCCGGTCGAGAAGGTGGTGGCCAATAACTACAACCCCAATGTTGTGGCACCGCCCGAGATGAAACTGCTCGAGCTGTCAATCTGGGAAGACGGCTACACAATGCCATGCGTATGCTATTACATCAAGGACAAGGACCTTTATGAACTCGTCGACGGCTACCACCGCTACATGGTGATGAAGACTTCCGCACGAATCTATGAGCGCGAACACGGTCTGCTCCCCGTCACCGTGATAGACAAGGACCTCTCCAACCGCATGACCTCCACCATCCGCCATAACCGCGCCCGCGGCATGCACAACGTGGAGCTGATGAGCAACATCGTCGGAGAACTCACCCGCGCCGGCATGTCGGACAAATGGATAATGCAGCACATCGGCATGGACCGGGACGAGCTTCTGCGTCTCAAACAGATTTCTGGCCTCGCCGACCTCTTTGCCAATCATGAGTTCAGCCTCTCCGACGAGTGGGAGGACGAGGACTGACTGCACACCAACCCTATCGTTTCGTTTGCGGCATCTCCACCGTGCCCGAAACATTCACCACATCGTCAGCTGCAACCATGGCAGGCCGGTAGTCCGGCTCCCGTGTGCTCATAACCACATTGTCGAGGATCAGGCCATCCACATGTCTCACATACAGCCCCCACGCCGGCAGCTCCCCGAACATGTGGAATTCCGGATACGCGTCTATCATTTCAGGCACGGCATCGTATCGGTAAGCGCCGATATATCCCATCCCCTTGGTGCCACGCCCCGGATACGACACGCTTATGTTGCGCAGCGTGACGTTCTTAACCCTGTGTCCCGGGATGCCCGTTATACTGGCCGGAAACGGATTGTGGATGGTGTTTATATCAGGCCCGCGCAGATCATAATCGCTGTCCGGTCGGCCGAAAGGAATTTCGCACGACAGATTGCTTATCGTCACATTACTCAGTGACCCGGGCCGGTCTCCCCGGCGGTGTCCCAGACGTATGAACAGCGCATTGCCCGTATTCACCGCCGTCACCGAGTCAACCGTCACATTGTCCAGCACGGCGCCATCCACAGTCTCGAGAGCCACTGCCGAGCGGAAAGTGTCTTTGACCCTGATGTTGCGAATGGTGATGTTGCGGAATCCGCCGAACGATTCCGTCCCCATCTTCAATGCATTCGCACTGCTTGTGACAGAACAGTCGGCGATTAGCACATCGCTGTTACCCCCCGTCGGGTCAAACGATTTCAGCACAATGCCGTCGTCGGCCGAATTGATGTTGCATCCGGTGATCTCCACCCTGTGGCAGTCGGCCACATCTATGCCGTCGTTGTTCCAGTATGCACGGTTTACAAAATCTATATCCCTAATCGTCACATCGTTGCACTTGTTAAGCGAAAATCCCCAGCTGGCCGACGCACGCAGGTTCACCCCCTCCACAAGCAGGGTGTCCACCCCCTCGAAATCCAGCAGTTTCGGACGCAGAGACGGCCTCATGCGCCGCGTATTGTAATGCGGGTCAATCCGTTTGCCTATATGATGCAGACTGTCTATGGCCAGTGCCACATCAAGCCCGCGGCCATCGATAGTCCCCTCTCCTGTTATGGCTACTCCGTGGCAATCGCGGGCCACGATCAAAGCGAACTGAGGTTTGGAACATTTATCTGCCACGCCGCCGGCATCGTTGCCCGTCTCGTTGTCATAACCGTCATAGTCGTATGGATTTATACTTCCGAGCACAGTTGCCCCGCGCTCCAGATGCAGCCTCACGCCGCTTTTAAGCCGCAAAGTGCCGGTGCAGTACACCCCGGCATCCAACCGCACCACTCCCCCTCCCGGCAGTGACGCCACCGAATCAATGGCCTGCTGCAGACTGCGGGTAATCAGCACATCGGCCCCCATAGGCGCTACAGCAGAAACAGCAAGTCCGGAAAGAACAAAGGCAAGGAACAAAAGGAAACGCATGGTCGGTAAAATCTTTTTATAGACAATGTTTTTAGATGTCGCACACATCAGGCGCCTACAGGGTGACACCTGTTTTGAAAATGGCTATCTCCTTGTCGCCGTTAAGCTCGTTGCACACCTGTGCGCCCGAAGCCGTGGCAAGCAGCTTTGCAGTAAGGCGGTCAAGTGCCTCCCGCATGCTCTCCTCCTCCACGATGCTCCCGGCATTGAAGTCGATCCAGCTCTTTTTACGCGAGGCAAGCGCCGTGTTTGTAGCTATCTTCATCGTGGGCACAAACGTGCCGAACGGCGTGCCGCGGCCGGTGGTGAACAACACTATCTGACAACCCGACAGAGCCAGCGCCATGGAGGCCACAAGGTCGTTGCCGGGGGCATTGAGCAGATTCAGCCCGTGGCGCTTCACAGGCTCGGCATAGCCGAGCACATCAACCACCACGCCGCTTCCACCCTTCTGCACACATCCGAGCGATTTCTCCTCAAGCGTGGTGATGCCACCAGCCTTATTGCCCGGCGAGGGATTCTCATAAATGGGCTGTCCGTTCCTGCGGAAATAATCCTTGAACCCGTTGATAAGCCTTACCTCCGATTCAAAAACCTCGCGTGAACATGCCCGGTTCATAAGCATCGCCTCAGCTCCAAACATCTCCGGCACTTCGGTGAGCACCGTCGTGGCGCCCCAGCCCAACAGTCGGTCGGACAGCAACCCCACAAGCGGATTGGCCGTAATGCCCGACAGCCCGTCGGAACCGCCGCATTTCAGTCCCACCTTCAGTTTCGACACCGGCAGCGGTTCACGACAATCAGATGCCATACGTGCCACCAGCTCCTTTCCGAGCTTCACCCCCTCGGCAATCTCGTCGTCCACCAGCTGCGACACAAGGAAGCGCACACGGCTCTCGTCGAACGCCCCCATGCACTCCTTCAGCGCATCAATCTGATTGTTTTCGCACCCAAGCCCCACAATCAGCACACCTCCGGCATTGGGATGCACGGCCATGGCCGCCAGTGCACGGCGCGTGTTGGCATGGTCGTCACCGAGCTGCGAACATCCGTAATTGTGAGTGAAGGCGCGTATGTCCTCCACTCCGGGGGCATTGCCGCACTCGTTGCGCAGACGGTTGGCAATGGCATTCGCCACACCGTTCACACATCCCACCGTCGGGATAATCCACAGTTCGTTGCGGATGCCCATATCTCCGTCATGGCGCAGATACCCCTCAACGGTCGGCACATTGCCGGACACAACCGGTGGGACGTCCACGGCCTTGACAGGTTCATACGTATAGTCCAGATTATCACTGAGCGATGTGGCCAGATTGTGGGAATGCACCCATTCTCCTGCGGCTATCGCAGCAGTGGCATGCCCGATGGGCGAACCATATTTCACCACGTCCTCGCCGGAAGCAATGTCGCGCAAAGCGAATTTGTGTCCGCGCGGCACATCCGCAAGCAGGCGCACCCGAGTTCCGTTGTCCTCAAACCACTCCCCTGCCTTGACACCATCGGCAAGCACCACGGCCACATTGTCGGCACCGTTGATTTTCAGGAATCGTTTCATGAGCGGCTGTTCAAAAAGTTTTCAAGCGCCCCGCGCATCCCGTTGCGACGGATATCCGTCAGGAAACCGGCCACCTTCGCTGAGAATCCGGGCACATCGTGCTCGAAGTCGGCATTGAAGATTCCGCCTGAGACGATGGTCTTTACCGTGGCCGGGAGGTCGGCGTCGTTCCACACTTCCCGTATCTTCTCCACATGCGCGGCGCAGTCGTCCGGCTCGAAGCCCGAACCGGGAGCATACAGAGCAAGCAATGCGGCGAATGTAAACAGCTCATAGTCGGCCGTGGCACCACGACGGCGGTAAAAGTCCGCCACCGTGGGATAATTGCGTGTCTCCCACTTCGACAGGGAATTGAGCGATATGGATTTTAGCATATGGCGCACCGACGGGTTGAGGAAACGCTCAAGAATGCCGTCGGCGAAACGGCGCAGTTCCTCAGGGTCACCCTCTATCATGGGAAGCACCTCGCGGCGCACCATCCCGGTGATGAAACTGCTCACGTCGGTATCGCCAAACGCATCCAGCACCGTTTCGCAACCAAGCTGCAACGCCACCGGCACCATGCCTGTGTGCGAACCGTTGAGAATGCGCACTTTTTTGTCGCGGAATTCCTTTACCGAAGGCATGAACAGCACATTCAGTCCGGCCTCGTGCAATGGCAACTCACGGCGCACTCGTTCGGCCCCCTCGCCCCCGATGGCCCACACATGATAAAGTTCACCCTTCACCACCAGCTTGTCATCAAATCCAAGCCCAGCCTGAACCTCCTCTATATTGTCGGCCGGGAAGCCGGGCACGATTCTGTCGACAAGCGTGTCGCAGAATCCGCATGCCGTCTTCACCCATTCCGAGAAACCGGGTTCCAGCCCGGCCTCTGCTGCATGTCGGAGCACGTACTCGCGTAGCGTTGACCCGTTGTTCTCTATCAGTTCACAACACAGAAACAGAAGTCCCTTTTCCGGATCGCCATTGAAATGACGGTAACGCCTGTAGAGCATCGAGGTAATTTTTCCGGGAAACGTGGCCGGCGCATCGGCAAGCACATCGTCAGCTTCATAGCGTATGCCGGCCTCGGTGGTGTTCGACACCACAAACCGCAGGTCGGACGACAAGATGTAGCGTTCATAACGCTCGAAATCCGTGGCCGGCGAGAATGCATCAGCGATGCACTTCACCAGTCGGGAACACTTTTTCAACTCGCCGTTTTCAACTCCTTCAAGGCAAACGCTATACATCCCGTCCTGCTCCCTGAGCGCACGGATTCCGGCATTTTCCCTGAACCGGGGCGACACCACGGCAACCGACGTGTCCGTAACGCCGCGCTCGTTGGCAATGTCGACCATCCAGTCCACGAATGCCCGCAGGAAATTCCCCTCGCCGAACTGAAGAATCCTCACGGGACGCTCCCGTTTCTCCACAGTTGTTCTATTCAATGGTTTCATAAGCTTACCGTTTCTATGTAGCCTTTTCTATGTAGCCTTCAAATTTAATGATTTTTCCGTGAATAGATGTTATCGCCGCATGCCGTCAGTCATACAGCCGGAACATCCGCTCCATCATGGTCCATTTCTGATTGGCGGATGCTTCGGGCGAACAGCCCTGAAAACGCGACATGAACGTTTCCCATTCAGCCTGACGCGGCATCTGTGCAAGCCGTGCCATGGCACTGTCCCAGTCGAAATCAGGCGCCGTCTCAACAATCATAACCACATGACGGCCTGTGATGTACATCTCCATTTCCAGAATGCCAACAGCACGTATGCCGTCGCGTATCTCCTTCCAGTGCTTATCTTCGCCATGACATTCCCGGTAGAGCCGGATGAGCTCCGGATTGTTCTCTATTTCAAGGAACTGACAGTAGCGTTTCACCGGGCCTTCGTACCGGCGCACAGCATAGCCTTCTGTTTTCATGGCCTCAGCCTCAGAATTTCACGAGAATACGGAACACTTTTCCCGGATTCGCAGCCCATTCCTCAAGGGCCTCACCTGCCTCTTCAGGCACTACCACCCGGCTTATCAGCTCGTCCACAGGGCAGTTGCCGCGCTGCAGATAACGGATTACGGCACTGAAGTCGGCAGGCATGGCATTGCGCGAGCCGCGTATGTCAAGTTCCTTCTGTACAAACAGCTTTGTATGGAACGACACATCGGCTTTTGAATAGCCTATGCATACCACACGTCCGGCGAATGCCACCTCGTCCACAGCCATGACATACGTTGCCGGCGAACCTACAGCCTCCACTACCACATCGGGACCGAAACCGCCGGTGAGAGCCGCAAGGCGCTCATGCACATCCTCCGTGCGCGAATTGATGGTGTGCGATGCACCCAGTCGGCGCGCCAGCTGCAGCTTGTCGTCATCCAGGTCGACGGCCACGACAGTTGCGCCCCGCATAGAGGCCCGCACCACGGCACCCAGACCGATCATTCCGCACCCTATCACCATCACGGTGTCAATGTCGGTCACCGCACCGCGGTCAACGGCATGAAAACCGACGCTCATCGGCTCGATAAGCGCGCAGTCGCGCGGAGAAATACCCGGCGCAGCAATCACCTTCTGCCACGGCACAGCTACATAGTCGCTCATGGCGCCGTTGCGCTGCACACCGAATGTCTCGTTGTGCTCGCATGCGTTCGGGCGCCCTTTGCGGCATGAGGAGCACTTGCCGCACGATGTGTAGGGATTCACCGTAACGCTCATCCCTTCGGTGAACAATCCGGCCGGCACATCCGCTCCGACAGCGGCAACGGTTCCGCCGATTTCATGGCCCGGAACCACAGGTGAAATGGCCATGAGGTTACGGCCAAGATAGGTGTTGAGGTCGGAACCGCAGAACCCCACATACTCAATTTTCACCAATACACTGTCAGCAGCGGTTTCAGGCATCCGGCGTTCCACCACCTCCACCTTTCCCGGTGCAGTTATCTGAATTGCTTTCATATCTCCTTAATAATTTTATTTATCTGTTTGTCAATTGCTTTTTTTGCATCTTTATCACAAAGCCTCCGCGCGGCTGCACCGTCAGAGACTCCGGCAGACGGTCAAGGATGGATATTTCCCATTTATGTCCGTTGCCGTTTTCTGCGTCGGCAAACAATGTGGCCGGCCCCGACTGTTCCGAAACCTCCACCGCAACTTTTCCCAGGCTAATATTCCGCGAAGAATCCGTGCCGTTCACACCTGCTATGTACAGCCACCCATCTTTTTCACGGGCCAATACAACATACTCACCCGGATAGCCGCCCAGCAGCCATGTATTGTCCCATGCTGCCGGAAGGGCCGACAGGAACTCCCGCACTTCGGCTGGCTGCGCCATTATGCTTTCAGGACGGTCGGCGATATGCTGTATGCCCGACTCGAAAAGAACGGTGAGCGCCAGTTCGTGCGCATGGGTGGTGATGTGCGGATGCTGCGAATCGGAAAATGCGCAGGGCGTATAATCCATCGGTCCTACCACGTTGCGCGTAAAGGGAAGCGTGGCATTGTGGGCGGCAGCCTTGGCCGTAAACGTGGGTACATTGTTATACCACTCCGCGCCATAAACCGCCTCGGTGGTGATCAGATTGGGATAAGTGCGCTGCCAGCCGCGCGGCAATGTTGCCCCGTGGAAATTGACCAGCAGTTTATGCCGGGCCGCGCATTCAAGAAGCTCCGCCATATAGGCTATGTTCTCATTGGTGTCGCCTGAAAAGAAATCAATCTTTACTCCGCTTACCCCCAGCCTCTCGCACCATGCAAATTCGCGTTCGCGCTTTTCAGGGTCATTAAGCCTGAATTTCGGGCCGGGTGCCCCGTCGGTCCATCCTACCGACGAGTTGTACCATATCATCGGTTTTATCCCGCGCGAGCAGGCATACCCGATGGCATCCTCCACGGTTTTGCCATTGCCCATCTCGTCCCATTCCGCATCGATCATCACATACGGCAACCCGAGGTCGGCGGCGAAATCAATGTAGCGTTTCACTATCGTGTAATCGCTCGAACCGTGATTGTAGGCCCAGTAGACCCACGAAGCCACACCGGGATGTATCCACGAGGTGTCAGTGAGCACCGACGGTGCGGAATTGTCGGTGACCAGAGTCGATTCCACAACATCTCCGAGGCTCCCTGCTATCAGCGTCTGCCATCCGGATTCACCTTCGCCGTCAGGCTTTATCAGGAATTCACCCCGGCTGCCGGTGGCATGCAGGCTCGCAGCCGCCGATTCCGGCTCAATGCCGGATTCCGTAAGCAGGGCAAAAACGCCGTGGCCATATTCGAACAACGCCGGATAGCCCCAACGTGAGCCTGCTGCATGAACAACGTCCTTTTCAAAATATCCTTCATAGCAGTCCACCCACTTCTGCAGCCACCAGTGCTCGGGATGCACGCTAACCGCCGATTCTCCGCTGTATTTCCATGCCACCCCGTCGTTGTACAGACGCATGGAAAGCTCCTTGCCGTCGGCACACCGGAAATCGGCACTGTTGTACCGGTTCACACAATGGCGGCGCTTACCGGCAACCATAGTGTAATCCACAGCATAAGGTCCGGAAGTGTCTGCCTCTGCCACCGGCCCGACGAGCAGTGTCAGCAGTCTGATATCACGTCCGTCCGCTCTGTATTTTATCACGATTCCGGTTCCTGGCTCGACATCGGCACTGATTTTCCCGTCAGGCGAAGTATATGCCGACACCTCGGCCGTAGCCAGCACTATAAATATAGCTGTCAGGATTCTGCAAATTGTATTTTGTAACATGGTGTTATGTGGTATGTATGATTATGTCCCGTTGATTTTGCGGTATATATCTCCCTCATTCCACACGGAAAACGACTGCCAGCCGGAGGTCTGCATCCTCAGGGAAAACCACCTCAAGCGCTTCGTCTGTCTGCCGCCATTTCAATTTGCCCCGGTATCCCAGCAACGACACGCCTTTTATGCTGTCAGGATGGTTTGCCTGCCGCCCCATCGACTTTATGCGTATCACCTGATTGTCCTCGGGTACATTCATGCAGAAAGCATAGTTCGCACCATTCTTGCCAACGGTGAACCGTATGTCCCGCGCATCAAACTTAAAGTCCCGGTGATGTCGGCCAAGCCCTCCTCCGGGGAGTTTCTTCAAACGGCCATCGTGCATCTCTCCCTCTCCGGGAGTCACCCACGCCTTGCTGCCATACACAGCCTCGCCGTTGATTTTCATCCAGTCGCCCAGCGCTTCAAGCATCGTCACGCATTCGTCTTCGATACTCCCGTCCGGGCGCATGGGAATGTTAAGCGCGGCATTCCCGTCTCGGCTTACGGCCTCGATTATGAAACGCACCACGCTGCCAGCATCGTAAACGAAGCCGGGTGCAAAGAACCAGTCGCCCACAGGAGCCTCCCTGATCCAAGGCTGCGAAACGTTGATTGTGTCAGGGAAATCGAATTCGGCTGTATTGACCACACCTTTTGTCGGACTCCGGAACTTGATGATGCTGAACGCATCCACTTTGCCATGTTTACGCAACTGGCGGTTATAAAAATCGGCAATCACCGTCTGCATGGCGTTGCATTTGTACCCTGTTCCGGTGCCATTACCGGTGAAAGGACCTTGCACCGTGCCGTCGGTGTAAATGAAATTGGGTTCATAATTGGCCACGACATCCATTATGCGCAATGCCCATTGAGTGGCATACCATTTGCAGTAGTCCAGATGCCGGTGAAAAATGCCCGCATCCGGCGGCGACCATGGCGAATGCGCCCGTTCGTCCACGGTCTCGTATTCACGCAGGTCAATGCCGTAGAGCAGACGCGGGTCATAGCCTTCCCACCATTTGCCCTTGCCGTCCTCAAGCGTCAGGTTACCGTCGTAAGGCACGCCCCTGCGGCTCCCATCGGCATCAGAGCCGAAGGCCGTCTGCCACCACCACCATGTATATTCGTGATGGAACGTCACTCCATAATGCATGTTGTTTTTACGGCAGGCATCCACCCATTCGCGCAACAAGTCTCGTTTCGGCCCGATGTTGACCGAGTTCCACGGATGATACTGTGAATTCCACAGATCATAATTATCGTGATGCACTCCCTGTATCATGAGAAAACGGGCACCGGCCTTCTGATAAAGTCTGGTTAGATATTCCGGATCAAGTTTGTCGGGATTCCAGGTGTTAAGCACATCCTTGTATCCCACTTCCGACGGATGCCCGTACCGCTCCACATGGTTTCTGTTCGCCAAATGGTTATCCTGCTCTTTATACAGGTTACGGGCATACCAGTCGCCGCTCTCTCCGGCAGCCTGCGGCCCGAAATGCACCCAGAAGCCCACCTTGGCCTCTCTGAGCCACTCGGCCTCGCCCTGACAGTTGCTTTCTATCGAAGCCCAGTCGGCCTTGAACGGGCCGTCGGTAATGGGAATGTCAAGCTGCACCTCATCAAAGGTTTCGCTGTCACCAAGTTTCACACTCCCCACAGGCATCTTTTCCGGGATGTCAGGAAATGCCGGCAATACAGGCATCTCACCATCCTTCAATACATTCTGACCGATAACAGTCATTGACAGTCCCGACAAAAGAGCCGGGATGCAATATCTTGACAACAATTTCATTCTCATATGTAATAAGTAGTCAAAATTTAAACAAGGCATTAATCCCGCACGCGGTAGCCGCGCCAGCCATAGTAGGCACAGACCGCAAAACTCAGCAGGGGGATGGCATATGCCACATAATACCATGCCGGATTATGCGTCATAACGTAGGCCGTGAGCTGCGGTAGACAGGCGTTTCCCACTATGGCCATAACCAGAAAGGCTGAACCGCTTTTGGTGTCCTGACCAAGGTCACGGATTGCCAGCGAGAACTGTGTGGGATACATTATCGACATGAAGAACGAGATGCCTATCATGGCATAGAGTCCGGTCATTCCGCCGCACGCAACCACCACTGCGCACAGCACAATGTTGGCCACGGCATAGAACGTGAGCATGTTGTGCGGACGGAAACGCCCCATGAGCAGCGTGCCGATCCATCGCCCCAGAAGAAATGCAAGCATGTATAAGCCGAAGAATGTGGTGGCCGTCGACTCGCTTATCCCCACATACGTGCAGCAGTACACGAGAAACAGGCTGTTGATGGCCGTCTGCCCTCCGTTGTAGAAAAACTGGGCTACAACGCCCCATCGCAGATGCCTGCGTTTGAGCACTCCGAAGTTTATGAGCTTCCCGGCAGTCGATTCCTCATCGGCAATGCGCGGCAAGCGCGAGAAGATGAAAATCACGGCTATCACAATCAGCAGTATGGCAAGTGCGGCATACGGCGTTTTCATCAGTTCGGTCTCGGCATTCACATAAGCGTCCCAACCGCCGGCATAATCAGCCGGAAGGGTCTCGCGTGTATAGGCCTGCCCGCTCAGAATCAGCTTGCTGAGGAACATGGCCGCCACAAACGCACCCAGACCGTTGAACGACTGTGCCAGATTCAGCCTGCGCGATGCCGTGTCCGGATTGCCCAACGCCGTGACATAAGGATTGGCAGCCGTCTCCAGGAAACACATCCCCGTGGCAATCACGAAGAACACACAAAGATAGAACCAGTATTCCTTTATCATGGCAGCCGGGAAGAACAGCAGCGCCCCCGCAGCAGCCGTCAGCAGCCCGAACACGATGCCACCCTTGTAGGTGTAGCGCTTCATGAACATGGCTATCGGAATGGGGCATATGAAGTAGGCAAGCCAGTAGGCCGACTCGGTGAACGAGGCCTCGAACGGTGTCAGCTCGCACGTTTTCATCAGCTGACGGATCATGGTCGGGAGCAGATTGGCGCTTATCGCCCACAGGAAGAACAGGCAGAACACAAGCGCCAGCGGCACTAAATAGCGGTTCTTGTTTTGCATTGCGGTATCAGCTTTTCAGGTAAATCGCCGGACTATTCCGACATATTTTTAATATAAGGAAGCTTCACAAGCTCCCCGAAGCCGTAAAAACGTTTGGCATTTTCACCAAGGAAAGCAGCCTTGAATTCAGGCGTGAGCTCTTCGGATTTCAGCACGAAGTCATACGACATGCGGTAGGTTATGGCCGTGATGGTGCGCGGATAGTCCGAGCCCCACATGAGTTTTTCGGCACCGACGGTGTCGGCAGCTGTCCTTATGGCTTTCACTGCACCTCGGAACGGATAGAACTCCGAATTGAAAAGCCATGTGATGCCGCCCGACTCCACCATCACCTCCGGATGGCGGGCAAGCTTTATCTGCTCGAGCCAACCCTCGGTAGTGACCATCCCGAAATGGGCTATCGCCACTTTCAGGCGCGGACATTCGGCAATCACCTCTTCCATCTCGGCCACCTGTGTGGCGCCGTCGGCAAGCGCTATCGACAGTATCATCCCCTCGCGTTCCATGAAGCGGAACATCTCCATCATTTCGCCGGAAGTGAGCCACACACGCCCTTCTGGCAGAAACAACCGGTGGGCAGGCACCGCTATGGCCTTGAATCCGCGTGCATGCAGACTGCGCGCCTGCTCCATGAACCCCGGACGGCGCACGTCGCAAAATCCGCACACGAAGAATCGGTCGGGAAACCTGCGCGCCACCTCCTCAAGGTAATCGTTCTGGTCGCCGTCGATAAACTCCTGAGTGATCACGGCCGCCGACACCTGCGCATAGTCCATGTTCGACAGGAACACCTCGGCCGAATTCTTGCCGTCGATCATGAACGGCGGCAACATCTGCCGTTCTTCGTCCATGAACCACGACCGGCCGTTCGTAGTAGTGCGCACAGGCATATTGTTCACCATCGTGTCCTGACGCAGCCACAGGTGAGCATGGGCGTCAATTATCCTGAAATCTTCCATACTCGTCAGGAATTGGCCCAGCTCACCCGCTGCTGGTCGCCGATTATACGCTTCACTTCGTTCACCAGTTCCATATCGGGCTGCTCGCCGACGAAGGCAATATTTTTTGCCACATTCGCCGGATTGGCCGAACTGAACAACGTGGTGGCTATGCGGGGTTCCGACACCGAGAACTGCATGGCGAGCTTCTCTATGGGATAGCCTTTGGCGCTGCAGTGCTCCACTGCCCGGCGGCATGCCTCCACCAAAGATGCCGGCGCCGGGTGCCATGAAGGCACACCCCGCTGCGACAACAGCCCCATCGAAAGCGGCGACGCATTTATCACCCCGATGCCCCGCTCCTCGAAATAATCGAGGAAATCGAGCAATTTATCGTCGTTCAGGGTGAAATGGCAGAAATTCAGGATACTTTCCACCATGCCCGAAGCCGCATGGTCAACCACCCACTGCAGATTCTCAAGCTGCAGGTCGGTGATACCCACATGACCCACAACACCCTTTTCACGCAGTTCCACCAGCGCAGGCAGAGTCTCCTCCACCACCTGATGCAGGTCGGCGAACTCAATGTCATGCACATTTATAAGGTCGATATAATCCACCCCGAGCCGCTCCATGCTTTCATACACGCTTTCGGTGGCACGACGGCCAGAATAATCCCATGTGTTCACCCCGTCCTTGCCGTAGCGGCCCACCTTGGTCGACAGGTAATATCTGTCGCGCGGAATCTCTCTCAGGGCCTTTCCCAGCACGGTCTCAGCCTTGTAATGCCCGTAGTAGGGGGATACATCGATGAAATTCATCCCCATCTCCACGGCGGCGTGCACTGCGGCAATCGCCTCGCTCTCCTTTGTGTCGCGGAACACACTGCCGAGCGACGACGCGCCGAAACTCAAAGCCGACACTTTCATCCCCGTGCGGCCGATTTCTCTATACTCCATGATTGCTGTCTCTGTTTTTCAGGTAAGGTAAGAAGAATATTATGAGTGCAAATGTCGGTTTTATCCGCCTAAATCATTGTCAGATTTTCGGGTTTCAATAGGATAATATCGACATCCCGGCTTTTTTAAATTTGTTTTTGTCACATGAATGCACTAACTTGCAATCCCATATCACCACCACATCCCACCTTACGGGTCCTACCGCAATATCAGCATTATGAACCGACTCACCCGACTCCCTCAGCTGCTCACGCTCAACGTAGGGCATGCCACCCACAATGCCGACTGGAACTTCAAGGATGTCAGCAGCCCGTTCACCCGTCTGTACTACGTAACCGCCGGCACCGCATCGCTCCGGTTCCCCTCCGGCACATACACCCTCACACCCGGACGCATGTACATAGTGCCCGCATTCATGCAGCACACCGACATATGTACGGGCCGTTTCGACCACTACTACATCCACATTTACGAGGATTCCGACGGCCCCGGAGTGCTCGCCGACCTGGAATTTCCGGTAGAGATAGAAGGTACAGACCATGACCTCCACCTGTTCCGCACCATATGCGAGCACAATGAATCCATGCGCCTGCGCACCCCCGACCCCAGAATCTACGACAACCGCAACTCTCTGATTGAATGCGTTCGGCTTAACCGCGAGCGCCCCCTGCACGAGCGCATGGAGTCGCTGGGCATCATCTACCAGCTGCTGTCGCGGTTCGTGCGCCTGGCCCATCCACGCTACGAATCGTCGGACGAGCGCATACGCAACGCCCTGCGCTTCATCGACAGCAACCTGGGCGAAACCATCTCGCTCAGCGAGCTTGCCGGCGCTGCCAATCTTTCGCGCGACCACTTCATCCGCATGTTCTGCCACGAAGTGGGATGCACGCCCATACGCTACATCACCGGACGCAAAATGCTCAAGGCACGCCTGCAGCTTGCCTCCACCTCACTTCCGGTGAAGGACATCGCCGCATCGCTGGGCTACAGCGACTTTTCATACTTTTCACGAATATTCCGGCAGGAGTGCCGCATGACCCCCAGGCAGTATCGCGCCTCCTTCAACACCCCACCTCTCAAGTGAGCACCGGCAGGGTGGGCTGGGGGCCGCGGACGGAGTGGCCGTAGGTCATGGTGGGAGGGAGGAGGATGGCGGGCTGCGAAATCTCCTTGCCGAGGATGGAGTCCATCAGCATCTTCACGGCCACTATGCCTATGTATTCCACGGGCTGGCACACGCGCGTGATGGGGGGATTAAGATAGTCGAGGAAAAGGTTGTTGTCGAACGAAATCATCGACACATCGGCCGGTACGGCCAGATGCTGTTCCTGCACGGCTTTCATTGCGCCCAGCAGGATGGTCGACGACAGGGCGAAAATGGCCGACACGGGATTGCCCGACATCAGGGCGAGCTTGGTCTCTATATAGCCGTTCTGGGTAGAGAAGTCGTTGCCGCGCACATTGATGTTGGCCTGCAGCCCTGCCTGTGTCATGGCGTCGCAGTAGCCCATGACGCGTTTGCGCGACGTGATCGACAGCGGCGAACCCTGTATGCACAATATATTATGGTGACCGTTCTGAATCAGCAGCCGTGTGGCCTCGAAGGCTCCTCGGTAGTTGTCGGTTGCCACATATGGGAGCGGCGCATCGCCGGTCTCGCTTTCGTAGTAACGGTCTATCAGCACCACCGGAATCTGCTCGGCCACCTGACGGATGCGTGCCGGATTGTCGGAACACGGCGCCATAATGATGCCGTCGACGTTGCGCGCCATGAGCGTGTCGAGCGCGCGATCCTCGTCAAAGGGGTTTTCACAGGTATCAATCACCATCACAGGATAGGTGTATTTGTTCGATTCCTGTATTATAATACTGGCAATATTTGCAAAAAACGGGTTCTCTATGCGCGGAATCAGCAGACCTATGGTATGGGTGGAAGAACTGCGCAAACTTTGCGCAGCATGGTTAGGACGATAATCAAGCTCCCTAATCGCCTGATATACTATATCCTGCGAGGCTTTGCTGATGCGGCACTCTTCGGATTTGCCGTTGAGCACACGCGATATGGTGGTGATAGACAGCCCTGTGAGACGGGCCACATCGGCTAAAGTGCTTTTTTTCATGGAATTTTAGTTAATTCAGACTACGTTTATGAGACTATAATCACTAGTTCTAAACCTTATCCGCATACAAATGTAATATTTTTTTCGTAAAAAAAGTTGAAAAATATTTGTATTAGCCAAAATGTCTCCATATATTTGCACAAACGTTTGAGCAAACAGCTGTCTTACTAATCTTTTACCCAAATCTGAAATTAACTTAAATTTCTCACCGAAGTCACTTTAACTTCAAATATTTTCACAAAAATACCATGAATCCCAACGCAAAAAAAATCATCGTGGTTGGAAGCAGCAATACCGACATGGTGATACGCACCGACAGGATGCCTCGTCCAGGCGAAACGGTGCTTGGAGGCAACTTCATGATGAATCAGGGTGGAAAAGGCGCCAATCAGGCCGTGGCGGCCGCCAAACTCGGAGGCGACACCATGTTTGTGGCCAAAGTCGGCAACGACATCTTCGGCACCCAGACCATTGAACTGTTAAAGCAAGTAAACATAGACACCACACACGTGGGTGTATCGGCCGACCTTCCCTCGGGCGTGGCGCTCATCAACGTCGATGCCTCAGGAGAGAACTCCATCGCCGTGGCGTCCGGAGCTAACGCGGCCCTCACTCCGGCCGACATCAATGCCGCAGAAGCAGACATAGCCCGCGCAGCCCTGGTGATCATGCAGCTCGAGACACCGGTGGAAACCGTGGCACGCGCAGCCGAGGTGGCCAAACGCCACGGAGTAACCGTTATTCTCAACCCCGCCCCCGCTCCCAAGAGTCCGCTGCCTGCATCGCTGCTGGCCAACGTTGACATCATCATCCCCAACAAGACCGAAGCCGAAGCCATCTCCGGCATCACCATCACCGACAGCGCATCGGAAGATGCAGCCATCCGCGCCATACATGCCATGGGTGTGAAAACCGTGATTTTCACCCTCGGCAGCAAGGGCGCCCTTATCTGCGAGAACGGCGACTGCCTGGAGATTCCCTCCTTCAAGGTAAAGGCCGTGGACACCACTGCCGCAGGCGACACATTCTGCGGAGCCCTCTGCGTTGCTCTTGCCGAAGGCGAGCCAATGCGGCGCGCCATCGAGTTCGCCAACAAGGCAGCTTCCATCTCCGTGACACGCATGGGCGCACAGCAGTCAATCCCCTTCCGCCATGAAATCGGCGAATTCTGAATGCACCGCACCACACAACCCGCCACCCTCTCCCTTCCACAACCTGAAATAAACAATCAACTATCACACAAACTCTAATACCCTAATTTAATGAAACCGAGTGCAATCAAATTTGCCATGGCACTGTGCATGTTCGCACTTGCCTTATTGATAGCTCCGGCGGCTACCGCACAGTCCGTAATCAGCGGCACCGTGGTTGACGGGCAGAACGAACCCGTAATCGGCGCGAGCGTGATTGTGAAAGGCACCAAAACCGGAGTGGCCACCGGCATCGACGGCGACTTCAACATCTCGGCACGCCCAACCGACGTGCTCACCGTATCGGCCGTCGGCTACAAAACCGCCGAAGTGCCCGTGGACAACCGCACCAAGCTCAACATCGTGCTTGCCGAAAGCTCCGAGATGCTCGATGAAATCGTGGTCATCGGCTACGGCACATCAACAAAGAAAGAACTCACCGGCTCCGTGGCCAGCATGAAAAAGGAGGACCTCAACCCCGGCTCCTATTCAAACGCAATGGGCATGCTCCAGGGCAAGGTGGCCGGTCTGCAGATCGTGAACCCCTCGGGCGCCGACCCCACAGCCAAATATGAAATCCTGCTCCGAGGCACCAACACACTCTCGGCAGGCCAGGGCCCGCTCGTGATCATCGACGGTGTGGCAGGTGCCGACATCCGCAACATCAACCCGCAGGACATCGAGAGCATCGACGTGCTCAAGGACGGCTCGGCTGCCGCCATCTACGGTACACGAGGCACCAACGGCGTGATCATCGTCACCACACGCCGCGCACGTGAAGGCCGCGCCGAGGTCACATATGAAGGCATGTTCACCGTAGGCAAGGTGACACGTCGTGCAAAACCCCTCACCGCCTCTGAATTCAATTATGTAGTGGACACCTACCGCCCCGAAATGAGCTCGTCGAAATACGGTGCCGACACCGACTGGTTCGATGAAATCACCCGCACCCCCATCAGCCACAAGCACACACTGTCGCTGTCGGGCGGTACAGAGAAATTCTCCCACTTCACCTCCATCAACTATGAGAAGGCCGAAGGCGTGCAGCGCGGCAACGACTATGAGAGGATTTCCGGGCGCACCAACATCCGCCAGAGCCTCCTTGAAGGATGGGTCGACATCGACCTCAACCTGTTCATAAACCACCGCAAGTACAATCCATCGAACACATCCGCTTTCCAGCAGGCGTTCATCCATAACCCCACCGAACCGGTCTACGATCCCTCGAATTCAACCAGTGGAGGCTACTACCGCATCGAGGCTATGGAATACTACAACCCGGTGGCCATGATCAACGAACGTGAATCGACCACCGTCAACGACAACTTCGGCGGTAACGCTCGCGTAACCCTCAACATCAAGCCCGTCAAAGGTCTCAAATGGGATGCATTCCTTGCCATCTCGCGCGAAAGCAACGAATCGCAGACCTACAGCTCCCACTACTATCCCAGCATCATCGGCACCGAAGGCAGCGCCGAGCAGAGCAACTACAAGAACAACAACACCCAGTTCGAGACCACATTGCAGTACATCCGCTCGTTCGGCGAGCACTCGCTGCAGGCTCTCGTGGGCTACACCTATGAGAAAGGCACCGAAAACTCGGCAAGCATGTCGAACGTGGGCTTCGACTTCGATGACCTCGGCGTGAACGACATGGGCTCCGGCACAGGATTGCTCAACGCTAAGGCTTCGATGGACTCCTATAAGGAATCGCACACCTACATCGGTTTCTTCGGCCGAATCCTCTACAACTACGACCAGCGCTACCTGGCATCCGTGTCCCTCCGCCGCGACGGCTCCAGCCGCTTCGGCAAGAACAACAAATGGGGATGGTTCCCGGCCGTTTCGCTCGGATGGCGCATCAGCCGTGAAGCCTTCATGCGCGACATCGAATGGCTCAACGAGCTCAAGATCCGCGGCGGTTACGGTGTGACCGGTAACCAGGACTTCTCCAACTACAAGTCGCTCATCCTAATGACCACCGCCGGCAAATTCTGGTACAACGGCCAGTGGATCAACACCTACCAGCCCGCATCCAACCCTAACCCCGACCTGCAGTGGGAAAAGAAGAAAGAGTTCAACATCGGTCTGGACGCACAGATGTTCAACAGCCGCCTGAGCTTCACCTTCGACTACTACCACCGCACCACCGACAATCTGCTCTACAACTACACCGTGCCCACTCCCCCCTACATCTACAACACCCTCTTCACCAACGTAGGCAAGGTAACCAACCGCGGCGTGGAGTTCACAATCTCCGCCATCCCCGTGCAGACCAAGGACTTCCAGTGGAGCACCACCTACCTCATCGCACACAACACCAACAAACTCGACAAATTCACCAACGAAGAGTTCCAGAACGGAACCTACAAGGTGGGATGGTCGACCACAGGCAAATGCAACACTCAGCGCCTCATCGAGGGTGAATCGCTCGGCACATTCTACGGCCCGATTTTCCTCGGCACCGACACCGACGGCCAGGACGTGCTGCTGGGTCAGGGCGACGACGGCACCGTGCCTGAGGACCAGTGGGTGAAACTCGGATGCGCCTATCCCAAGGTGACAATGAACTGGACCAACACCTTCAACTGGCGCCACTGGGACCTCAGCTTCTCGCTGCGTGCGTCGCTCGGCGGAAAGGTGCTCAACGAAATGGGCATGCGCTACTCCAACCTCGACCGCATCGGCCTGAACAACATCTCGTCCGAATGGCTCAACGACCAGGGCCACACCGAACTTGGAGCAAAATACTCGTCGAAGTACCTTGAGGACGCATCATTCCTCAAAATGGACAACCTCACACTCGGCTACACATTCAACTTCCCCTCGAAATACATCCGCTCGCTGCGCCTGAATTTCACCGCACAGAACGTGTTCACCATCACCAAGTACAAAGGTGTTGACCCCGAAGTGGGCATCACCGGCCTCGAACCCGGTCTGGAAGGTCTGAGCTACTATCCCCGCACCACCGATTTCACATTCGGCGTGACAGCCCGCTTCTGACGCGAGTCCACACACGTTTCTCTCTCTCCACAACACCCACTTCTGTAAATTTCGAAATTCAAAAAGCGAAACATCACAATGAAAACTACCATAAAGAACTTTGCCCTCGGCCTGGCCGGCGCAATCGCTCTTGGTGCCTGCACCGATCTGGACGAAACCGTCTACAGCGACATGCCGATGGACAACTTTTTCAAGAACGAAAAAGAACTCGTGGCCAACGCCGGACGCGCCTACACCAAAATGCAGGGCTACAACGCCGAGCAGAGCCTTTGGACATTCCTGCTGCTGGCTTCCGACGAATGTGCCGTACCTACCACCAACACCGGCGAATGGTATGACGGCGGACGCTACCAGGAAGTGCAGAACAACATTATCCCCTCATCCAACCGTCTGCTCAAGAAAGGCTGGGACTGGATTTTCAACGGCATCGCAGCCTGCAACGAAATCATCTACGAAACCGAACTGTCCGACATCGAATTCGAAGGCAAGGACAAGATTCTGGCCGAAATGAAGACCCTCCGCGCCTTCTTCTACTACGAGGCGATGGCCAACTGGGGCAACATCCCCTTCACAATCAACTATACCGACACAGGCTACCCCGAACAGAAGGACCGCCGTTTCATCTTCGACTTCCTCCTTGGCGAACTGTCGGACGAGCTGATCTCCAAACTCGACCGTCATCCCGCCCCCAACAACTACGGACGCGCCAACCAGGCCACAGCCTACTGCATCCTCGCCAAAATGTATCTCAACGCAGAGCGTTGGTTCGGAACCCCCATGTACGCTCAGGCCGAGCAGGCCACCAAGGCCGTAATGGACATAGGCGACTACATCATCGAGGATTCCTATGCCACAAACTTCGCCGTCAAGAACGAGAACTCCAAGGAGAACATCTTCGTGATTGTCTACGACAACGCCGCAATCCCCTCCGGAAGCCGTTCGTTCTATCTCTACACACTCACTCTCGAACCTGAATCGTGCGCCACGTTCAACATCTCCGCCTCACCATGGTCGGGATTCATCTGCCAGCCCGACTTCTTCCAGACATATGAAGAGGCTGACCTCCGCCGCGACCTCACCTGGCTCCACGGGCCCCAGGTAGATGTAAACGGCAAGCCCATCATGGTAAATGGCGAGCAGATGAGCTACAACCCCGTATTCCCCGAAACGAAATTCTACAACGCCAACGGCGGACGCGACAAATTTGACGGTGCCCGCATCTGCAAATGGTCCTATCAGACCGACGGTATGCTCACATCGGGCGAAACCTGCATGGACAACGACTTCGCCATCTTCCGTTACGCCGACGTCATTCTCATGCACGCCGAAGCCCTTGTGCGTCAGAACAAGGCTCCGCAGGCTGCCGAAATGGCCGAACTGCAGAAAATCCGCACACGTGCCGGTCTGCAGCCCTTCTCGGCCGCACAGCTCACCCTCGACGCACTCTATGCCGAACGCGGGCGCGAACTGGCATGGGAAGGATGGCGCCATGAGGACATGATCCGCTTCGGCAAATACCTCCAGCAGTCATGGGCTCATCCCGCACAGGAATCCGACACATTCCGCGAACTCTTCCCCATCCCCTCGGAAATCCTCAACGCCAACCCGCGCCTCTCTCAAAATCCCTACTACAACTAACATCACTTTTCCATTTCTACGCCGGAAAGGCGGGGGCTCAATCGTTTTCATAAGCTCTGTTTATTCCCCGCCTTTCTCCGGCTTGCAATCCCGCTCTTCTCCACATCACATCCTTCAACCAACAAACTCACAGCTACCGAAAAAACTGACAATGAAACACCTCACCCACTGCCTCGCGGCGGCCGCCGTAGCCCTCGGCATCTCGGCCGGTGCCACAGCAGCCGAAAAAATTTCGTCCGACGTCCTCCGCGACAAAATCGCCGGCGCTTGGATCGGCCAGATGGTCGGCAACATCTACGGCCTCCCGTTCGAAAACAAATTCGTTGACGAGCCGGCCCCCGAATCGCGCTTCCCCTTCGGATACACCAAGAACATCGACAAACTCAAGAAATATGACGGAGCCTTCTCCGACGACGACACCGACGTGGAGTACATATACCTCACGCTGATGGAAAAATACGGCATCGACCCCACCTACGCCCAGATGCGCCAGGGATGGATGCACCATATCCGCGACCGCGTATGGCTGGCCAACCGTGCCGCACTCGGCCTGATGCACCTCGGCTACACACCGCCGTTCACCGGCCGTCAGGACCTCAATCCCCACTGGTATCAGATTGACCCGCAGCTCATCAACGAAATCTGGGCCTACACCGCCCCGGGCATGCCCGCCTATGCCGTGGGCAAGAGCGACTGGGCCGCACGCATCACCAGCGACTCCTGGGCCGTACAGCCCACCGCACTCTACGGAGCCATGTACGCCGAAGCTTTCTTTGAGAAAGATGTGAAAAAACTCATCGAAAAGGGTCTCAAGTATCTCCCTGAGAACGACCGCTACACTCTCGGAGTGAAAAAATGCCTCGATCTCTTCCGCCGGTATCCCAACGACTGGGTGAAAGCACGCCAGATCATCGCCGACGAATATTACGTGAACGAGGACCCCATGACGAAAACCATCTGGAACGCCGACCTCAACGGCCTCATGGGTATCCTGGCCATGCTCTACGGAAACGGTGACTTCCAGCGCACACTCGACCTCAGCTGTGCCATGGGCTTCGACTGCGACAACCAGGCTGCCACAGTGTCGGGTATCCTCGGCATCATAATGGGCGCCAAGAAACTGCCCGCATCGCTCACCATGCCCGTTGAAGGCTGGACCAAACCCTTCAACGACCGCTACATCAACATCACACGCTTCGACATGCCGGACGCATCGATCGACGACATCATCAACCGCACCTACAATCAGGCCATCGCGGTGGTCAAGGCCAACGGCGGCAGCGTGAAAGGCAACACCATCTACATCAACCCCAAAGCCACATTCAATCCGCCGCTGGAATTCTGCATCGGCCCGATGCCAGACCTCACCGTGGGGATGAAAGCCGATTACGATTTTGCCTGCACGGCCAACCGCAACTACAGCTGGACACTCACCGGCGGCACACTTCCTCCGGGTCTGACATTCGCCGACGGACGCCTTGACGGCACACCCACCAAGGCCGGCAAATACGACATAACCCTCCGCCTGAAAGGCAACGGCAAGGAACTCAGCAAGGATTTCAACATCGTAGTGAAGCCGGAGAACCTGGCCATGAAAGCCGACACCATCTATGCCAACGTGCGTGAGCTCAATGAAGCCGTGCTCGATTCCTGCTGGATCACCTTCGGCAAGCCCATGTATGCCAAGACCGTGGATGTAATCAACGACGGTGTGAAGAAAGGTGCCGGCTCGGTGTTCTACTCGCTTGCCTCAAAATCCAACACTCCCAAGATCGACTACTTCGGCTACGGCTGGAACACTCCCCAGACCATCGACATGATCGAGCTTAACACCGGTTGCCTCGAGGAGTTCGGAGGATGGTTCTCAAGCCTCAACATCCAGTATCTCGACGGCGACGGCCGCTGGCGCGATGTGGGCAGGTACACCTCCACTCCGGAGCTGCCAAAAACCGACATCGTGTTCTTCCAGCCCCATTTCGCCCAGTTCCTACTGGAATTCGCTCCGGTAAAGACCAAGGGTATCCGTGTGCTGTTCGACACCACCTACCAGTACCACTGGAACAAATACACCAAAAACGTTTCCAATTTCATATCCATCACCGAGCTTGGCGTCTACGACATGCCCCGCTGACAAACATCATCCGCTCTTCTCCTCTCATCTTCTTACCTTGACTCACTCTCTCCATCCATTTTCCATAATCCTCTCTCCTCCTCTTTTTTTGACCATGAATAAATTATTTCTGACACTCGCACTTTCAGCCGCCTCGCTCTCGGCTCTTGCTGCTCCGGTTTCGGGCCGCGTGGAAATGAGCCGGGACGAACTTATGAACAAGATAAAGGGTGGATGGGCAGCACAGACCATCGGCGTGGTGTTCGGAGCACCTGTTGAATTCAAATTCACCGGTTCCTACACCCAGCCCTACCAGCCTATCCCCTGGTCGAGCCACATTGTGAAATACTGGTGGGAGAAAAAGCCCGGCCTGTTCGATGACATCTACAACGACTGCACATTCGTGGAGACGTTCGAGAAACTCGGTCTCGACTGCACCCAGGAGCAACTCGCCAAGCATTTTGCCTACGCCGACTATCATCTGGCACACGCCAACCAGGCCGGACGCTACAACATCCGTCAGGGCATCATGCCCCCGGCCTCGGGAAACTGGCTCAACAATCCGCATGCCGACGACCTTGATTTCCAGATCGAGGCTGACTTCATCGGCCTCATGGCCCCCGGACTTCATGAGGAGGCTCTGCGCATAGCCGACAAAGTAGGCCACATCATGAACTCCGGCGACGGTTTCTACGGCGGAGCCTTCGTGGCCGGTCTCTACTCCACGGCCTTCTATCTCGACAATCCCCGCGACATCGTGGAAGCTGCCCTAGCACCAATTCCCGCCGAGAGCACATTCTACCGCTGCATCCGCGATGTGCTCGATTTCCACCGCCTCCATCCATCCGACTGGGTGGCATGCTGGGAATACCTGCAACGCAACTGGAACATCGACGTCGGCTGCCCCAAAGGCGCGTTTCTGAGTTTCAACATAGATGCCAAGCTCAACTCGGCATTCGTGGCGCTGGCCATGCTCTACGGCAACGGCGACTTCACCGAAACCCTCGACATAGCTGCACGCTGCGGTCAGGATGCCGACTGCAATCCGGCCACAGCCGGCGGTGTGCTCGGCGTGATGAAGGGCTACGACGGCATCCCAGCCTTCTGGCTCGATCCGCTGAAAGAGGTTGAGGACCTCAACTTCGAGGGCACCGACATGTCGCTCGCGTCGAGCTACCGTATGAGCTTCAATCAGGCCCTGCAGCTCATTACCAAGAACGGCGGAGAAGTCACCGCCGACAAAGTGGTGATACCCACCGCAGCTCCGGCCGTGCTCCCGCTCGAACAGAACTTCACCAACACTTATCCGCTGGTGCGCGAACGCTTCGACGCCTTCTTCGACAAGGAGTTTGAATTCTCCTTCACCGGCAACGGCTTCGTGATCTGGGGCAACATCTGCTGCCTGCGTCACATCAACAAGGACTACATCAACCGCGTATCCACACGTCACATCGGCTCCGAAGTGTTCGGTCTGGCAGAGCCCGACGACAAATATGTGGCAAACGTGGAGGTATGGATCGACGGTAAACTCGACCACGTGGCCAGGATGCCAATGCGCAACACCGACCGCCGTGTGGAACCGGCATGGAAGTATCTCCTCCCAGAAGGCCATCACACCGTGCGCCTCGTGTGGACCAACCCCAACAAGGAGTACACCATCCGCATCAACGACATCATGTTCTATTCCGACCATCCCAACACCAACCGTTTCTATTCCAACCTGAAATGAAAAATACCATCATAACAGCCGCTCTCGCGGCGGCATGCGCGACCACTCTTCTTTCCGGATGCGGCGACAAAACCGGCCGGAAAGCTGCGGAAATCCCCTACGGCACCACCATGACCATCGACAAGGCTACCCTGCTCGACAAAATCAAGGGTGGATGGGCCGCACAGACCATAGGCTGCACTTACGGCGGTCCCACCGAATTCAAGTATAAAGGCGGCATGATCAACGACAGCATCCCCATCATATGGTATGATGACTACTGCAAGGACATATTCGCCGAGGATCCAGGCCTGTACGACGATGTGTACATGGACCTCACATTCATGGAGGTTATGGCTGCCGAAGGCATCGATGCCCCTGCCGAAAGCTACGCCAAGGCGTTTGCCAACGCCGACTACAAGCTGTGGCACGCCAACCAGGCCGCTCGCTACAACATCCTCAACGGCATCATGCCGCCGGCATCCGGCCACTGGAAGAATAACCCCCATGCCGACGATATCGATTTCCAGATCGAGGCCGACTTCATCGGCATGATCTGCCCCGGTATGCCCAATTCAGCTTCCGGCATCGCCGACAAAATTGGCCACATCATGAACTATGGCGACGGCTTCTATGGCGGCGTCTACGTAAGCGCTCTCTACACCCTGGCATACGTCTGCGACGATATCCCCACCATCGTGGAGCAGGCTCTCCGCACCATTCCCGAGGAAGCCAATTTCCACCGCTGCATAGCCGATGTAATCGACTTCTGGCGCAAGAACCCCTCCGACTGGAAACAGTGCTGGCTGGCCATCGACCAGAAATACACCAACGAAAAAGGTTGCCCCGAAGGGGTGTGGAACGGCTTCGACATCGATGCAACAATCAATGCCGCCTACTGCGTAATCGGCCTGCTCTACGGCGAAGGCGATTTCTTCCGCACCATGGACATCTCCACCCGCTGCGGTCAGGACAGCGACTGCAATCCCGCCACTGCCGGAGGTATCCTCGGTGTGATTTACGGATACGAAAAGCTGCCCGACTTCTGGAAACCTGCCGTCGACCGGTGCGAGAACATCAACTTCCCCTACACCGAAATCTCACTGGCCACAAGCTATGAGACCACCCTCGGCCTGCTCGAAAAAGTCGTGACAGCCAACGGCGGAAAAATCACGGATGAGACTGTGGAATTCACCATCCAGCAGCCCGAACCGGTGGCACTCGAGCAGTCGTTCGAGGGCATCTATCCCACCGAGCGCCGCGTGGTGAAAGGCGACATCGAGAACGGCGAACGCTCCTGGAACTTCCACGGAAGCGGCATAGTGCTTCAGGGCATGGTGCGCCGCGACGTCGCTTCACTCCCCGACGATTATGTGGCACAGCTCGAAGCGGTAATCGACGGCAAGACCGTCGAGACATTCCAGATGCCTCTCGACTACATCACCCGTAAATACGACATCTTCCACACCTATGACCTTGCCGACGGCGACCACACCCTCACCATCCGCTGGCTCAACCCCACTCCGGGCTATGCCGTGCAGTGCAAGGACATAATTGTCTACGGTCCCCAGCCTGTCAAGCCCATCAAGCCCTGACAAGTTACGAAAATCCTAACCTAAAACAAGACTTCTCCCATTCCATTCAACGATGAAAATTCCCGAAAAGGGCGTAAAATCCCTTAAACGATTCCTGTTCATTTCCGGCTTGGCCTTGTCGCTGGCGCTCACTGCATCGTGCGGCGGCGACGAGGGCGAAGCCCCGGAACCTGCGCCTCCGGCACCTCCGGCCAAAGTCACATTCTCCCAGCGCTGGAACCCCGACCTGAATTTCCAGAGCCGCACTCTGGGGCGTCAGGTAAACTACAACGTACTTGTTCCCGCCGAATATCTTTCAGACCCGACGGCCAAATTCCCCGTGGTATATCTCCTGCATGGCTACGGCGACTCCCACACATCATGGGGTCCCGGTCATTTCGACATCCAGCAGGTCGACGCCAATGCACGTACCTCAGGTCTGACAGGCCCAGTAATCTACGTCATGCCCCAGGGCTGGAATTCCTATTACGTCAACCGGTACGACGGCGGATTCAACTACATGGACATGATTGTCAACGAACTCGTGCCGCTCATTGACCGCATGCTCCCCACCGTGGCCGAGGCCAAAGGCCGTGCCGTGGCAGGCTACTCCATGGGTGGATTCGGAGCGCTCGCCCTCGCAGGCAAGAATCCCGGCGTGTTCGGCACATGCATCTCGCTCAGCCCGTCGATGAACACCGACGACCAGTACCGCACTCTCGGCTCGTGGGACAGCCAGTGGGGCAACATCTTCGGCGGCAGCGGCACCACAGGCGAAGCCCGGCTCACCTCACACTACAAATCGCTCTGTCCGCTCCATTTCTTTGCCGACGAACCGGTGTCGAACTTCGCCTCACTCAACATTCTGCTCGATTGCGGCGACGATGAGGAACGCCTCTATGCCGGCAGCGGCGAATTGCACTCCATTCTGCGCACACGCGGCATTCCTCACGAATTCCGTGTACGCAACGGCGCCCACACCACCACCTACTGGCGCGAAGGGCTCCGCGAAGGTCTGGCACTGTTCAGCACTGCCTATAGCGGAGGCACATATCCTGAAATTACCGCAGTCACCATCCCCACCGGTAACACACCCTCCACCGTTGAGGTGCAGAACGCACCCTGCGCCACAGCACTGTTCACCGGCGCAGGATTCAAGGGCAATTCAAGCTCGCGCGTGGTCTACATGGAACTCGGAGCCGGTGCAGGCGCAATCACGCCCGAACGGTGCGCCACTCTGATGGCCTCCACGCTTCAGGCCAAGAACGTGGCGCTTGCCGTGGTGAACACAACCGATGCGGCATCAGTCGATGCCGACGCGGTTTTCAGCGCGGTGGAAAGCACATTGGGCATCTCCATCACCGATTCCGGCCGATGGATGCTGGCAAGCGGCAACGGCCTTTCGCTCTTCGCTCCGTTTGCCTGGAACGGCCGCAAGATAGCCGGATTCGGGCTGTACGATTCCGACCTTGCCATGCCTGAAAATGCCACTCCGGCAGCCGGGCTCTATGTTCTCGACATCACTGACAACGGCACCAATCACCACGCCGTGTTCTCCACATTCTGCACTCTGCGCGACCTTGGCGCCAACGTAGAGTATCGCGTTCACAACGGCACCGACAATGCCGTCTGCGCCGACTATGGCATATCTAACGTGCTGCAACTTATCTCATCACGCATCCCCATCTGATGCGACCCACTAAAAACACATCTACCGCAATGAAAAAAGTATCTGTCCTGTCTGTCCTGTTTGCTGCCGCGGCCATCACGGCATCTGCGGCCGTACGCCCTGTGGAACTTGAGAATTGCCGCCTGCAAAGCAGCGTTCTCGGACACGATGTGGCCTACTCCGTGGTAATTCCCGCCGATGCCGACAAGGGCAAACATTATCCTGTGCTCTACATGCTCCACGGCGTCGGTGGCGACCACAGTTCATGTCTCGAGTATACCGATGTGGCCGGAATGATGCAGCGCGGCGAAATGCCGGAGATGATAGTGGTGATGCCCGACGGCTATCTTAGCTATTATTCCGATGCCGCCGACGGCTCGCTCCCATACGAGACGTTCTTCACAACTGAATTCATACAGTCCATCGATTCCATCCACCCCACACTGCCCGGACGCGAAAACCGCGTTATCTCCGGCTTCTCAATGGGTGGATTCGGGGCTATGACCCTCGGGCTGCGCAACCCCGAGAAATTCGGCACTGTGATATCCTTTTCACCGTCGATGCGCACCGATTCGGTCTATGCCACCGAAGGGCCGCAGGATGCCTGGGAAAAACAATGGGGACGCACATTCGGCGGCGCCGGTCTGACCGGTTTCGACCGCATCACACAATACTACCGCGACCGCTCGCCTCTTCATTTTGCGCACAAGCTCGATGCCAAAGCACTTTCAAGTGTCAACCTGACCATCGACATCGGCGACCTCGAAAACACACTTGCCGCTCCGTCGGAAATGCTGCACCGCACACTTGTGAGCCGCGGCATCCCGCACACCTACCGCGTGCGCTCGGGCGGCCACGATTTCGAATGTATGAACAAGGGGCTGCGTCAGGCAATGGCGGAACTGTCCTCCACACTCTTCCAGTCAACTTCATCCGACAAATCCGACCCGTCCGACCCGTCCGACCCGTCACCACGCCAATTGAATTTGGCCAACTCCACCATTTGGCTGCCTGCCGCCAACGCTGCTTCCTACCGGCTTTATCCGGTGCTTTACGTCCGCGGCAACTTTTCGCCTCAGGAAAAGGAAAGTCTGGTGAAACGCACGGACGCGATGGCATCTCGCGGCGAGATCAGGCCGATGGCACTCTGTTTCCTTTCTCCCACGGATTCTATTCAGGCCATCGAGCGTGAATGCAGCCAACTGCGTGCCGACCGCCGGTTCCGTGCATTCGTTGACTGCGGCGGTTCTCCCGACTTCCTGGCCGGATTGCTCGCCACCGAACCCTGGTTCACCGCAGTTGTACTGACCAATCCGACGGAAGGCTCCACTTCCCCGCAGACGTTTGCCGGACTGCTGAAATCACACCGCCGTTACCCGCGCGTGTGGCTCGACCAGAACCCGTCATCGCCTGACTTCGGATGGGCAAGCGATCTTCACGTGCTTCTGCGTGGCCTCGACATCAGCCACCAGTACCGCGTGGGCGCCCATGCACCCGATTCGCTGCAGTTCATGCCCGGATGGGAGGAATGGCTGCGGTTCATCGACCAGCGCATCCACATCTGACCCCCGCTCTGACTCTCCGCTACATTCACATCTTTCTCCAGACCATATTATTTCAGAAATAAATATCTTAAACCCTCAATATCCATGTTTACAGTCAACAACTATGCTCTGGCAGTGATTTTCTGCTTCATCACCATGATTTGCTGGGGCTCCTGGGGCAACACCCAGAAACTTGTATCGAAAAACTGGCGCTACGAACTTTTCTATTGGGATTACGTGATAGGCATGGTGCTGTTCACCCTGCTGCTCGGATTCACAATGGGCAGCTTCGGTTCGGAAGGTCGCAGTTTCTGCACCGACCTCTCGCAGGCTTCCTGGAGCGCCATCGGCTGGGTGATTCTCGGCGGTGTGATCTTCAATGCCTCCAACATCCTCCTGTCTGCCTCCATCTCGCTCGCCGGCATGGCCGTGGCATTCCCGCTCGGCGTAGGTCTGGCCCTTGTGCTCGGCGTAATAGTGAACTACATCGGCGTCCCCTCGGGCAATCCCTGGCTGCTCTTCGGAGGCGTGGCACTGGTGGTAGTGGCCATCATCTGCAACGGCATGGCATCGGGCAAGATGCCCAAGACTGCCGACTCCGACGGCACCGACACCCGCAAGAAAGGCATCATCATAGCCCTCATAGCCGGTGTGCTCATGTCGCTCTTCTACCGCTTTGTGGTCATGGGCATGGACATCAACAACTTCGCTGACCCGGCCCCCGGCATGCTCACCCCCTATGGAGCCATCTTCATCTTCTCAATCGGCGTGCTGCTCAGCAACTTCGTGTTCAACACTCTGGCCATGCGTTTCCCCTTCACCGGCGCTCCGGTGAGCTATTCGGCCTACTTCAAAGGTTCCTTCCCCACCCATCTCTGCGGCATGCTCGGCGGAGCTATATGGGGGCTCGGCACAGCATTCAGCTACATCGCCTCCGGCGAGGCAGGCCCGGCCGTGTCCTATGCCCTCGGACAGGGAGCACCCATGATCGCCGCCATCTGGGGCGTGTTCATCTGGAAGGAATTCAAGGGCGCACCTGCCGTGGTCAACAAACTTCTGGCCGCCATGTTCGTGCTCTTCATCCTCGGTCTGGCATGCATTGTATGGGCCGGTAACTGACATTCCGTCCAATCTCCCCCGTGAATCTGAATTAAAACATCAATCACTATAACCTTAAACGCTTTATGAAAAAATTCGCTTTATGGCTTGCTGCGGCAGCCATCGTGATGGGTTTCAACTCCTGCAGCGACGACCCGGACCATCCCGACACCAACGTGCTTGAGACACCAATGATGCAGGCACCCCAGCTCACACACAACACAGCCGTGCTCTCATGGAAAAAGTGCGCCAACGCCAACATGTACGTCTACACCGTGAACAACGGCCCTGAAATGATGACCTACGAACCCACCGTGACACTCGAAGGCCTCACCCCCGAAACCACCTACACCTTCAGCGTGAAGGCACGCCGCGACTATTCGCAGTATTTCGAGGATTCAGAGTACACCACCATCAATTTCACCACGCTCGGCAAGCCTGAAACCGCCAAAGTTTATCACGTGGCTACATTCGGCGACGACTGGGACAAATGGTTCTATGAATACAACGCCGACTGGACACCCAAACGCATCTACCGCACCGTCGACGGCACCGCCGACGGCGACCTCGACCGCGAATGGAACTTCACCTATAACGGCAAAGCCCTGCAGGTACGCGGCAAGAACGACTACGACATCACCCTCAACGACATGGGCTATGTGGCACAGCTCATCGACGGCTCCACCACCTACGACTACCTCTACGATGCCGACGGCTACCTGATTCAGGTATGCAAGAACGGTGAAGTGGCCGTGAACTGCGACATCCAGGACGGCAACCTCATGCGCTGGAGCAAACTCCGCGACGGTGCCGAGGTCTGGAAACTCCACACCTACGATTCAGCACTCAACGTGGGCGGATGCCATGCCATCACAGCCGAAGGCATCGGCGCAAGCCGCTGGTTCGTTGAAAGCGGCCTCTTCGGCAAAGCTTGCAAGAACCTCCACACATCCAACCAGTGGGATTACTCCGACACCGGCTCGACCTTCACATTCGATTTCGATGCCAACGGATGCGTCACCGCAGAGCACAAACTCTACGGCACCGACACCGAAAACTTCTTCTACTCCTACGTAGCCGAATAATCCCATTTCCCACTCAGCCGGCTACCCCCGGCACAACTTATCGCGAGAACTCTTTCTTTCGCAACTTATCGGAGACTTTTGTTTTAGGTATCTCCCCCGAGACTGTCTAACAAGTTTGGGCAGTCTCTTTTTATATTCTAAATGGCAAAAAA
>UQER01000024.1 GCA_900540205.1 uncultured Porphyromonadaceae bacterium | reverse complement strand
GAAGAGGCTGCCCGCCGCTCGCTCATGGCAGGTATCGACATGGATGTGTGGGACTCGGCCTACACCACTCTGGAGGACCAGGTGAAGAACGGCTCCGTCGACGAATCGTATGTTGACCGCGCATGCCGCCGCGTACTCACCGCCAAATTCCGCCTCGGTCTGTTCGACGACCCGTTCGGCCAACCCGACAACGTGGACAATGTAGTGAGAAGCAAGGAACATGTGGCCCTGGCCAAGGAGATTGCCGACGAAAGCATTGTCCTGCTTGACAACAAGAACGGCATCCTCCCTCTCGACCGGTCGAAATACAAATCGATAGCTCTTCTCGGCCCCAACAGCAACTACGGCGTCCCCGGCGACTATGCATGGGTGGATTTTGACCACCACGAATGCGTCACACTGTTCGACGGGCTTAAAAACCTCGTGGGCAATGACATTGAGGTGCGTCAGCTCGACGGATGCGACTGGTGGAGCCAGAATGACACCGACATAGCCAAAGCCGCAGAACTGGCCGCACAGAGCGACATCGCCATTGTGGCCGTGGGCACACGCAGTATCTGGCTGGGAAGGGATGCCAAATCGAAGAAAGTCACTTCGGGCGAAGGGTTCGACCTCTCGTCGCTCGACCTCCCCGGCCGTCAGCTCGACCTGCTCAAAGCGGTGAAAGCCACCGGCAAACCGATGATTGTGGTGCTCATAACCGGCAAACCGCTCGTAATGACCTGGGCCAAGGAGAACGCCGATGCAGTTGTGCTACAGTTCTACGGCGGCGAACAGCAGGGCAACGCCATGGCCGACGTGCTTTTCGGCAATGTGAATCCCTCGGGACGTCTGAACGTATCGTTCCCGAGAAGCACCGGCAACACGCCCTGTTTCTACAACTATTACCCCTCCGACCGCGAACAGATTTACGACAAGGGGGGAAGCTATGACGAACCCAGCGGACACTACATTTTTGAGAAACCCTATGCCCTCTGGCCTTTCGGTCACGGTCTGAGCTACACCGATTTCAAATATGACAACATGCAGCTCAACGATTCCATTTTCTCGCCTGACAATGAAATCAAAATCAAACTGACGGTAAAAAACACCGGCAAGCGTGCCGGCAAAGAGGTGGTGCAGGTTTACGTCCGCGACAACTTCAGCTCGGTCAACACACCCATACAGCAACTCAAGGCGTTTAAGAAAATCAACCTTGAGCCGGGTCAGGAAAAGGAGGTGGAATTCTCAATTCCGGTTGACGAGCTTGCACTGTACAACGAGCGCCTGCAGCGCATCGTTGAGCCCGGAGAATTCGAGATTCAGGTGGGAGCGGCCTCGGGCGACATCAAATTCCGTCGCACCATCCACGTAAAATAACCCGCGCCTCACAGCCAGGAGTTCTGGCGCTGCTTCACGGCGAGCGATTCGCTGAGCAGACGCACAAACTCCCGCATCGACTGCTTGTGGTAGGTGTCCTTCAGTATATGCACGCACCCGGCCATCTCGTTGGCGGGAACGGCCAGAGGCACAGCCTTGACATCGTGCTCGTTGTAGATTGAATCCTCGGCGAGCACGGTGACAAGATGCGTCTGCCTCACAAGCTTCAGCAGGATGTTCACCTCGTTCAGCTCGATGCGGATTTTGAATCCGTCGTAGGCAGCCGCCACGCTGTCGAAAGCGTTGCGTGCCTGAAGGCCGCGGCAGGGCAATGCAAGTTCATATTTCTGCAATTCGGAAAGGGTCACCTTCTCCTGGCGGGCCAGCGGATGCGAGGAGCTGACAACGGCCGCCAGCGAGTTCTGGAACAATATGTGCGACTCCACATCGGGCATTGGGCACGAGGGTTTGAAAGCGAGCACAAAATCTATATCCCTGCCGGCCAGCAGTTCCATCAGCTCGTTCATCTGCTTGTAGACGATGTTCAGCTTTATGCCCGGATAAAGCTTCATGAACGATACCACCGTCTCGGTGAGAATCGGGCTGAACGAATGTGTCACGCCTATGTTCAGCGTGCCGGTGAGGAGCTTTTTGAGGTCGCGGATGCGGTCGGTGCAGGTCTCCGCATCGTGGATGGTACGCAAAGCGAGCGGCAACATCATCTCCCCGGCCTCGGTGAGCCTGATGGAGTGGCTGTTGCGCAGGAAAAGCTGCATGTCAAGCTCCTCCTCAAGCTGTTTTATCTGCTGCGACAGTGAGCTTTGCGCTATGTTGAGCGCACGGGCCGCGTCCGAAAAGTTCAGCGTCTCGGCCGCCTTTACGAAGTATTTTAATTGTCTCAGTTCCATTCAACTGCAAAATTATTTATTTCCACATTATCTTGTAGCGGTGAACGACAGTTTTTTAAACAGAAACACCGGCACCGTTGCACCTATGACCATCCCTAAAATGATGAACGCGCAGGTAAGTCCGTTGTACGACAGCAGATAGAGGTAATGTCCGAACTCCTCTTCCTGCGTGTGATACAGGCACGAGAGCATGGCCTCGACCGTGCGGTAGGCATACATCCCCGGAATCATGGGGAGCAACGCCGGGAAGAAGCACACTTCGGCCGGACACTTGATACGGGGGGCAAAAAGCACCGCCAGCACCCCGATGGTGAACGAGGCGATGGTGCTTGCCAGGATGATGTGCATTCCGCCAAGCTGTGGCAGCATGAGCACATAGCGCACCGCATGCCCGGCGGCGGCAATCAGCCCGCAGGTGAGATAGGCGCGGCGCGGGGTGTTGCTTATACTGGAAAAACCGATGGCCGCTATCGCCGCAAACAATCCATCCTCAAAAATATTTATCAGCAATTCGTTCCACATAACCTAAAACCATCTTAAACCCAACACAAGCATTCCGCCGCACAGCCCAGCCGACAGGCAGGCAGTGAGCACCACAGCATCGGCAAACCGGCTGAAAGCACACAGATAGTGGCGGTCGATCATATCGCTCACGGCATTAATGTAAGGCACGCCGGGAATGAGATACAGCACACTGGTGCCCAAAGCGATCTCGGGCGTGGAGCCGATGCCGAACACATGGCCGCCCGCGCTTATGGCCGCCGAGAAGAACGAAGCGCACAGAAACGTGAGGCGCACATCCCGTTTGTCCTCAAGCATTACCTGCTTGAGCCTGTAGCCGGCAACGGTGGAGACAAACACAATCAGCATTGCCGTGAAATCTCCGCCGAACAGGCGGCAGAACGAGGCGTTGGCCAGACTCGCAAGCAGAAGCACCTCCCATTGGCCGGTAGTCCGGGTGCGCTTTATCATTCCGAACATCCGCTCTGCATCGCGGATACCAAGATGCAGGTCGGCCACCTTCCAGCTCAGACGACTCAGGCGGGCGTTGAGATTGAAATTTATGCCGCACGCCGCCACCTTGTGCATAACTACACATGGCTGCACATATCCGCCGCTGCCTCCTCCCCCTACCGACACCACCACATGTGTTGGCATTATGGAGATATCGAACTCCAAGCCGAACCGTTCGGCCATTCTTCGGGTATTCTTTTCAATGCGTATGCATGTAGCGCCGCAGCCCAGCAGCCATGCGGCATACTCGGCAAGAAATTCCGCCGCGGGGCGCAGCTGTGTGTCACCGCAAGGGCTGCAACATTCTGTGTCAGTCATCAAACTCATCCTCATCGTCCACATCTCCGGGAATGTAGAACATCTCACTCTCCTTTCCCATTCCGAACAGATGGTGAGCGCCATGTGCGCCATGACGACGTCTGCCGTTAAGGGATTTTTCTATGTCTCTGATCACAAATGCGAGCAACAGCACTCCCGCTATCACACACCACACAATCATCGGTTCGCTCATTTTCGTAGTTTTAAAAAGTTTATCTTGTTTTCTTATTTCGCCGCAAAAGTAGAGCATCCCGGAAAGTGGCGGAAGCATTTTTTAAGGGATTTTCCTATGGCCGCAATCGGCAAAACTTATGGAAACGCCCGTGTGCACTCATCTTTATGATAATAAACAACACATTGTCCTCCCCCTCCGGTTCGTAAGTGCCGCAAATTTCCCGGGCACGGTATGCAGCCCCTCTCATTTTGAGATGCAACCTATCTCATTTTGCGCCTCTGCAACACCTCATTTGCTCCTCTGCAAGCGCTTTTTATTGGCATTTATTTCCTTTTTCATGCCAAATGTTCCGCAACGTTTTTATTCCACTTATAAAATATGATACATTTGCATTAACGGTTTTGTTAATCAAATAAGTTAAACCGCATTGTTCATATGACCGAACCACATAACCATCAGCGCGATACCGAGGCCCTGATTCTACAGGCTGCCGAACGGGAGTTTCTTGAAAAAGGGTACTCCGGAGCCAAGACCACGGCTATAGCTCAGGCTGCCGGAGTGACCCACGCCATGCTGCACTATTATTTCCGCACCAAAGAGAAGCTTTTTGAAAAAATAGTGGCTGACAAGATGGACAAGCTGAAACGGGTGATATTCGGCGTTATCGGGAACCCCGACTTGCCCCTGCGCGAACGTCTCAAACAAGGCGTGGAGCAGCATTTCGACTTCATAGCCGAGAATCCTCACCTTCCCCGGTTTATATTTAACGAACTGCACGAGCACCCCGAACGCATCGACCAGGTAAAAAACAGCATAGCCTCCATCGCCGCCAAAGCCATCACCACCCTGCAGAACGAGATTGACCGGAAAGCGGCCAGCGGAGAATGCCGGCCAGTGGACGCACGCATGCTGATGCTCGACATCGCATCGCTCAATCTGTTCCCGTTCATTGCCGCACCACTGATAAGCAGTTCATTCGGCAACCTGTTTGAAGGGAGAGACGAATTCCTTGAAATGCGCAAAAAAGAAAACGTCAGAACTGTGCTCGGGAAGCTCGGCCTGTAGGTCTCTCTCTCACTCCCTGATGTTTCAATTTACATACCCGCCATTATGCTACGACGCCTTTTATTTTTCACATTATCATTAGCAGCATTCGCAGCCACCGCACAGATCACGGTGGAACAATGCGTTGACCTCGCCCGGGAGAATTATCCGCTCATTCAGAAGTACGATCTGCTGCATCAGACCCGCAGCATCGACCTCTCGGACATCAACAAGACCTGGCTGCCACAGCTCAACGCCTACGGCCAGGCCACGGTACAGAATGCCGTACCCTCGTTTCCCACCGCCCTGTCCGACATCATGGACAGAATGGGCACCGGCATTCCCGGCATGGAAAAAGTGCAGTACAAAGTTGGAGTAGATGTAGGCCAGACCATCTGGGACGGCGGCATATCGAAATCGCGCCGCGAAGTGGAGGAGGCGATGCATGCCGAACGCACGGCAGCCCTCGATGTGCAGCTCTACGCCGTCAGGGAACGGGTTGAGAACCTGTTTTTCAGTATTCTCCTGCTCGAGGAACAGACAGCACAGGCCCGGCTGACGCAGACGCTTCTCGAAAGCAACCTCGCGATGCTCCGGACGATGAAGGCCAACGGCACGGCCATGCAGAGCGATGTGGACATGGTTGAGGCGCAATATCTTTCCGTAGGGCAGCAGATTACACAGACCGAAAGCGCCGCGCTCACTTACCGCACTCTGTTAGGACTGTACACCGGAAAGGATATGACCGCCACGCCGCTTGTCAAACCGCAGCCCGTAATGCCCGACACCCTCACCCCGGCACGCCCGGAACTGAATCTGTTCGCCGCCCAGACACAAAGCAACGATGCCCGCAGCGGCAACATCCACGCCGACATGATGCCAAGAATCGGGCTGTTCGCACAGGCATATTACGGATACCCCGGATTCAACTATTTCGAGAACATGATGAACCGCGACCTTTCGTTCAACATCCTTGCCGGAGTGAAAATCACATGGAACATCAGCTCATTCTACACGAAGAAGAACAACCTGCAGAAACTGCGCGTGGCCAACGGGAATATCCAGGCTGACCGCGAGGTGTTTCTGTTCAACACTCGCCTGCAGACACAGTCGCAGAGCGCACGCATCACCGAGCTTGAAGAAATCATCAGGGACGATGCGCGGATAGTGGCACTCCGCACCAACGTGCGGCGCGCCGCCGAATCGCAACTGAGGAACGGCGTGATCGACGCCACTGCGCTCCTCACCAAGATAACCGACGAAAATCAGGCACGGCTCACTTCCAGCTACCACGAAATTCAGCTGCTGCAAAGCATTTATCAACTTAAATACACTCTCAACCGATGAAAAATACGATACTGCTCCCCCTTGTGGCACTCTCACTTGCATCATGCCACAGCAAGCCGGACTACGACGCCACCGGCATTTTCGAAGCCACCACTATAACCGTGTCGGCCGAGACGAGCGGAAAGATTCTTTCACTCGACCTGACCGAGGGCGACAGCATTGTCCGCGGCCAACGTGTCGGGGTGGTGGATACCACCATGCTGACCCTCCAGTACAAACAGCTGCAGAGCCAGCAGGCATCCACTGAAAATTCATCGCCAGACATAGCGGCCCAGGCCTCTGCCCTGCGGTCGCAGATAGCCCACCAGCAGCATGAATGCAACCGCATAAGTCGTCTGCTGGCCGACGGAGCCGCCACACAGAAGCAGAGCGACGATGCCGAAGCCACGCTGCGCACGCTGCGTGCCCAGCTCGACGGACTGCTATCCACACTCGGAAAAAGCAAGACATCCATCTCCGACAACGCCGTGGCCCTCCAGTATCAGCGTGAACAGATTCAGGAACAGATTGTGAAAAGTATCATCACAGCCCCTGTCGGCGGCACAGTGTTGCAGAAATATGCCGAGGCCGGCGAATTCGCCACTCCCGGACGGCCGCTGTTCACCGTTGCCGATCTCGGCGGCATCTATCTGCGCAGCTATTTCACAGCCTCGCAGCTGGCCGACATACGCATAGGCCAACCGGTGACGGTAATCGCCGATTTCGGTGGCGATGAACAATACGAGTATCCGGGAAAAATAACATGGATAGCGCAGGAGAGTGAATTCACGCCAAAATCCATACAGACCAACGATTCGCGCGCCAATCTGGTGTATGCGGTCAAAATCGCAGTCAGAAACGACGGACGCCTGAAACTGGGCCAATACGGGGAAGTGCGCCTATGAATCCCGCCATAGCCCTTGAGGGCATCTCCAAACATTACGGAAAGATCACGGCGCTGACCGACGTGACATTTTCCGTTCCCGAAGGCTCCATGTTCGGCCTCATCGGCCCTGACGGCGCAGGCAAATCAACCCTCTACCGCATTCTCACCACCCTCATCCCTCCCGACAGCGGCACAGCCACAGTCGCCGGACTCGACGTCCGGACCGACTACCGGAAAATCCGCACGGAGATAGGCTACATGCCCGAACGATTCTCGCTTTATCCCGACCTCACTGTCAGCGAGAACCTCAACTTCTTCGCATCGCTCTTCGGGGTGCGTGTGCAGGACAACTACGACCTCATCGCTCCGTTTTTCAATCAGCTTGCAACATTTCCACACCGCCGCGCGGGCGCCCTTTCAGGGGGAATGAAACAGAAACTCGCACTGGGATGCGCACTGATTCACCGGCCTAAAATCCTGCTGCTCGACGAACCCACCACGGGGGTCGACGCCGTGTCGCGCAGCGAATTCTGGGACATGCTCGCCACTCTCCGCCAAAAAGGCATCACAATCCTTGTCTCCACCTCTTACATGGACGAGGCTGAACGCTGCGAACGGATAGCGCTCATCAATGCGGGACGCATCCTGAAAGTCGACACACCGCAGAGGCTGGTGGAAGGAATCGGCGAACGGCTTTACAACGCCTCGGCCGGAGAGATGTACCCGCTGCTCATGGCGTTGCGCTCCATGCCCGAGGTAAGGAACTGCTACACATTCGGTGCAACACTGCATGTGGTGGCCGGCGATGGGTTCGATGCCGCCCGCATCACTGCGGATTTGCAGCGGCGCGGACTGACAGACGTGCGGATTTCGCCTGCCCGTGGAAACATCGAGGACCTGTTCATAAAACTTGCTGGAAATGAATGACGAAATTGCGATATCGGTAAGGAATCTGGTGAAACGCTTCGGCAGCTTCACGGCTGTGGACAACATCAGCTTCGATGTGCGCCGCGGTGAGATTTTCGGCTTTCTCGGAGCCAACGGTGCAGGCAAGACCACAGCCATGCGGATGCTGTGCGGTCTGAGCCGACCTACATCCGGCTCCGGCACCGTGGCCGGATTCGACATTATCCGGCAGGCGGAGGAGATAAAGAGACACATCGGCTACATGAGCCAGAAATTCTCGCTTTACGAGGACCTGACCGTGGCCGAGAACCTGAGGCTGTTCTCCACAATCTACGGCATGACCGACACTGAAATCCACATGGGCATGGAGCGTGTGTTCGGCACACTCGGGATGGAGAACTTGACACGAACACTTGTCAGGGACATTCCTACCGGATGGAAACAGAAACTCGCGTTCTCGGCCGCCACCATCCATACTCCCGAAGTGGTGTTCCTCGACGAGCCTACCGGTGGCGTGGACCCAGTGACACGCCGCAAATTCTGGGAGATGATCTACAGGACCTCCTCCGGAGGGACAACCATCTTTGTCACCACCCATTATCTCGACGAGGCCGAATACTGCAACCGGGTGTCGATCATGGTGGACGGCCGGATAAAGGCACTTGACAGCCCTGCAAACCTGAAAAAGATTTACGGCGCCGACAATATGGACGAAGTGTTCCGCATCGTCGCCAAAGACGCCAAACGAGGAGACTGAACGATATGTCGATATTCAAATCAATGATACTGAAGGAAACGCTGCATCTGCTGCGCGATTTCCGCACACTTACGGTGGTGCTCATCATGCCGCTTGTGCTGTTACTGCTGTTCGGCTTCGCCATCTCCACCGAAGTCAACGACGTACGGATTGTAGCCGTGGTCGGGCAGCACAACGACCACACCCGCGATGTGCTCGAACGCCTGCGGACAAACCCCTATTTCACATTTTGCGGCATTGTTCCCTACAATCAGGTGGAACCGGCCCTGCGCAAAGGCAACGCGGATGCCGCCATAATAATGACCTGCCGGAACGGCGTGAACGCCAGCCAGATTATTGTCGACGGCTCAAACACCAACATAGCACAGACGGCCACCGTATACATAGAGAGCGTGCTTAACGGCAACTCCAAGTCGCCACTGCTGACACGCACCCTCTATAACCCCCAGCTTAAAAGCGCCTACAATTTTGTGCCGGGCATCATGGGGATGATTTTCATATTGATCTGCGCCATGATGACCTCCGTCTCGATTGTTAGCGAAAAGGAATCGGGAACAATGAATCTGCTGCTTGTATCGCCGGTGCGTCCGCGCACCATAATATTAGGGAAGATGGTGCCATACTTCCTCCTCTCCTGCCTCATTCTGGCTCTCATGCTCCTGTTGAGCTACACGGTGCTCGGCATACCTGTATCGGCTGCCGTGGTCAATGTGGTGTGGGTATCTATCCTGTACATTGCTTTGGCCCTGGCATTCGGGCTGCTCATCTCCACACTGGCCGACACGCAGGTCACAGCCCTGCTTGTATCGGGTGTTCTGCTCATGCTTCCGGTGATAATGCTGTCGGGTATGATTTTCCCAATCGACAATATGCCTGCCATCCTGCAGTGGCTTTCATGCATAATCCCGGCCCGGTGGTACATAGAGGCCATGCGCACGCTGATGATACAGCAGCTGCCAGTGTCCTACATACTCACTGACGTGGCCGTGCTTACCGGCATGACGGCAGTGGTGATGCTCCTCGCCATAAAGAAATTCAATGCCAAACACTGACTCTGCCATGATGAATCTACGGATACTTAAGGCCCTGCTGAAAAAGGAAGTACGGCTGATGATGCGCAACCCCTTCATTCCGCGCATAATCGTTATGCTTCCGCTCATGGCCATGCTTGTGCTCCCGCTGGTGGCCAACCTCGATGTAAAAAACGTCGGTGTGGCCGTGGTCGACAATGACCGCTCCGAACTGTCGCGCCGCATTGCCGCCGACATGGATGCATCGGAATTCCTGTCGGTAAAAAGCAATACCTTCCTCTACAGCGAAGCATTGCAACTGGTGGAACGCGGGCAGGCCGATGCCATCCTGGTCATTCCTGCCGCTTATGCAGAGAACCTCGTGAAGGGTCGCCAACCTGTACTATCGCTCGATGCTAACGGCGTGAACGCCACAAAAGGGATGCTGGGGGCACGCTACGCCTCCCAGTCGGCCATCGGGACCATAACCCAATGGCAATCCGAACAGGGCCACACCTTTCCGGCGCCCGACGTAAGTGTGCTGAACTATTATAACCCCACCCTCGATTTCCGCAACTACATGATTCCCGCACTGATGGTGGTGCTGATAATCATAATATGCGGATTCCTACCCACACTCAATCTGGTGAACGAGAAGGAAACCGGCACCATCGAGGCCATGAACGTCACGCCCGTGGGGAAACTCACCTTCGTACTGTCCAAACTCATCCCCTACTGGATTGTAGGAATAATGGTGATTTCCGTGGGGATGCTGATAGGATGGCTTGTCTACGGGCTGGCTCCTGCCGGCAACATAGGCAACATCTATCTGGCTGCCATTCTGTTCAGCCTTGTCATGTCGGGGCTTGGGGTGAGCATCGCCAACCAGTCGGCCACCATCCTGCAGAGCATCTTCGTGATGTTCGCCTTCATCATGATTTTTCAACTTATGGGAGGTCTGTTCACCCCCATCTCATCCATGCCGCAGTGGGCGCAATACATAACCTACGCCGTGCCCCCGCGCTATTTCATCGAGATAATGCGTGCCGTCTATCTCAAGGGAGCCGGCATAGCCGACCTCTGGCCGCAATATCTCTCGCTGACAGCATTCGCCCTGCTTCTATGCTCTGTGGCAGCCCTCACCTACCGCAAGCGGGCATAATTCACGCTGGCTCACAAAAAAAATCGGTTCTCAGGCGGATGCCCGAAAACCGGTTTTTATTGTGCTGTTAAAAATCTTTTTTGCTGTCAGGCGGCTGAATTATTCAGCAACAACGGCAGTAGTGTCAGCAGCTACAGTGTCAGCAGCTACAGAGTCAACGGCAACTTCTTCGATTGCAACTTCTTCTACAGCTACAGTGTCAACTGCGTCAGCAGCTTCAGCGTTTTCAGCCTTGTTACCGCAAGAAATCATCGAAAGACCTGCGAGAACAGCGAAAGACAAGAATAACTTTTTCATTTCGATTTTAGATTAAATAATAAAACAATAGTTTTGTGCTTCAAAAACGATGCAAAGTTACCACTTATTTTCATACCTCCAAATCTTTTTCGCATTTTTTTAATCCAAAAATGTGCTGTAAAACACATTTTTTTGTCCGTCAAAACCAATACAATTATATATTCAGCTAATTTTCAACAAATTACCAGCAGCAATCATCTGACAGGCAAATGCAAATTTCAATCTCAAATTAAAAAATAGTGTTAACGCCTTTTTTTTCGTACCTTTGTACCCTTGAAAACGGCATGGACTCTCGCCGTCCGAAAGGTCGGAGAGCGCCGTCCTGTATTAGACTTCGACCAATATCACACAATAAAAACAATCCGAAAAGAATGAAAGCATTTGTTTTCCCCGGCCAGGGCGCTCAATTCGTAGGCATGGGCAAAGACCTCTACGAAAACAACGCCACCGCCCACGACCTTTTTGAAAAAGCAAACGATATTCTCGGCTTCCGTATCACCGACCTGATGTTCAACGGCACAGAGGATGACCTCAAGCAGACACGTGTCACACAGCCCGCCGTGTTCCTCCATTCCGTAATTCTTGCAAAAACAATGGGTGATGAATTCGCACCCGACATGGTTGCCGGCCATTCGCTCGGCGAACTTTCGGCACTCACCGCAGCCGGCGCCCTCTCGTTCGAAGATGGTCTCCGGCTGGTAAGCGCCCGCGCAAAGGCCATGCAGAAGGCATGCGAAATCAAACCCTCCACCATGGCTGCCATCATTGCCCTGCCCGACGAAAAGGTTGAGGAAATCTGCGCAGCTACACCAGGCGTTGTTGTTGCCGCCAACTACAACTGCCCCGGACAGGTGGTTATCTCCGGTGAAATCGAAGCCATCAACGCAGCCTGCGAGGCAGCCAAGGCGGCCGGCGCAAAACGCGCACTCCCCCTGAAGGTGGGGGGCGCCTTCCATTCGCCACTCATGGAGCCTGCACGCGCCGAACTGGCCGAAGCCATCGAGGCAACCGAGTTCCACACACCCGTGTGCGCAGTTTACCAGAATGTAGATGCCAAGGCTCACACCAACCCCGCAGAAATCAAAGCCAACCTCGTTGCTCAGCTCACCGCCCCCGTGCGCTGGACACAGAGCGTGCTGAACATGGTGGCCGACGGTGCCGACCATTTCACAGAAGTTGGTCCCGGCAAGGTGCTTCAGGGTCTCGTTTCCAAAATCAGCCGCGAAGTAGCAGTTGAAGGGCGCCAGTAATCTACCACCGGACTGAACGGTTCAATCCGCAAAACAACAATGCGGGGTGTCAGACGGACAAACGTCGACACCCCGCATTATTTTTTTAGGCATCAAAAAACTCAATCGTAGCCGAGATTGCTGTTAAGCTTCCGCTGACGTCGACGGATAGCTTTGGTGAGAAGCAGATTCACAACTGCCCAGACCACAAGATCAGCAATAAGCACCACCAGCACACTCGCCACGTGCGACAGAAGGATGTTGAACGTGATGAACACCACCGACGTAATCAGGATGATAATCATGGCCAGACGCGTGGGCAGCCCAAGGGCAAGCAGCTTGTGATGGATATGAACACGGTCGGGCATGAACGGGCTGTGACCCCGCACAATGCGGTGCACGAACACCCTGAGCACATCAAGACAGGGCAATGCCAGCGGCGAGAACGCCACCACAAGCACATTGGCCGAAAACAGATGGTCGTCGTGCACGCGGGTGAACATCATGGCCAGATAGGACAACAGGATTCCGATTGTCAGCGCGCCGGTGTCGCCCATGAAAATCTTTTTCTGTTTCTCGGGATTGCCGAACACGTTGTAATAGAAGAAAGGCACAAGGGTTCCAAGCCCGGCGAAAGATATAATGGCCAGCCATCCATAGTTGAGCGACATGAACGCGAATCCGTAGAAAGCCATCGCTATGGCGCTCAGCCCTGAAGCCAGACCGTCGATACCGTCAATCAGATTTATGGCATTGGTTATATATACGATAAGAATCACACTGATTGTCACCGAAAACCACATGGGCAATGTTTCCAGCCCCATGAACCCGAAGAACGACATTATCCTGGCTCCGCCCACGGCAAGCAGCGCCGCAGCAAGTAGCTGTGCCACGAATTTGGCCCTGTACTGTACGCCGACCAGGTCGTCGGCCATACCTACCAGATACATCATCATCATAGCACACAGACCGAAACAGGTGGTAAGCAGCAGCACATTCCAGTGCGAACTTAGCAGAGTGCTCACCAGCAGCGGCCCCGACGCCATCAGCGCCTCGAATCCTACCACGAGACATAGCGACAGGACTATCGAGGGCATGAACGCGATACCGCCGAGACGCGGCACCGTAGCCCTGTGTATTTTACGCGCATCAGGCACATCGAAGAGCTTGTTGCGAAATGCTATGAGCAGGATCTGAGGGATGACGATACCTGCTATAATCAGACTTATCAAAAATGCTGCGATGCTGTCTAATATCCAATTCATACAGTTTAGATCAAGTCATTTTTTAATTAATCCAAAGGTCGCCTGTCAAATATTTTTTATTTCTTAAAACTTATTGTGTGTGCATTATCGGCTCCGGAATCTTTGAGCGCCATGGTGTTTTACAGGTCCGACCTCGGTTATAACTGCTTTGAAACGCATCGGCTCTCAGGCCGTTGCGCAAAGATAGTGAAATTTAACACAATTAGCAACCTCTACACAATATTTAAATCGCGGACGCGTTGCTGACGGAGATATTTACAAGCTTTACAAGCTCAGAATGCCGACGCCTTCAACTGAAGAGCCGTCCTCTCCGACAGTCCGAAAAGCAGGTTCATGCAGTGCACGGCTGTTCCGGCGGCCCCTTTCAGCAAGTTGTCGGTCACCGAGGTGATGCGGAGCACCGGCTGCCCCGCCGACACCCCGCTCAAATGTGTATCGCAGTATTCCAGCGAGACAAGACATTTGTTTGTGTTGGCCACATCGGCCACTACAGGCGTAAAATCCACGGGAAATGTAAAGCCGTGATCCTCATAAGCCTCCTCAAACAACCGGCGCACTTCGTTGAGTGAAATCGAACATGGCACATCGACCACCCCCGTGACACCACGCGACACCACTCCGTCGCGGCTCAGAGTAATCTGCAACGGACCCGCAAACGAAGGCTGGATAAGACGCAGGCATGCCGATACCTCGGCGGCGGCAGCCTCGGCATCCGGACGGTGCTCATTGGGAGCCACCGGGTCCAGACGTGTCGACACATTGTAGCTCGACTGCACCGGATATTCCGACAGCATTCCTGATCCGCTGTCGGCTCCCGCCATTGTGACGCTCACCTGAATGCCGGCACCGGAAAGCAGATTGTTCTTTGCCAAAGGAAAAAGTGCCGGCTCTACAGCCGACGCTATCACCGACGGCACCGATGCCCTCAAAGCCCCGCGGACCAGTGCCTTGCGGTTGAATTCAGGGAAACCGTAGACCATATCCATCGACCCGTCGCGGAAAGCGCCGGTAAGGTCAATCACCTTCAGGCCACATTCCCGGGCTTCGGCATCGTTATGCTGCATCCAGTGGCGCGCCATCCAAGGCTCGCCGCACAAAAACACCACCTCGTGGCCGGCGCAATCGAGCGTGGCACTTACAGTCATATCGATATCGCCCACCAGCCCCCGGTGCAGACCGGACACTTCGCGCCCGGCCTCGCTTTCGGATGCCACTGTCTTGAGCGAGACGTCAGGGTGATTTATCAGTATTCTGATCAATTCGCCGGCGGCGGCAGTTTCCGCCCCGAGAATTCCAACCTTTATCATGCGGTATAATAAATTTTCAGTTAGCTAAGATGTGCAAAAGTAAGCAATAATTGATTAATTAACAACTCCCGGCGCCAAAGCTGCCGGAGCGTCCCATCCTCCCATCATGAATCGGCATATACGGCCCCCGTCTCCTGAAAAAAATTTGGCAGCAAAAAAACTGAAGGGCTGTCATCACGACAGCCCTTCAGTTTTATCTTTAACCTTAAATCTAATACCATGAAAAAACACAGTGCAAATATAGTAATTATACCTACTAAACGCTGACCGGACGGATTTGTTCAGGTTTGGCGTTGAATTAACGTTGTTTAACATCTTACACTGAGACTTTGCTAATCTTTTATCGTAATTTTATGAAAAATTTCAAGCAAAATCAGGTCGATTCGCGCCCGAACCTGCCAAATCGGCCACATTCAGTTCTATATGACATGAGAATCCGTATTTTAGTTATTGATGACGAGGAATCCTACTGCGAGATTTTAAAATACAATCTGGAAAAAGAAGGCTACGAAGTCGACACTGCCGACAGTGCCGAGACCGCTCTGGGCTACGACCTGTCAATCTACCAGTTAATGATTGTCGATATTATGATGGAGCGCCTCAGCGGTTTCGATTTTGCCAAGCGCGTACGCAACAACCACGCCACCGAAAACGTGCCGATCATTTTCTGCTCGGCCCTCAACGGCGAGGACGAGACAGTGATGGGACTGAACATCGGTGCCGACGATTATATCACCAAACCGTTCACAATCGGTGAGGTGATAGCCCGTGTACGTGCTGTGCTCCGCCGCACACAGGCTCCTCAACCACAGGTGACCTACAACATGCCGAAGGCCCAGTATGAGCCCGACATAAACTTCAAGACCATGCGCATAGACCGCAACGCAAAGGCCTGCTACATAAACGGACAGCCTGTGGCGCTCAGCCGCAAGGAATTCGACCTCCTGCTGTTCTTCCTCACACACCGCGAACGCATTCATTCGCGCGAAGAGATAATGACACAGGTGTGGGGCAATGTGGAAGTAACCGACCGTGCAGTCGACACCAACATAGCACGCCTTCGCAAAAAAATCGCGCCTTACGGCGACAATATCGTGACACGCCTCGGATTCGGCTACGGCTTCAAGGCAGCCCTCGAATAAACTCGCATTTCCCACCGATGCATCTCAAAAAGAACAGAAAATATCAGTTACGGCTGTTCGGAACGGCATTTTTTGTAATCTGGACGGTGGTACTCTCATTCGCATGGTTCGTGTACAGACAGGAAAAACGCCTGCGCACAGAGAACGTGCTTGATCGCGTCACACTGGCCAACGGAAATGTGGTGGATATGCACCAGCTCGGCGGAGACGTGCAGCCATACCTTCAGTTCATAAAGCGCTATCTGAACGACACTTATCTGCGGGAAATGAGTATACAGGTCTACGACAACGAGACCCGCCGGCTGCTGTACCATATAGGGGAAGTCCGGGAAGGTATCCCCGACCACTTCGACAGCATCGAGCGCGAAACGCTTCCCGACAGTTCGCGAATAGCACGCGCAATCGACACGCGCGTAGGGCCGCACCGGCAACATCTGTTCATATTCTCAAGCCGAATCACCCCCGACAACAAGATTGACATCCGCACCTATCTGCCCTACAGTCCCGAGGTGCGAAAGCAGCTGACCATCACACCGCTGTTCTGGGTTCTGATTTTCTGCGTTGGAACTCTCGGCACCGTGCTTGCATTTGCGTTCACGGCCCATCAGGCCAAAAACGTAAGCCTCCTCCACAGCTTTGCCGAAAGAGCGGCCTCCGACAAAGATTTCATACCTATGGGCGACTTCCCTTCGGATGAGATCGGCGATATATCACGCCAGATTGTAGCCATTTACAACTCCCGCATGCAGGCCAATGTGCACCGCGAACGCGAACACGCCATAGCACTGAAGGCAACCGAAGAAAAGAACAGGCTGAAACGCGTGCTCACCGACAACATCAGCCATGAGCTCAAAACTCCCATCGGCATCATACGAGCCTACGTGGACATGATGCTGAATCAGCCCGACATGCCCGATTCCGACCGCATCCATTTCCTCGAAAAGACACAGGAAAACGTGGAACGCCTCGTGAGCATGCTTGCCGACCTATCAACCATGACCCGACTGGAAGAATCGGGCGACAACATCCCCCTCAAGGAGATAGATTTCCATGAACTCGTGTTCAGCATGGCCGACGACCTAAAAGAGTCCGGCATACTGGGCAACATGGAATTCCGATACAACATCCCCCCGAACTGCATGGTCCTCGGCAATGAAGGGCTATTGAATTCCGCGCTCAACAATCTGGTCAAGAATGCAGTGGCCTACTCGCAGGGCACAGAAATAGGCATCGACCTTATCGGACGCAACAACAGCTACTACACCTTCCTGTTCTACGACAACGGAATCGGCGTGAGCGAAGAGCACATACCTCACCTGTTCGACCGGTTCTACCGAGTGGACACAGGCCGCTCGCGTAAAGCAGGAGGCACCGGTCTGGGGCTTCCTATCGTAAAAAGCAGCATAAACACCATGGGAGGCAGCGTAAGTGTCCGGCGACGCAAAACAGGCGGCCTTGAATTCCTGTTCACACTCTCGCGCCCGCACACAGAATCGTAATAATCCACCCATTCCAACCGCCCAAAGCGGCAACATTCCACCAAAGCTTATAATAAACAATGCTCCCGGAAGCTGAGTGGCTTCCGGGAGCACGGTTTTTATAGGTTAAGTGTTTTTGTCTTTGTGCGCGTGCTTCAGCTCGCAGCAAGTCAGCATCCTGCAATCACGCCATTCACTTCACATTGAAGCGCCACACCACAAAAGTAGAGGCGGGAACCGATGCCGAGAAGCTGTGGCCGGTAGCTTCCAGAGCGGACTCAACGGGCTTTACCAGATCGGGATTGTCAAGGGTATTCTCAGCCTCAAGATCGGCATGGAATGTATAGGCCGTGCCACCGGCGAGGGTCTGTTTCTTCTTCATTCCGGTGAAATCGATGTTCACTTCCTGAGCCTCCTTCGAGGTATTGGCCACCTTGACCACATACTGCGATGCATCCTTGTCGAGCACCGCGCTGGCAAACAGTCCGTTCTGGCCTTCCGCACCTGTTACAGGCACGCCGTTCATGGTCAGCGGCAGCACATTGGTGCCTTTGTTCTTGGCAAACAGCTGCTGAACGTAATAGCTTGCGGTAGGCATGGAGCGCAGGTTGTCGAACCATATCATGTCGGGACGCCACTGCCATGCATCCACGTGGGCAAACAGGGGCGCATAAGTGGCCATGTGCACAATGTCGGCGTTACGTTCAAGGCCGGTCATGAAGGCAGCCTCAAGCAGCGCAGGCTCGAAATGATTCCAGTTCTTGTCGCGCATGTGGCAGGCATACTCACCGGCAAACACCTTCGGGCCTTTGCGGTCGTAATTGTCGTAGCGGGCCCCCTGGGCGAGGAACCAGTCCTCCGGACGGTAAAAATGCTCGTCCACAAGGTCGGCCTTCACGCGGCGCATCTCAGGCCAGAGATAATCGAACTTGTCGCCCTCGCTGTCCGGACCGGACGAACCCACAATCTTGATTTCGGGATGTGCCTTGCGCATGGCGGCAAGGAACGGTTCAAGGCGCTTCACATACTCAGGCCCCCACTGCTCGTTGCCGATACCCATCACCTTTAGGTTGAAGGGTGCGGGATGCCCCATGGCGGCACGCTTGGCGCCCCACACTGTGGTTGTGTCGCCGTTGGCAAACTCCACGAGGTCAAGGGCATCCTGAATATATGGTTCAAGGGCGTCGACAGGTACATGTGCGCTCTCCTTGTCGTTCTGATACTGGCAGGACAGGCCCACGTTAAGCACCGGCAGCGGCTCGGCGCCTATCTCCTCGGAAAGCAGGAAATATTCATAGAAGCCGAGACCGTTGCTCTGGAAATAATCGGGGAAGAAATGATGTGTGAACGTATAGTGCCAGCGGTTTTCGATAGTCGGACGGTTCTCAACCGGGCCGATCGTATTCTTCCACTGGTATCGGGTGTCAAGGTCTGTTCCCTCCACGATGCAGCCGCCGGGGAAACGGAACACCCCGGGCTGGATATCCGCAAGCTTCTGCGCAAGGTCCTTGCGCAAGCCGTTTTCATGACCCTTCCAGGTGTCTACAGGGAACAGCGACAGGTGTTCCAGATCAACGGGTGTTGTGTCGGGCTTGCGCAGGAACACGCGGAGCACGGCATGTGCGTTGGTCTGGTCGGGGGTAAGTTCCACCGTGTACTTTTTCCAATCCTTTGAATCAACAGTGATTTTTGCACTGGCAATGTCCTGCGAGCGGCCGTGGGTGTTTCTGTCGGCCAGAACCACACGGAGTTTCGCCTTTTCGCCATCGGGCACACGCGCCCATACGGAGAAACGGTACTTCTCCCCTTTCTTGACCCCGATGCCGACGAAACCCTCGTTCTCAAGACCGGTGTGCTTGTGGTCATGGCCTGCGGTGGTGAGGCGCACATAATGCGGATTGCGTTCGAACGGACCGTCGGCGCGCAGCTCCACACCGCCGAAGGTTTTCCAGCCCATCAGATTCTGTGGGAACTCGAACGAACGGTTCTTGATCAGCTCGGCATACAGGCCGCCGTCTGCGCCGAAGTTAATATCCTCAAAAAAAAGACCGTACATAGTGGGTTGCACCTGGGCGCCCACCTTGTCGGTTTTCAGCGTAAAATTGTTGGTGGCTGCCGTAGCCGTGGCCGCAATGGCCAGAGCCGCAACCATGCAATTGATTTTTTTCATGGACTATTGATTGGTTTGTTACATGAGAAAACAAAGTTAACGCTTTCCGGCAGGCCTTTCAAACGGGAGAAAGAGGCACAGTAGTTAAAAAACCTTAAAGAAACTCCGCAACCCGTGCCGGCGCCACGCCAAGCTCCACAGCCTTACGTGCATCGGCCTTGGCATCTTCCTCCCTGTAGCGCAGGCGGTTGAGCACTGCGCGGTTATAGTACAGTTCCCCGTCGGAAGGGTTCAGTTCAAGCCCACGGGCAATGTCGTCCGACGCCTCTGCAAGCTGGTCGAGTGCAAGATAGCACATGGCTCGGGCCGAATAGTAAACCGCATCGGGTTTGGCATCAATCAGCTTGGTATAGAGCGGAATTGCGTCGGTCGGCCGTCCGGAATTAGTATAAATCACAGCCATAAGGAGCGTACCCTGCAGATCGGCCGGACGCAGAGTGCAGTATTTCAGCGCATCGGCCTCAGCCTGCTGCACGCGGCCTTCGCCAAGATGGAGGGTGGCGCGGTCGTAGTACACCGGAGCATAGGTTGAATCCATCTCCACCACCTTGTCGCAATCGAGCAGGGCGTCGGCCGAACGCCCGAGCGACTGGAGCACTTTGGCTCGATTGGCCAGAATCACCACCGATTTCGGAGCCATGGCGCGGGCATCGGTGAGCGTGCGCAGTGCCAGCGAGTCCTCTCCCTCATAATGCTGTATCATACCGATGTTCGACAGCAGCATCACGTTCTGCGGATTCGACGGCTCGGCCCGCATGGCCTCCCTATAGCATTCTATGGCATCGTCGTATTTCCCTTTCGCCACAGCCTCGTCGGCCCACTGCACATATTTCATATAATGGCTCTCGGCCGATGCCATAAGCCCGCACACCATAGCCAGAGCCACAGAGGCGAACAAACGGACGTATTTATCACATATTTTCATTATTACCTTATAGTATTATATTCATGTTTAAACTTCAGAACTCATGTCGGGCGAAAATCCACGTCTGCAACGCTCCGCGCACAAACAGGTAGACAATGAAGGCCAGCCACAGCGCATGGTTCCCCATCGTAGGAAACAGGGCATAGTTCACAATAAAGAACGATGCCATGGCTCCGGCCATCGACCACAGTAACTCTCGGGTGAGCGTGGCTCCTATAAACACCCCGTCCCAAACAAAGGCACTGAATCCGGCAAACGGAATCAGAACCGCCCACATATAATATTCCCCGGACGCATCGATTACATCGGCATCACCGGTGAGCAGCCCGAGAAACATCTCTCCGCCGAGAAAATAGCCGCACGTGAATGCCAGGGCAAGCCCCACACCCCAGCAGAACACACCACGGACGCAGGCACGCATATCAGACATTCTGTTTGCGCCCACATATTTACCCACCAGTGCCTCGGCAGCGAACGCAAATCCGTCCATCATATAGGAGAACAGCATGAACAGCTGCATGAGCAACGTATTGACGGCAAGAACCACCGCCCCCTGAGCCGCGCCTGTCTTTATGAACCACACCGTCACGGCTATGAGGCATGCCGTGCGCAGCATCATGTGGACGTTCACCCTAAAAAAGCGCATAAGTTCGCCTCCTCTGAGCACTTCACCCAACGGCATGCGCCCCACCCGGTAACGTCGCAACAGGCACAACCCTACCGCGAAACCGAGCCACTGGGCCACGAGCGTACCTGTGGCCACTCCGGCAATCTGCCATCCAAGGCCGTAGACAAGCAGCAGACTTACAGCTATATTGCTGACGTTCACCACAATGGAGGTAACCATCAGCATCCGGGAGTTCTGCATTCCCAAGAACCATCCCGACAGAGCATATGAGCCGAGCATGGCAGGAGCGCCATAAATAAGTATCCTGAAATACTCTGCCGCAAGCGCGCCGGTGGCCTCGTCGGGGGCGACAAGCAGATTGAGCAACCTCAACAGAGGTGTCTGACACACCACCATCAGCAGTCCGATTCCCACGGCAACGGCCAGCGAGCGGTAAAGCACGAGCGCCTGTGCGGTTTTGTCGGATGCCCCGCAAGCCTGAGCGGCCAAACCTGACGTGCCGCCACGAAGGAACGAAAACAGCCAGTAGAGCATGTTGAACATCACCCCGCCCACGGCAATGGCACCTATATATACCGCGCTACCCATATGGCCGGTAATGGCCGTATCCACCAGTCCCAGCAACGGGGTAGTGATATTGGCCACGATGGCCGGGATGGCAAGCGCAAGAATCTTTCTGTTCATCGCAAGAAACGGAGGTTATATCCACAAGAGAGTGGCAACGGTCGGGTTATGCTGCAAATTTACTGATAAACCGCCGGTAAGCTGCAGCATTTTATATCTATTTCACATTTAGCCGCCCCGCAGGCCATGAAAATTGCCTAATTTTGCAATTCATTACCGACAAAACCTCCAACAAAAGCATGAATCGCTCCAATTCGCAACGATATTTTCTGCTGTTGCTCGCCATATGCGCCTTCACTATCCTCCCGTTTCTGGGACTGACCGATTTCCACACCAAAGGTGAGCCCCGCGAGGCTGTGGTGGCGCTGTCGTTCATTGACAGCGGCAACTGGATACTCCCCACAAACAACGGCGGCGACATACCCTACAAACCGCCGTTCTTTCACTGGCTGATTGCCGCATTCTCCCTCCTCAATGGCGGAGAGGTGACGGAATACACCTCGCGCCTGCCGTCGGCGCTGGCATTCATCGCCATGATTCTGTGCACATTCTCGTTCTTCGCGCGCCGTTCCGATGCCGGGACCGCCCTGCTCACCGCGCTGGTGTCAATGTCGTGCTTCGAACTGCACCGCGCTGCCGCCAACTGCCGTGTGGACATGGTTCTGACAGCGCTGTCGGTGATAGCCATCTACCGTCTGTACATATGGCACGAAAAGGGGATGAAAGGCGTTCCGATAATCGCGATAATCCTGATGGGTTGCGCCACACTGACCAAGGGGCCGGTGGGCACGGTGATTCCATGCCTGGTGGCCGGAGTCTACATGCTTCTGCGCGGTACCAATTTCTGGAGGGCGTTCCTGTCGTTGACGGCATGGGGCATCCTTTCGCTGATCATTCCGCTCTGCTGGTATGTGGCGGCCTACGGACAGGGTGGCCAGGCGTTCCTCGACCTTGTGCTTGAAGAGAACTTCGGCCGCATGACCAGCACCATGAGCTATGAATCATGTGTCAACCCGTGGTACTTCAACATCGTGACACTGCTCGGAGGATTCGCACCGTGGACACTGCTCGGACTGTTATCACTGTTCGCAATAAGCTACCGCCGCCGTCCGGCTGTCCAGTCGCTACGCATGGCCCTGCTCAACATCCGCAGAGCCGACCCGGCGCTTGTGCTGGCATGGACCGCCTCGATTGTAATCTTTGTGTTCTACTGCCTCCCGCAGAGCAAACGCAGCGTTTACCTTATGCCCATGTATCCATTCACGGCATTTCTCCTGTCCCGATACTTCATCACGCTGTGCCGACGCCATTACGGCGTGGTGCGGCTATACGGCGACATTATCGCCTGCGCGGCCCTGCTGCTGTTCGGGGCATTCGTTGCCGTGAAAAGCGGCGCGGTGCCCTCATCGCTGGCCGGCGACGACACCACCGGCATGGCCATGTTCGCCGCGATAAAGAATATCGGAGGATTCTGGCGCTGGTGCGCAGTGCTGCTTCCCACCCTTCTGGCTGTGGCATGGTTCGTGTGCCGGAAAGCGCTGAAAGCTCAGGGGCGCACCCTGGTGGCCATAGCATTTGTTACGTTGTCTATATTCTTCGCCCTTGATTCCACATATCAGCCTGCAGTGCTGAGCGCCAAGTCGCTGAAACCTGTGGCTGCTGAAATAGACCGCATCGCTCCTGCTGAGGAAGGACGCCTTTATGAATTCATCTCCGAAGGGGAGTTTGCCGCCGGCGATCCGCTCCATTATTTTGAAGTGAATTTCTATCTTGGCGACCGCACCTCGAGTTTCTATAAGGAGCGTCCAGATTCAGGCTTCCTGCTCATAAGCGAGTACGATGCCAACGGATATCTGACAGAATTCGAGAAAGAAGGCTACGTGTTCCAACACATCTACGACTCCCCCAAACCCATGCTCGGCGGGAAAGTGAGCCTCTACCGCTTCAACAAAAAAGGATAAATCCGGTAAAGATAACAAAACTGATAAAAAGAATGAACCGGTTCAACAGGAACACCGGCTCATTCTTTTATGTTTCAATAAATTGATATCCACGGTTGGCGCAAATCAGTCGTCGAGGAGTTCGCGCACATGGTAGAGCGGACGGCGTTTGGCCTCCACATAGATTTTACCGATATACACACCAACGATACCGATTGAGATCAGGATAGCGCCACCCACAAACCATATGGAAAGCATCATCGACGCCCAGCCGTGTTCCGCCGAACCGTTTATGAGCGACACAATCACATAGATGCCTATCAGCAGGCTTATTAACACGAACGCCCAGCCGGCATACATGATGGCATAGATGGGCTTCACCGAGAACGAGGTCACTCCGTTGAGCGCGAGCGAGAGCATCTTGTGGAGAGTATATTTCGACTGCCCCCCCATGCGCTTGCCAATCACATCGTCGACGGTAGTGGATTTATAGCCCAGCAGCGGGATGATGCCGCGCAGATACAGGTTACGTTCGCCATAACGGGCCAGTTCCTTGACCACGCGGGCGCTGAGCAGGCGGAAATCAGCATGATTATAGATGGTCTCCACCCCGAGCTTGCTCTGGAGTTTGTAGAATGCCGTGGCCGACATACGCTTGAGCACCGGATCGGCATCACGCTGCACCTTCACGCCATACACCACCTCATAGCCTTCGTTGAAGTCGTCCACCATCTTTTCGATGGCGTTGACATCGTCCTGAAGGTCCACGTCCATTGTTATCAATGCGTCGCAATGGTCGGCTGCCTCCATCATGCCGGCCATGATGGCGTTCTGATGCCCGACATTGCGCGAGAGGTCAAGCCCTTTGATGCGCTTGTCCTCGCGATGGAGCCGGGTGATTATCTCCCAGCTTTTGTCGCGGCTACCGTCGTTCACAATCAGCACATAGCTGTCGGCCGAGATTTTCCCTTTGGCCACGAGGCCGTCGAGCAGCGACTCCAGCACTCCGGCCGAACGGTCGAGCACAGCTTCTTCATTATAACAGGGGCATACAATGGCAAGACGTGTCATTTCGTTACGATTATTATTTATAATTCGATTATTCGAGCCAAGTCGAAATTGCTGTGTATTTGATTCTTGCAAACAGGTGTCACATTCTCCAATTTATAGTGACACCTTGTTATAGAGATCCGTGTTATCCCTGCACATGCTTTTGGGGATTGAGCCGTTGATTCAGGCCTTTTTCGGACTCTGTAGCGCCGGGATTTTCTCTTCGGCGAATTCGCTGAATGTGCGGAAATCGGCGCCATCCTCTTTCAGGCTTTTTATCAGTAGATCGAGACGGCGTGCCATCTCATCGCCGGCGTTCTTGCGCACGAGCCATGAGATTTTGAGCTCGGGATGCTCGCCCAGTGGGTAAAACTCCCAGGGATGGAAATATGTCACGAAATAGCCGTCGTGGCGGAGAACCATTTTGGCCAAACGGCGGTAGAGCGCGCCGGGCAGATGGTGATAGGCGAGCCAGAACAGCGGGAAACGCAGTCTGGGGGTCACAGATGCGGGAATCTGGAGCACTCCGCCCTTCATGAAGCATGTGCGCGGTTCCGACAGGTGCATATATCGGCCGGGGATGAATGCAGGGTTGAGCGACGAATTGTATCTGTATCCGCAGCGTTCGATATCTTCGTCCGATACCGGGAACATGCGGGGCTGCCGGTAGCCTTTCACCGTCACACCGGTCATCCGCTCCAGGCCCTCCTTCGAGTTTTTCACATCCGAAGCCTGCGGCTGCCAGTGGTCGCAGCCATGAGCCGCCACCTCATGCCCCTCGTCGATTATGCGGTGCATGATTTCAGGTGCATTCGATGCGAATGTGGTGGTGCAGAAGAATGTGGCCCTGACCTTGTTCTCTTTCAGGACATCCAGGATGCGCGATGTGCCGTATTTGGAAATGGCCATGGAATCCTCAAGCGATATGTCCACACCGCTTTCGCGTGGCACATCGAACTCTTCGGTATCGAAACTCAATAATGCAATTGACATAGTATCCTTAATTTTATGTGGGGCCCCAGCCCTCACACCTATTTTAAACTACAAAATTACAAAAATTTTTCGCCACCCGTCTGTCAATCCGCTTTAAATACGTTCTTTTATCATAAAATAAGGTTGTAATAGGGCGACAGTGGATTCATCGACAGCTTTTTTGAGGGACATGCGAAACTTTTCAGACAAAAAAGTGCCGAAAAATTTGGTGGGGACAAAAAAACTCCCTACCTTTGCATCGCTTTTGAAAAGGAAAGCCTACCGCAAACGGCGGAAACGCCTGATGCATCAAGCCGGGAAGCCCCCAATGCTTCTCACTGCCGGGAAAACCGGAAGCTTGAAAGGCCAATCCATAATCGGGGTGTAGCTCAGTTGGTTAGAGTACGCGTCTGGGGGGCGTGAGGTCGCTAGTTCGAGTCTAGTCACCCCGACAGAAAGCAAAAATAAGGAGCGTCATAAAATATGACGTTCCTTTTTTGTATCTTTACCGGGCCGTTTTCCGCATGGACACCTGAGGCAGCCCTCCACCCGAAGGTCAAATGCCCAATCTTTCACAATCCGAATCCATCACCACAGACATGTTCAGAACATTAGCAAACATACTTCTTGCCACTGCCGCCGCAACACTTTGCTGGCAGGCGGCATCAGGCGTACCCGCCCGCAGAGGCGCCATTCTCTGCACACAACCCGACGGAACAACAATCACCGTTGAACGAATGGGCGACGAGCATTTCCACACCTTCGTCACCGCCGACGACCGCATTCCGGTGCAGCGCACCGCCGACGGACAATTCCGCTACCTGAACCCCGACGGCACTCTTTCCAGTATGGCCGCCCATAATCTCGGCACACGCACCAAGGCCGAGGCCGAGTTCCTGCGCGCCAACGGCGGCGCTGACTTCGCCTCATTGGCCGCAGCGGCAGCCCAGCGCCGCCAGGCAGTCGCAACACAATCGCGCGCGGCATCGCGTGCCTCGCAGGTGCCGTTCAGCGGCTCGCCGCGCGTACCCATCCTGCTCGTTTCGTACAGTGACGTCGATTTTCTCGACAAGCAGAACGCCCACACCACTTTCGAACGTTTTTTCAACACCGGAGAAAAAAGCGCGTTGCAGTATTTCTCCGACCAAAGCAACGGCGCATACACGCCACAATTCGACGTCTATGGCCCGATCCAGCTTTCCGGCGACCGTGCCACATATGGCGGCAACACCTCGTCGGGCGCCGACAAGGGGATAGGCAAGATGGTAGCCGAAGCCTGCACCGGACTTGCATCCCAGATCAATTTCAAGGACTATGACAACAACAACGACGGCGAATGCGACGTGGTGATTGTGCTCTACGCCGGCGTGGGCGAAGCCTCGTCGGAGGTGGACGACGCCATCTGGCCATGCCAGTGGGACTTGCGTTCCTCCGACTACCGCAGCACACTGAAGCTCAACGGCGTGACGGTAAACAAATTCGCCGTGTTCAACGAGCAGAACGGCCAGCTTCCATCGCGCATCGACGGCATCGGAACCTTCTGCCATGAGTTTTCGCACTGCCTCGGTCTCCCTGATTTCTACGAAACCACCTATACCTACGGGTACTTCGGTATGGACGCATGGTCGATCATGCACTACGGCTGCTATAACGACAACGGCGACACTCCTCTGGGATATTCCGCCTACGAAAAGAACTTCCTCGGATGGGTCCCGCTGCCGGAGGCCGTGGAACATACATATTATACACTGCCCGTGTGGAATCAGAAAAATGCGCTGACCGACCAGGCCCTCCGCATCTCCAATCCCGATGACTCCGACGAATACTTCGTGATCGAGAACCGCGCACGCCAGGGCTGGGACCGCTTCATGGAAGCCGACGGACTGCTGATTTACCGTGTGGCATACGACGCCGAAGCGTGGTACTACAACACGGTCAACAACAATTCGCGCCAGCGCATGACCCCCATTCCCGCCGACAACAAACTCAGCATTGAAACTCTGGCCGGCGACCTGTGGCCCTACGGCACAGCCACCGAACTGACCGCGACCTCCACTCCGGCATCAATCCTCTTCAACGGCACCCGGCTGGACAAACCCGTGACCGACATGACGCGCAACAGCGACGGCACTATCTCTTTCTGGTTTGTCAAACCCGAAATCGAAGCTCCCGTTCTTGACGAGCCCTCCGGCATATCCTCCACAAGCTTCACCGCCTCATGGCAGCGCACCACCAACGCCGATGTGACCTACACACTGCGCATCGAGCCGCATCACGACAGCGCATACGCCCTGATTCACGACCTCACGTTCAACAGCACTTCGGCAGCCGACTGGACCCGCGCCGACAATACGGAATGGGCAGGATCGGCAGGGGGTGTGAAACTCGGCTCGGCAGCCCGCGGCGGCAGCATCACCTCGCCCGAGTTCACCCTCGACAGTTCCGGCATCGTCACCGTGAAGGTCGCGGCCAAACGCTATGCTCTTGGCGAGAGCGCCACCCTCACCATCGCCCTGCTCGACGCGTCAGGACGGGAAGTATCCACCTCAAGCGTGAAGCCCTCATCAAATTACTCCGACTATGTTGTCACCCTCGAAGGCGAACCCTACGCTACAGCACGTGTGCAGTTCGCCACCCGCTCGCCCAAACAGCGGCTCTACATGCTGTCAACTCAGATATACACCGGCGATGCAACCTCCATCCTCGGAAACAACACAGCAAAGGCCCCCGTGCAGACCCAGACCGACGACGTAATGACAATAACAGGCATCGCCGCCACAAGCCACACCGTGACCGGCCTGCAGCCTGCAACCGCCTATGATTTCAGGGTAAAAGCCGAACCTGCCCCGGAATCGGGACTCAAGCCAAGCACATGGAGCCGACGGAGCACCGTCACCACCCTCCCTGCCAGCTCGGCCATAACCGCGCCTGAAGCTAACGCCACCCCTGCCGAAGCTGAATATTTCAACCTGCAGGGAGTGCGCATCAGCGCCGACCGCCTCACCCCCGGCATCTACATCCGCCGCACAGGCTCCACCACTGAGAAAATCATAGTGCGGTAACCGAACGTCGCGAGAGGTTCCAACGCCCCCTATCCGCCCCGTTAAAACAGCCAAAATCCGGAGCGGCAACAAAACGCTTGCGAATTCAAAAAGAATTAGTTAACTTTGCAGCCGCTAAGAAAACCGTGGCATATGCCCGGATTAAGGCTCAACATAACCAAACTTTTAATTAACATCAAGTTACAAATGAACCACTACGAAACCGTTTTCATTTTAACTCCCGTTTTGTCTGACGACCAGATGAAGGAAGCGGTAGAAAAGTTCACCGGCGTGCTCACCGAAAACGGTGCCACCATCGTGAACACAGAACTCTGGGGTCTGCGCAAACTCGCTTATCCTATCCAGAAAAAATCGACCGGATTCTACGCACTTGTTGAATTCGACGGCGATCCCACACTGGTGAAGAAACTCGAAACCGCCTTCCGTCGCGACGAACGCGTGATTCGCTTCCTGGTGTTCCGCAACGACAAATACGCTGCTGAATACGCCGCCAAACGCCGCAGCCTCAAAGCTGCCAAAGCAACTGCAACCAAAGAAGAAACCGTAGAAACCAAGGAGGACTAAACAATGGCACAGACACAATCAGAAATCCGTTACCTCACCCCGCTGTCGGTTGACGTAAAGAAGAAAAAATACTGCCGTTTCAAACGCAGCGGCATCAAATATATCGACTACAAGGATCCCGAATTCCTCAAGAAATTCCTCAACGAGCAGGGCAAGATCCTTCCCCGTCGCATCACCGGCACCTCGCTGAAATTCCAGCGTCGTGTGGCACAGGCCGTTAAACGTGCACGTCATCTGGCTCTCCTGCCCTTCGTTACCGACCTGATGAAATAATCCGAAACCATAACCGTTTCCCATAACCGACACATAATTATGAAAATCATATTGAAAGAAGATGTATCGAACCTTGGCTACAAGGACGACATCGTTGAAGTAAAGGACGGTTACGGCCGTAACTATCTCATCCCCCAGGGCAAAGCAGTGATTGCCAACAACTCCAACCTGCGTCAGCTCGAAGAGTGCCAGCGTCAGCGCGCCCACAAGCTCGCCAAGATCAAGGCCGATGCAGAAGCTGTTGCAGCTTCGCTCGAAGGCGTGGCTCTCACCATCGGCGCCAAGGCTTCTGCCACAGGCACCATCTTCGGCTCTGTCAACAACATCCAGATTGCTGAAGCTCTCGAAAAACTCGGCCACAACATCGACCGCAAGATCATCGTGCTCAAAGAATCTGTTAAGGAACTCGGCAAGTACACCGCCAAAATCAACCTCCACAAAGAGGTTTCGGTTGAAATCCCCTTCGAAGTTGTTGCTGAATAAAACCAGCCACCGCGCCTGACCGAAAAAGTCAGGACCGCATATCCCTAATAGCTGCACTTGCGACGGCATCTGCCGTTGGAATTGCAGCTATTTTTTTGTACTTTTGGAAATCTTTATCCATCAACCCCCATTCCCCACATGGCATCAATCCCCAACCGACACCTTTTCCCATTACTGACAATTGTCTGCCTCATGACAATCGGACTGATGCTGATGCCGTCGCAGCCATCCTCTGGAAACTCTTCAACGCAGTCAGAACAAACCCTCAGCACGGCAGAATACCGCGCCGAACGCTACCGCAGCCTCATCACCTACGGACTGGCATTTGCAACGATTGCCGTATGCGCTGGATTTTGGATTCACAAAAGCCGTATGCGACGTAAAGAAACAGAGCTTACAGAACGGCTCCTGGAAATCAACACACTGTCGGCAGAATTCCGTCGCCTCGAAAAAGAGTTACAGGACGCTTCTGCAAAAAACGCCTCGACCATTGACACAGACAGTCTGCGCTGCGTCGAACAATTTTATCATTCTCAGATCGCCATCATCGACAGAATCAGTGCAGAATATTTCGAGAAAAGGGATGCCGCCATCCCGATACGTCTCACCATTCTCCAACAGCTTGACGAAAGTCTGCATTCCATGCAAACGCCTCAGACCTCCAATGCTATAATATCCCTTGTCAATCTGCATCACAACGATATTCTTACCAACATCCAATCGGAAATGCAGAAACTGAAGCCCACAGACATAGAATTCATAGCATTAAAACTGGCTGGATTCTCACCTAAAGCCATTGCGCTGTTCCAGGGGCTTACGCTTGGCAACTACTATAACCGGTGGACCCGGCTCCGAGCACGCATAGGGAATTCCGATGCTGCACACAAAGAGCAGATTTTATCCCTGCTTAACGCCACGGTTAAATCTCATTGAACCTGTCCGATTTCTTTATCCCACATTATAATGTCCGACATATTTGCCAAAATATCAGTTATCTTCTTCCTGACATTATTTAATGTACTTTCCGTATATTGGCTTTTCAGAACCGGCCGACAAGCTTATGTAGCCTACCGCCGGCACAATATCTACCGTCTTCGCGTCAGTGGCTCGTATTTTATTCTGTCGGCACTTGGCGCTATCTTATGGATTCTCATTACCGCCCGACTTCTCTCCGAAACAGATTACCGTCCGTCCCACTCCTTTCTCGGCAATCTGTTTTCGGCTGTGATATTCTATTTCCTTTGGGGACGCACCATCTACATCATTCTTTCCACATCCGTCTCTCTCATCAAAAACATCCGCAAATCAGGCGAAATAAAAAAGTGGATACCCAACATCGCCCTGGCACTCATTATTGTAGCCTCCCTTTTATGGCTCCGCTGGACAATCACCATGCACTGACATGGCACACACAATCACAAACATTTCAGCACCACCCTCAATCCACTGCATATCAATCACTTGGCAAAGTGATAAAAATTGCGCATTTTATCAATTTGTAATAAGCTGACATACATACCATTAACACACCGCAGCACCTAAAATGATAAACATTTTCATAGTGTTTGTTTTTTGACCGGCGTTTTACATTCACTAATTTTGCCGTGTAAACGAGCTGTTGGCTCACTATAATATTTCTGGTACGCTAATCCCAATTAAAAATTTGACAGATGAATATATTCTCAATAATCATTTTGGTTGTGTTCGCCGCAATGGTGTTCATTGGCATAATCAACACAATCCGCGGCATTCGTTCCGCATATCACCGCCACCAGACCGGCAAGATGCTTTTTTACATCGGATGCCTGGTGCTGATTGCAACAGCAATCGTAGCCTGCTTCGCGGCTGCCGGTTCACCTGAAGTGGCAGTAACCAAGCATACCAGCGAGCCAACCAACCCGATTTCAGATTTTCCCCGCAACCATCCGATCTACTCGGCTATTTTCGGAATAATGCTTTGCAGCATGCTCTTTTATGCTGTCAAAGGTGCCATTGTGGGTGACCACAAACTTGCAAGGAACAGCTTGATCCTGGTTGCTGTCACAATTACAGTTATACGCATAATCGTTTATTTGACCCAGACAATCTGATAACTGTGTTTCTTTAAGGAAATAATTCGCCACCATCCCACATTCAAATGTACACTACACTACAAATTGCCGGCTACATTCTCACAGGCGCGTGGACTTTGGCCTCGATCTATGCAGCATACACCGCATTCCGCCGCTCAGGCTTAGCCTTAAAGCAAAACCGCCGATTGCCGGCGGCAGTATATGCCATACTGGCACTCATCTGTTGCGCCGTTACAGCCGCAAACATCCTGATCATCTGCCATCTGCCGAGCTATGATGCCGATGCACCCACAGCTTTCCGCACATTATTCAGATGGTCTGTTTTTCTGACAATCTGGTGTGTCTACGCCTATGCATGGATTCGCATTTACCGCGAAAACTTCACAAACGGCACCCCTATGCCACCGGCAAAACGCAGGTTTATCCTTGCCGCATTTCTGTTTTTCGCCGCATGCAGCGGAATCATAACCGGCCTTATAACGCTCTACTACAACCACATGCTCCCGGAATTTTTCTGACAGCCACAACAAATTGCGGGCATTGTCATTAAATCAATGTGAAACGTTTAATTGAGTTCACACAGATTGTAGGGTCGCGACCTGTCGCGACTGCTAACATACAATCTATCAAGCCATAATCGCCCACAGACTCCGCATAGTTGCAGTCGCGACAGGTCGCGACCCTACGTCTGAATGGGGATACAGGCGCAGGTGAGGATGCCATGGCCGGAGGCGATTAGTGTGGCAAACTCATGAAAGCGAAGCACATCATGGGTAAGATTTTGCGGGAGGGATACAACATTTGCAGTTGGGATATAACATTTCGGGCGTTGGAACGTTCTTTATGAGAGAACAAATTGTAAACACACAAGAGAAACGCACAAACAAGATGAAGAAACTTATCATGGCATTGATGCTCCTGCTGTGCGGCAGCGGAGCGGCATTCGCATTTATCGATTCCTATGTTATTGACCGAGAAAAGCTTCCGGAGGCAGCCCAACAGATGCTGTCGGAGTATTTTCCCAAGGCAAAGGTAAGCTCAATCAAAATTGACCGTCACCTGCTGAAGAAAACCGACTACGACGTAAAGCTCACAAACGGCACAAAAGTGGAATTCTCCAACGCAGGCAAATGGAAATCGGTAGATTGCAAGAATAAGGCGGTGCCCGAGGGGCTCGTGACCAAGCCCATCCGCAACTATGTGAAAAAGAACCACAGCAATCTCGACATCGTCAAGATAGAGAAAAAACCGGCGGGATACGAGATACGGCTTTCCGACGGCTCCGAACTTAAGTTCAACCTGCTCGGGCAATTCAAAAGCATCTCCAACGGAGATTGACAAGCTGTCAACGCAGAAAAGAAGTTAAGTAGCAAAAGCATTGATATTCAGACATAAAAACGGGCGCTGTCTCGGCATTCCGACACAGCGCCCGTTTTTATGTATCATTGTTGACACGCGGACAAGAGCAAAATACGCGTATCATTTCATCGGCACAATCGGTCTTTCTTTATGTCAGCGGGGTAATTGCGGCGGCAACGTCTGTATCACCCCAGAAATCAGCGATGGTAAGCCACACAAGCAACAGCAGGATAAGAATCCCGACGCCGAAAAACAGCCATATGCTTGTTTTCGACGAACCGCCACGACGCTCAGCATCGCCATCATGATGATGTTTTTCGTGTTTCATAATCGTAAGCTTTAAAATAACAACTTCGCCTGAAGGGAGGCAATATCCCGAAAGCCCGAAAAAAGGAAGGAACAACACATGTGGTGGGCTTTCATCAGTAATAACAACAACAGGCACCCGATGGTTTTCTCCGCGCTACCGACACTGCGGAACACTCACGTTGAATCCCTTTCGCTTTTTTTTTGTAACTTTGCCACATGGCACGTATTCTGTCTATCGATTTCGGAAAGAAACGTTGCGGCATCGCCGTGACCGACCCGCTGCAGATTGTGGCCAACGGACTTACGACGGTGGAAACCGGGCGGCTGACCGAGTTCGTCGCAGCCTACGTGAAACGCGAGGAGGTTGAGCGCATCATCGTGGGCTATCCCACCACCGTACGCGGCGAAGAGTCGGAATCCATGCGCTACATCCGCCCCGGCATAGGGCGACTGCGCAAGGCCGTGCCCGACATCCCCGTTGAATTTTCCGACGAGCGTTTCACATCCGTCCTGGCCCACCGCGCCATGCTCGACGGCGGAATGAAAAAGATGGACCGCCGAAACAAAGAGATTGTGGACGAGATTTCCGCCACCATCATCCTCAACGATTATCTCACCAACCGATCACAGCAAAACAAAACCTGATCCGACATATGAAACTTCCCGTTTATCTTTACGGACACCCTGTGCTCCGTGAAATATCTGACGACATCACACCCGATTATCCCGAACTCAAGAAGCTCGTGGCTGACATGTTCGAAACCATGTACGTCTCCGAAGGCGTAGGTCTTGCCGCCCCGCAGATAGGGCGCAACGACCGCATCGTGGTGATCGACGCTTCGCCCTGGGCCGACACATTCCCCGAATGCGACGGATGGAAACATGCCCTAATCAACCCTGAAATAGAAGTGCTCGATGGCGAGACCATCAGCCGCAGCGAGGGCTGCCTCAGCCTTCCGGGAATAAGCGAGGATGTGAAGAGAGTGGAGCACATCCGCCTGCGGTGGCTCGACGAGGATTTCCAGCCCCACGAACAGGAGATCAGCGGATACCTGGCGCGCATCGTGCAGCACGAGTGCGACCATCTGGAAGGCCATCTATACATCGACCACATCTCGCCCATCCGCAAGCAGCTCATCCGCGGAAAGCTCTCCAACATCATCAACCGGAAAATCCGTTGCGATTACCCCGTGAAATTCGCCCCCGCAAAGCGCAAGGGCTGACAATGCACTCACCAATATAATCACAAACAAACACCATATCCAGGACACCACAATGGCAGCTCCCAATCCAGACGATAAGAAAATCATATTCTCGATGGTAGGCGTATCCAAAACCTACCCTCCTCAAAAACAGGTTCTCAAAAACATCTACCTCTCGTTCTTCTATGGCGCTAAAATCGGCATCATCGGTCTGAACGGTTCCGGTAAATCATCGCTGCTCAAAATCATAGCGGGCATCGACAAGGACTATCAGGGCGAGGTGGTTTTCTCCCCCGGCTATTCTGTGGGCTACCTCGAACAGGAACCCAAACTTGACCCCACGAAAACCGTAATCGAGGTTGTGCGCGAAGGCGTACAGCCCGTGATGGACCTGCTCAAGGAGTTCGACGAGGTGAACGCCGCGTTCGGCGACCCCGACGTGCTTGAGAATCCCGACAAGATGGATGCCCTCATCCAGCGTCAGGGCGAACTTCAGGACGCCCTCGACGCCGCCGACGCCTGGAACATCGACTCCAAGCTGGAGCGCGCCATGGATGCCCTCCAGTGCCCGCCCGACGACCAGCCCGTTGAGACACTCTCCGGAGGTGAGCGCCGCCGCGTGGCACTGTGCCGCCTGCTTTTGCAGCAGCCCGACGTGCTCTTGCTCGACGAGCCCACCAACCACCTCGACGCCGAATCGATCGACTGGCTCGAGCAGCATCTCCAGCAGTATCCAGGCACCGTCATTGCCATCACCCACGACCGTTATTTCCTTGACCATGTGGCCGGATGGATTCTGGAGCTCGACCGCGGCGAGGGAATTCCCTGGAAAGGCAACTATTCTTCGTGGCTCGACCAAAAAACAAAGCGCATGGCCCAGGAGGAAAAGCAGGCCAGCAAGCGCCGCAAAACCCTTGAACGCGAGCTTGAATGGGTGCGAATGGCGCCCAAAGCCCGTCAGGCCAAAGGTAAGGCACGCCTCAGCAGCTACGACCGCCTGCTCAACGAGGACCAGAAACAGCGCGAGGAGCGTCTGGAGATTTTCATCCCCAACGGTCCGCGTCTGGGCAACAAGGTAATCGAGGCCAAAGGGCTTGCAAAATCGTTCGGCAAGAAGCACCTGTTCAACGATCTCAACTTCATGCTGCCGCCCAACGGCATTGTGGGCGTAATTGGCCCCAACGGAGCCGGAAAGACCACACTGTTCCGCCTCATCATGCAGCAGGAGCAGCCCGATGCCGGCACATTCGAAGTGGGCGAGACCGTGAAGATTGCCTATGTTGACCAGCGTCACCACGACCTCGTGCCCGACCACACAGTCTATCAGGTGATCTCGCAGGGTGTTGAAAGCTTCCGCATGGGCGGACGCGACATCAACGCACGCGCCTATCTTTCGAAATTCAACTTCGCCGGAGCCGACCAGGAGAAGAAAATCGGCGTACTCTCCGGCGGTGAGCGCAACCGCCTTCACCTCGCCATGGCTCTGAAAGAGGAGGGCAACGTGCTGCTGCTCGACGAGCCCACCAACGACATCGACGTGAACACCCTCCGCGCCCTTGAGGAGGGTCTGGAGGAATTTGCAGGCTGCGCCGTTGTCGTGAGCCACGACCGCTGGTTCCTCGACCGCATCTGCACCCACATCCTCTCGTTCGAAGGCGACGGCAACGTTGTGTTCTACGAAGGCTCCTACTCCGACTACGAGGCCTACAAGAAAGCTCAGAACGGAGGCAAGGAACTTCCGCGCCGCCGTTACCGCAAACTCATGGACTGACACCAACTGCGGCCTATAGCCGCCAACCCCGTCCACCATCTCCACGTTTTGAAGCTATCTGTGAAGCATATAGCACTGGCACTGGCAGCTGCCCTCGCGCTTGCGGGGTGCAGCTCCACCCGCCATGTGCCTGCAGGCAGCTACATGCTCGACAATGCCAGAATCGTGGTGGACGACAGCACCCGCATCCCCACAAAACGCTACTACAACTACCTCCGCCAGCTCCCGAACCACAAGGTGCTCGGCTTCGCGCGCCTTCAGCTCGGCATCTACAACATGTCGGGCACCGACTCCACCGGCCGCTTCAACCGGTGGCTGCGAAAAGTGGGCGAGGAGCCGGTGATTTTCGATTCGGCGCTTACCGACCAGTCGGCGCGGCAGCTGCGTCAGGCGCTCATCAACGAGGGCTACCTCGATGCACAGGTTGACTATGACGTCACTCCCCGCAAAAAGAAAAAAATCGACGTCACCTACCGGCTGCACCCCGGCAAACCGTTCGTGGTCAACTCAATCGCATATGAATTCGAGGAGCCGGGACTGGAATGGATTGTGTACAGCGACTCCATGTCGCTACCTATGAAGACCGGAGGCAACCTCGACCTCAACATTCTCGACAACCAGCGCACCCTTGTGGCCGAATGGATGCGCGAAAACGGCTACTTCGCCTTCACAAAGGAGGATATAAGTTTCGTGGCCGACACGGTAGCCGGCCAGCGCGGCGTTGACCTCACAATGGTGGTGCACAAGCCGAGGCAACACGCGGCATCGGCCGACACCCCTGCGCCCGATGCCCACGAGCGCTATGCTTTCAGGCGTGTGGTGGTGGTGCCGGACTTCTCTCCGGGCGACAATACTTCCGATTTCAGCTTCGCCCACCGCGACACCGTGAACTATCAGGGCCTGGAAATTCTTTATGGTCCCGATCCTTATCTGAAACCGCAGGCCCTGGCGCAGCAGATATTCATCCGTCCGGACGAATATTATTCCACCTCCAACATCGACAAGACCTACGAAGCGCTCAACCGTCTGGCCATCCTCCGCTATGTCAACATCCTCACGCGTCCCGCCGGCAAACAGGGCGACACCGAAATGCTTGACGCCTACATACTGCTGTCGCGCACCAAAAAGATGGGCGTCACCCTCGAGCTTGAAGGCACAAACTCGGAGGGAGACTTCGGAGTGGGCGGCGGCGTCACCTACCAGCACCGCAACCTTGCCCGTGGCGGCGAAATGCTCACATTCAAACTGCGAGGCGCCTACGAAAGTCTTTCGGGCGATTTCGAGGACCTGATCAACGACAGCTACACAGAAGTGGCATCGGAAGTGGGCATCACTTTCCCGAAATTCATGGCGCCGTTCCTCCACTCGTCGTTCAAGCACCGCATGCGTGCCTCCACCGAGTTCGCGCTGACTTTCGTCCGCCAGGAACGGCCTGAATACACCCGCATCATCGCAGGCGGCGCATGGCGCTACAAATGGGCTGCACGCTCAGGCCGCACACGCCGCACTCTCGACCTCATCGACATCAATGTGGTCAATCTTCCGCGCTCTACCATCAACTTCATCGACAACATTGCCCCCGACAATCCCCTGCTGCGCTACAGCTATGAGGACCACTTCATAATGCGCATGGGCTACACGTGGTACAACACCAACCGCCGCATGGCCACTTCGGCCTTCGAGCGCAACGATTTCCAGACCAACACCTACACTGTGCGTGCATCAGTGGAAACCGCAGGCGCATTCCTCTACGCCATGTCTAAGCTCTTCCAACAGAAGCGCGAGGACGATGCCTACAAGATTTTCGGCATACAGTACGCCCAGTATCTCAAAGGCGAGATCGACTACACCATCAACCACCGTTTCTCCCCGCGCAACTCCATATCATTCCATGCCGGCGGAGGAATCGCATTCCCCTACGGCAACTCTTCAATGGTGCCGTTCGAAAAGCGGTTCTATGCCGGAGGCGCCAACGGCGTGCGTGGCTGGAGCGTGCGCACCCTCGGGCCCGGCAGCTATGATTCGCGCAACTCCGTGACCGACTTCATCAACCAGTGCGGCGACATTTCGCTGGTGCTCAACCTCGAGTACCGCAACAAGCTTTTCTGGGTGTTTGAAGGCGCCGTGTTCGTCGATGCCGGAAACATCTGGACCATCCGCGACTACCCCAACCAACCCGGTGGGGTGTTCCGCTTCAATTCATTCTACAAGGAGATTGCACTGGCCTACGGCGTGGGCCTGCGAATGGACTTCAACTACTTCCTGCTCCGCCTCGACATGGGTGTGAAAGCCCACAACCCGGCCCGCGGACAGGACCGCTGGCCCCTGCTCGACCCGTCGTGGAACCGCGACGTGTCGTTCCATTTCTCTGTGGGTTATCCGTTCTGACGGTTAGCACAGCCCACAACCTTTTTGCCAACCGAAATGTTTCCCAAACGTGCCCCGGCACTCCATTGCCGGACACTTACAACTAAAAGCACTCCGACAATATGAAAAAGCTCGTCATATTCGACCTCGACGGCACTCTGCTGAACACCATCGCCGACCTCGGCAACGCCGCCAACTATGCGCTGGAGCAGTGCGGATTCCCCACGCATCCGCTCACATCCTATCCCCGCTTCGTGGGAAGCGGTATCACCAAACTTCTTGAACGGGTGCTTCCCGAAAGCGCTCGAAACCCCGAGCGTGTAGAGACCATGCGCACCTACTTCAAGGAATACTACTCGGCGCACATAGCCGACGAGACCACCCCCTATCCCGGCATTCCGCAGCTGCTCGAAACCCTGACATCCCGCGGCATAAAGGTGGCAGTGGCATCCAACAAATATCAGGAAGCGGTGGAAACGCTCATCAACCGTTTCTTCCCCGACATTGAATGGGCCGCTGTTGAAGGCCACAAGGCCGGAATGCCGGTCAAGCCCGACCCGTCGATAGTGTTCGGCATCCTGGGCAAATGTCCCACACCGAAAACCGACGTGCTCTATGTGGGCGATTCAGGCATCGACATGGAGACTGCACGCCGCGCCTGTGTGGAATCGGCCGGAGTATCGTGGGGATTCCGCCCCCTCTCGGAACTCCGCGCCAACTATGCCGACCACATAGCCACCACCACCGACGACCTCCTCAACCTCGCCCTCTGACCATTTTTTTGCGGATTTTGGGCGAATTGATAATAAATGATGGAGTAAAAATCCTTATAATTCATGAAACTTTGCGTAACTTTGCACCCGTGTTAGCACACATAACAACAAGGCGTTAATTTCCAACACTTTAAGGTACAAACTCATCAATTTCATCAACATGGATTTTCTAAAAGATTTGCTTTGGCCCGGCCAAACGTCACTGGCAGCCACCCTGGTGCTCCTGTCGTTTGTGATCGCCGTTGGCATATATCTGGGTAAAATCAAATTCGGCGGCATCTCGCTCGGAGTGACATTCGTGCTTTTCGTCGGCATCCTGATGGGACATTTCGGCTACGAAATCGAACCGTCGGTGCTTAAATTCGTGCGCGAATTCGGCCTGATTCTGTTCATCTTCGCCATCGGTCTGCAGGTTGGTCCCGGTTTCTTCTCCAGTTTCAAGAAAGGGGGAGTCAAGCTCAACATGCTTGCAACACTGGGCATCCTCCTCAACGTGGCCATCGTGATCGCCATCTATTTCATAGACGGGACCACCTCAATCAACGCTCTGGTGGGCGTCATGTCGGGTGCCGTGACCAACACCCCCGGACTTGCCGCAGCTCAGCAAGCCGCAGCCGACCTGGAAGCTGTCAACACCATGTCGATGGGCTACGCCGCAGCCTACCCCCTTGGCGTGCTCGGCATCATAACAGCCATCCTCCTTGTTAAAGCCATCTTCGGAGTGAAAATAGACAAAGAGATTGAGGAGATAAACCGCGAACAGGAGGAAAGCCAGTCGAAACCGCATCTTGTCACTTACGAAGTCACAAACCACCTCATCGACGGCAAAACCCTGCTGCAGCTTCACGACATCATCCACTGCGACTTCGTGGTGTCACGTCTGATGGTCACCGGCGGTGAAATCATTATCCCGAAATCAAGCACAGAAATCCATGTGGGCGACAAGCTTTACGTGGTCATGTCGCAAGAGGACCAGCACAGCTTCGACGCCGTTCTCGGCAAGCCCATCGAGATGGGCGACGAGGAATGGGAAGCCGTGGCACCGGCCAACGTGGTTTCGCGCCGCATCCTCATCACCCGCAGCGAATACAACGGAACCGCCCTCGGCGCCCTGCGCCTCCACAAGGGCTACAACCTCAACTGCACCCGCGTAAACCGCGCCGGAGTGGACCTTTTGGCCTCACCGGGTCTGCGCCTGCAGATGGGCGACCGCATCACCGTGGTGGGCGACCTCAACGACATCGAGCGCCTTGCCTCCAAGCTCGGCAACTCCATGAAGCGCCTCAACCAGCCCAACCTCGTCACAATCTTCATCGGCATCCTGTTCGGTATCATCCTCGGCTCAATCAACGTGGGCTTCGGCATGAAACTCGGTCTGGCAGGCGGTCCGCTCGTTGTGGCCATCCTCCTGAGCCGCTTCGGATATAAAGTGAAACTCGTCACCTACACCTCCTCGTCGGCATCGCTGATGCTCCGCGAGCTCGGCATCTGCCTCTTTCTCGCAGCCGTTGGTATCGGCGCCGGCAAAGGCTTCGCCGACACCGTGTTCAACTACCAGGGCATGTGGTGGGTGATCTGGGGCTTCATCATCACCTTCTTCCCCCTGCTGATTGTGGGATGCATCGCACGCGGTGTCTATAAATTCAACTATCTCACCATCATGGGTATGATGTCGGGCGGCTACACCGATCCCCCCGCCCTCGCCTATGGCAACAAGGTATCGGGGAACGATGCCCCATCGGTAGCTTACTCGACGGTTTACCCGCTCGCCATGTTCCTGCGGGTGCTTTC
>UQER01000023.1 GCA_900540205.1 uncultured Porphyromonadaceae bacterium | reverse complement strand
TCATTGCCTGCACACCCGACGGTGTTTTTGTGGATTTACGGGGGATTTTACTGGGCGGGTTCGAGCAGAATCACGCGATAGTTGCCCTGGTTGTTGAGGGCTTTCATGAAGTTCTGCACGTCGGCCACTGTGATGTTCTTGTAGGTGTTCTCGGCATCGGTGAAGGTGTCCACGCCGTTGAGAGCCTCGCCGGCCATGCCGTTGAGCCATGCGTTGTTGAGTTCCTTGCTCTCCTTCACGTTCTTGAGCGAGAATTCAATAATCTTGGCCAGCTCCTCGGCTGTGACGTCGGATTCCATGTTCTTGAATTCCTGTGCGATGAAGTCGAGCACTTCCTGCTTCTTCTCCGGTTTCATGGGGAAGGCGCTTTGGATCACGGTGTTCTGGTAGGGATCGAGACGGTCCATGTTGCCGTTGGCCCAGATGGAGTAGACGGCACCCATCTCTTCGCGGACGGTGTCGAGCAGACGTTTCGACAGAATCTGGCCGGCCACCGAAGCGAGTGCGCGGTTGGCGGCTGAGAAGTTGTCCTTGCCGTACTCGATTACGCAGGCAAATGTCTGGGGGGTCTGCATCGGGGTGGTGTAGGTGATGGTCTTGTCGCCGGGCTTGATGGCGAGCGATTCGTTGAACTGCGGAGCCTTGGTGGCCTTGGCTGCGTCGGCGGGCAGCGTGGCGATGTACTGCTCTACAAGCGGACGGAATGTGTCCATGTTGATGTTGCCCACGAAGAAGAAGGTGTAGTCGGCGGCGTTGGCGGTGAGCTGACGCTCGATGTCGATGATCTGCTGGCGGTCGGCTCCGTTCACGATGGCCGATGTGGGCACCTGTTTGCGCGGGTTGGCGTAGAGGGTTTCAAGCAGCTTCTGGCCGAACACGAATTCCGGGGTGTTCTCCTGATTCTTGAGCATCCCTTCGATCATCTTCTGTGTGGCTGTGAACTCGTCGGCATTCATGTTGAAGCCGGTGAAGTACATGTAGACCAGTTCCATGAGGGTGGGGAGGTCTTTCGGAGTGGTCGAGCCGGCGAGGTCGCGGGTGTAGTCGTCGAAGTTCAGCTTGACCGAAGCCTGCTTGCCCTGGAGATATTTCTGGAGGTCCTTGTTGGTGTAGTCGCCCAGACCGCCGGCTGCGGATACCATGTCGTCGAACACGGCCAGGGAGTTGGCGTATGAGTCGGGGATAACGGAAGTTCCGCCCAGAGCCTGCGCGTCAAACAGGATTTCGTCAGCCTTGAAGTCGGTGTGCTTTACAATTACGTTCACGCCGTTGGAGAGCACAAGGCGTGTGGCGCCCCATTTCTCCACGGGCTGTTCGCTGACAATCTTGCCGGGAGCGGGAAGCTGCGGGATGAGCGGTTCGGCCTTGACTTCGTCAACGAAAGCCTCGATAGTCTCGCCGTCAACCTCTTTCATGGCCTGTGCGAGCTGCTCTTCGGTGGGAACCAGGATTTCATCCTTGGCGGGGAGCATCATGAGCACCACGCGGTTGTCGGGGGTGACATACTGCTTGAGGGTCTGGTTGATGGCGTCGACAGGAATCTGGTTGGCCACCATGTTCATCAGGTTGTACTCGGTCTCGATGCCGGGCATGGGAACGTTGTCGATGAAGTAGCGCACAATCTCTTTGGAATACTTGTCGTTCTCCACCTTGTCGCGGTTGTTGTATGCCTTTTCGAGGCGCGAGAGGTATTCGCTGCGTGCACGGTCGTATTCGGTGATGGTGAATCCGCCGCGGAGAGCGCGGAGCAGTTCGCGGTAAACGCTCTTGAACGCCGGCATGATGTCGTTGCCTTTGCCCACGCCGTCCACGTTGAGGGCATCCTCGGTGGAGGCCACGATGAAGTTGCCGTAGCCGGCCGAGGCGGCGGCGAAGGGTGTCTCGGGGTTCGACTGCATCTCCTGCAGGCGGTTGCTGAGCATGGAGGCGATCATGGTGTTCACATAGTCAACGGCCATGTAGGGCATGGAGTTGCGCATCTGCTTGGGGAACACTTCGTTCTTGAAGAAGATGCTGAACACGGGATACTGCATTTCGGGGTCGGTGCCTACGGCATAGATTGTGCCTTCGGTGTCGGGAACTTCCTCATACTCGCGTGCGGGTGCGTTCTCGGGCATCTTGATGGGTGAGAACATCTCTTTGATTTTGTTCTCGATGCGGTCTACGTCGATGTCGCCCACAACGATGATTCCCTGCTGGTCGGGGCGGTACCATGTCTCGTAGTAGTCGCGCAGGGCCTGATGGGGGAAGTTGTCGACCACCTCCATCGTTCCGATGGGGAGGCGGTAGCCGTATTTCGAGTCGGGGAACACCTTGGGAAGCAGTTGCTCGATGATGCGCTGCGAGCCCACGTTGGTCGAGCGCCATTCCTCGTGGATTACGCCGCGCTCCTTGTCGATTTCATTGCCGTCGAGCAGAAGGCCGTCGGCCCAGTCATGAAGGATGAGCAGGCAGGAGTCCTGCACGCTTTCGCGTTCGGTGGGTACGTTCGAGATGTTGTAGACTGTCTCGTCGATGCTGGTGTAGGCGTTGAGGTTCTGTCCGAACTTCACGCCCACGCTTTCAAGCCATGTGATGAGTTTGTTGCCGGGGAAGTTCTGGGTGCCGTTGAAGCACATGTGCTCCAGGAAGTGGGCCAGACCCCTCTGGCTGTCGTTCTCGAGGATTGAGCCTACCTTCTGTGCGATGTAGAAGTCGGCCTGTCCTTTGGGCGTTTCGTTGTGGCGGATGAAGTAAGTAAGTCCGTTGGGTAACACGCCTTGTCTCACAAGGGTGTCGACGGGGAGCGACTGCACCTGCGGCATCTCCTGTGCGCCGGCGAAAAGTCCGGTGAAGAGAGCCATGCAGCCCGTCAGAAAAAGAGCGGTTTTTTTCATATTATAAGTAATAATGTGTGATATTTGTCTGTGTTGTCGAAGCGTAGCCCTTGCTGTAGGGCCGCATATATGTTTGACGTCGCCAGTGGCGCGAAAGTTGCAGCGGGAGTGCGAATTTTTTTACATTCAGGAGTGTGTTGCATAACTCCTTTGTCGCGTTGACCGGAATTTGGCGGCTTTGCAACACCCACTTCAGCCGAACAGGTGCCGGAAAGCTTCGTCCACTTTTCCCACTTCCACCACGTTGATGTTCAGTTTGCCGGTGTCCACCCCTTTGAGCGAACCGGCAGGCACGATGATGGTGGACATGCCCAGCTTGTCGGCCTCGCGCACGCGCTGCTCCATGCGGTTGACGGGGCGTATCTCACCGCTCAGGCCAATCTCGCCGGTGAGGCAGGTGCCTTGTGGCACGGTCATGTCGACGTTTGAGGAGAGTATGGCCGCGATAACGGCGAGGTCGAGCGCCGGGTCGGCCACTTTCAGGCCTCCGGCAATGTTGAGAAACACGTCCTTCTGGGCCAGTTTGAAGCCCACGCGCTTTTCGAGCACTGCCAGGAGCATGTTCATGCGCTTGGAGTCGAAGCCGGTGACTGAGCGCTGCGGCGTGCCGTAGGCTGCCGTCGACACCAGCGCCTGCGCCTCGATGAGGAAGGGGCGTATCCCCTCGATGGTCACGCCAATGGCGCAGCCCGAGAGGGGCTCGCCGTCCACGTGGCTCACGAGCATTTCCGAGGGGTTGGTCACCTCGCGCAGTCCGCGCTGGCACATCTCGTAGATGCCCAGCTCGGAGGTGTTGCCGAAGCGGTTTTTGGTGGCGCGCAGAATGCGGTACATGTACTGGCTGTCGCCCTCGAACTGCAGCACGGCGTCCACAATGTGCTCAAGCACCTTGGGACCTGCCAGCGAGCCCTCCTTGTTGATGTGGCCGATGAGCAGCACCGGCACGTTCTGCTCCTTGGCGTAGCGCAGAAGGGCAGCGGCGCATTCGCGCACCTGGCTCACGCTTCCGGCGGCCGAGTCGAGGGCGTCGGAGGCGATGGTCTGTATGGAGTCGACTATGAGCAGCTGCGGCTCTACCTGACGGATGTGTGCGAAGATGTTTTCAAGCGATGTTTCCGACACCACGAAGCAGTTGTCGCTCAGGCGTCCGATGCGGTCGGCGCGCATCTTTATCTGCTGCGGGCTCTCTTCGCCCGACACATAGAGGATGCGGCGCGACTTGATGGCCAGGATGTTCTGGAGCACAAGTGTTGACTTGCCGATGCCGGGTTCGCCACCCACAAGCACTATGGAGCCGCTCACGAGGCCTCCGCCGAGCACGCGGTTAAGCTCTTCCGAAGGCATGTGGATGCGCATCTCGCTCCCCTGCGGAATCTCGCTTATGGGTTGCGGAATGCTGCGCGGCGAGGCTTTGCCGCCGGAACGCGATGCTCCGGGCGCGCCCGAAAGCAGCTCGCCCTTTCGTGGGGTGATGCGTTCCTCCACCATGGTGTTCCATGCTCCGCACGACGGGCAGCGCCCCTCCCATTTGGGCGAGTCGGCGCCGCATTCGGTGCAGAACCACACGGTTTTTTCTTTTGCTTTTGCCATCGGAGTGTTTGGGGTGGTGGAAAATGTTTACAGTCGGCGGCGGAATTCACTGAGCACGATGCCTGTGGCCATGGCCACGTTGAGCGATTCCACGCCGTCGGCGTCGGAAGCAGGATAGGGTGGTATGAGCAGCCGGTGGGTGAGCAGCGCCCGCACTTGCTGCGAGAGGCCGTTCCCCTCGTTGCCCATCACCACGATGCCTGCGGCCGGGAGCTGCGAGCGGTAGATGTTTTCGCCGTCGAGCAGTGTGCCGCAGATGGCGGTTCCGGCGGCCGCGGCTTTGGCAAGGGTGTCGGCAAGGTCGACATAATGCACCCCGACGCGGGCCAGGGCGCCCATTGTGGCCTGCACCACCTTGGGGTTGAAGGCGTCCACGGTGTTGCGGGAGGCGAGGATGGTGCGCACGCCGAACCAGTCGGCCACGCGGATGATGGTTCCGAGGTTGCCGGGGTCCTGCACGTCGTCGAGCGCCAGGACAAGGCTGTGTGTCCCGAGGTCGGCAGGCGTTTCACGCACCGGGATGCGGCACACGGCCACCACCCCCTGCGGGGTTTTCATGGCCGACAGGCGTTCCATCTCGCTTTCCGAAACCGAGAGAACCGGCGCCGCTGTGTGCCGGATGGCTTTTGCGGCGTCGGAACCGAGCCACGCGGGGGTGGCGAGAATCATCTCGGTGTGGAAAAGACCGAGCGTGTCGGTCACCGCACGGGTGCCTTCTATGGCAAACAGGCCGGTGTCGCGGCGGTGTCGCGTCTGCTGCAGCGATGCCGCGAGTTTACGTTGAGCGGCGGTGGCGCGTTGAACCGCGCCATCGCCGCCTGTGGGGTTAACCTTATTGTCCGGTCGGGAGGTCATTCGTTGTTCATGTGATGAGAGGGGAGAGTGGCTGCTCAGCGTGCCGATGCCGAGTAGTTGGGGGCTTCGCTGGTGATTGCCACATCGTGGGGATGGCTCTCGTTGATGCCGGCATTGGTGATGCGGGTGAACGATGCCGAGTGGAGTGCCTCGATGTTGTGGGCACCGCAGTAGCCCATGCCGGAGCGGAGGCCGCCGAGCATCTGGTAGACCACTTCGTAGAGCGAGCCTTTGTAGGGCACGCGTGCGGCGATGCCTTCGGGCACGAGTTTCTTTGCGTCGGTTTCGTTGGCCTGGAAATAGCGGTCCTTCGAGCCTTTCTCCATGGCTTCGAGCGAGCCCATGCCGCGGTAGCTCTTGTATTTACGTCCGTTGAATATGATGGTGTCGCCGGGCGATTCCTCCACGCCTGCGAGCATGCCGCCGAGCATCACGCTGTAGCCGCCGGCTGCGAGTGCCTTGACTATGTCGCCGCTGTAGCGGATGCCGCCGTCGGCAATCAGGGGCACACCGGTGCCTTCCAGGGCCTTGGCCACGTCGTAGATGGCCGAGAGCTGCGGAACGCCCACGCCGGCGATGATGCGGGTGGTGCAGATGGAGCCGGGGCCGATGCCAACTTTCACGCCGTCGGCGCCGTTCTCCACGAGGTAGCGGGCGGCGTCGCCTGTGGCGATGTTGCCCACAACCACGTCGATTTCAGGATATTTCTCCTTGACGGCACGGAGCACGCCGATCACGCCTTTGGAGTGGCCGTGGGCGGTGTCGATCACGATGGCGTCGGCACCGGCGGCAACCAATGCGTCCACACGCTGCATGGAGTCGGCTGTCACACCCACACCGGCAGCCACGCGCAGGCGGCCCAGATGGTCCTTGCAGGCGAAAGGTTTGTCCTTTGCCTTGGTGATATCCTTGTATGTCACAAGCCCCACGAGGTGGCCCTGCTGGTCAACCACGGGGAGTTTCTCTATTTTATGGCGTTGCAGAATTTCGGCTGCCTCCTCCAGGTTTGTGCTCTGCGAGGTGGTGACGATGTTTTCGGAGGTCATTACCTCGTCGACGGGGCGGTTGAGGTCGCGCTCGAAACGGAGGTCGCGGTTGGTGACGATGCCCACGAGGATGTTGTCGGCGTCGACCACGGGGATACCGCCGATGTGGTATTCCTCCATCATTTTCAGGGCGTCGCCCACTGTGGAGCCGCGCTGGATGGTTACGGGGTCATAGATCATGCCGTTTTCGGCGCGTTTCACGGCGTGCACCTGACGGGCCTGCTCCTCGATCGACATGTTTTTGTGAATAACCCCTATACCACCTTCACGGGCGATGGCTATGGCCATCTTTGCCTCGGTCACGGTGTCCATTGCGGCCGAAACGATGGGCACGTTCAGTTTGATACGGCGCGAGAAGCGGGTGCTGAGGTCGACTTCGCGCGGAAGCACATCTGAGTAAGCGGGAATGAGGAGGACGTCGTCGAATGTGAGGCCGTCCATCTTAACCCTGTCTGCAATAAATGATGACATATCGAAATCTTGTTTAGAGTCTACTATATTGCATGCAAAGATACGCAAATTCGCTGAAAAAGCTGTAAAAATTGTCGGATTTTGTAAAATTTCTGGCACTAATGCCGTTGATTTTAAATTTTAACAACGCATGTGCGGCCGAAGTGAAAAAAAATGTGTATTTTCGCAGGTAATTTTGCTTTTCGGGATCGCTGCATCAGAGCGCAGCCATGCAACGAAAAAGCTCTGGAATGTTTTTTTTGAGCATTAAGGATGCGGGTGTGGTTGCCCCGGATTTGAAAACACAGTGAAAAAAATAGGTATTAATTCATACATATCAAAAATGATCAGACAACTGTTAAAAGGCGCTTGTTGTGTGGCCGCACTGCTTGCAGTCAGTGCATGCAGCGACACATTCGACCCCTCCGGTGATTCGGGCGACGGCGGCCGCATGCTGCTCAACGTCGGGGTTGACCGCGACGTGAAGGCGCCGCAGAAACTTTCCGGCCGGTCGGCCGCCTCGCGTGTAGCCACCGAGGCAGACCATATCGATGCCGGTGACCTGACTTTGAAAATGACCTCTCATCTCAGCGGAAAGGTGTTCACCTACAAACTCGCTGATTTTGATCCCACCACCACGTTCCCCATCGGCCGTTACACCATCGATGCTTACTACGGCGAGGAGGGGAAGGAGGATTTTGCCGCACCTTATTATAAAGGTTCGACCGAGGTGGTGCTCCATGAGAACGAGGCAACACCCGTGTCGCTTACGGCCACGCTGGCCAACTCGATGGTGAGCATCGTCTACGGCGAGGATTTCAAGAACTATTTCCCCTCCTATTCGGTGGAGATTGCCACCTCGAAGGGTAATTCCATCATCCACACCGCCGGCGAGGAACGCGCCGCCTACGTTGAGCCGGGTCTCATAACCATCTACGCCGATGTGACCAAGCCCAACGGTGTGAAGGGCAAGCTCAAGGCCGCCGAATTCACTGCCGAGGCCCGCAACCACTATGTGGTGACTATGGGGCTGGGAGCCGAATCGGGCGGTTCGGCCATTACGGTGACATTCAACTCCGAACTTGTGGAGGAAACGGTGGAGATCGATGTTTCCGACCAGATTCTTCTTGCCCCCGCGCCCACGCTCTCGGCCGTAGGTTTCACCCCCGGCGAGGAGATCACCATAGTGGAGGGTACCACCACCTCCGGGCCGCTGCGCGTGGTGGCCACAGCAATTGCCGGCGTGGCCTCCGGGCAGCTCACCACTCAGGGCGCGTCGCTCATCACCCAGGGATGGCCGCCGGTGGTCAACTTCCCGGCCGATGCCGAGAACCTGGCAAAAATCGAGGAGTTCGGCATCCGTCCGCAGGGATTCCGCGGCACAACCACGCAGATGGCGCTCGTGGACTTCCGCGAGGGGCTGAGCAAACTCACATACAACGCTTCCAGCGACAACCGCACCACATTCACCCTCACCGTTACCGACAAATATAACAAGGTGTCGGAGCCGATGTCGTTCACCGTCGTAGTGCAGAAGCTCACGCTGGCTGTGGAGAAGGTTTATACACCTGCCGTCAACGAGGAGTCGATGGTAGTCGACATGCTGTTCAACAACGAGGACCTGCGCGACTTTGTGCGCTTCGAGGTTATGGACAACAACGGTGCATATCAGCGCGTGGTGCATGAACGCCTGGAGCATGTGCCCGGCTCAAACAAGTATAAGGTTCGTCTGCCCATTCCGCGCAGCGCCAACGATGTGGTGTTCCGCGCAGTGGTGCTCGGCAACAACTCCCTGTCGCTCGCTCCCGTCACCGTGGTCCGCACCGGCGTGGCAATCTCGTATAACGAATCCGATGTGTTCGCCACCCATGCAACGATGCGTATCCTTGGCAACCATGCCTCAGAATATATCCGTTTTGCAAAATGGTTCCTCTCGACCGACGGCACCAACTACACTCAGGTGTCGAGCGACAAGCTTGCCAACAGTGATGGCGGTGAGAAAATCAGCGGTCTCACTCCCGGCACCAAGTATTATGTGAAAGCCGAGGCCAATGGCGGCCAGTCGGAACCTGTGACATTCACTACAGAAGCACCAAATCAGTTACCCAACGGCGACATGGAGCAGTGGAGCAGAACAGAGGGCGGCACAAGATATTGGTGGGTGAGCTATCCGTTCGCAGCAGGCGATGCCGCTCCCGTATGGAATACACTGAACCAATTGACCACTTCAGAAGGCGGCTCATCAACCTCGTGGACTGACCGAAACGGTTGTGCGTATAGCGCGATTTCAGGTACAATAGATACCACAGACAAACATGGCGGCAGCTATGCGGCTCTTATCCGTACCGTCGGTTGGGGTGGAGGCAATTCCGCGCATAGTGTAGCTTGGGAAACTAAAATGGGTACTTGTGAAAATGTTACTGCCGGTGAGCTTTATCTTGGGACGTATTCAAATGGTGCGCATTATGGAACTGCTTTTGCAGTCCGTCCTACGTCGCTTTCATTCTGGTATAAATATGCTCCAAAGAATGCAAGTGATCAGGCTTTGGCCAAAGTAGTCATTCGCGATGCTTCCAAAAATATACTCGCCTCCAATGAATTTACTATCAGTAAGACTGATTCCTATACTGAAAAAACTCTTGAACTAACCTATTCAGTGCCGTGCGCGAAGGCCGCGTCTATCGAGGTTATATTCAAATCGTCAATCAATGATGTCAACAGTCAGAAAAATACTGACTGGCTTACACCTCCTAAATCATTGAATCTTTCCGACGGCACGTACATGGGTTCGCAGCTGTATATCGACGATGTGACACTTAATTACGATTGATTTGCAACTCCACAATATAGATTGAAAATATGAAATTTAAAAGCATATCCATATTAGCGTGGGCGGCCGCGGCGGCTGCTTTCACAGGGTGCTCGGACAACTGGGTGCCTGAGGTGGAGGGCGCAGGTGAAGGGCGTCTCAACACCCAATCCATATTAGCCGAGGTCAACACCGTTGAGGATGAGAAGGAGGATGAGGATGTCACGAAAAAGGCGCCTTCGCGTTCGTCGATCGACCTCTCTCCGTTCCTTGTCGATGTGGTCCGCACATCCGACAATGCCAACGTGGCATCGTGGACCTATGCCACCATGCCTCAGCTCCCCACATTCGCCGTAGGAAGCTACGAAGTGCAGGTGCGTTCGCGCGTGCTGAAGGATGCCGAATGGTCGGCACCGTATTATCTCGGTTCGCAGACATTCGATATACGCAACGGAGAGGTGACTGACGTGGGTCCCATTGTCTGCAAGCTCGCCAATGTGCGTGTCACCATCGACTACGGGCCGAAACTTCTCGCAGCCACGGGAGGCGAGGGCTTCACCATCACCGTCACATCCACTCCCGGGGTCTACCTGCAGTACACCGGCAAGGAGACACGTCCGGGCTATTTCGCATACAACGGACAGACCACTATGGTGGCCCGTTTCCAGGGCCGCGTGAACGGCGTGAACGAGGATTTCTCGCACGTGCTCGAGAACATTGCCCCCGGTCAGCACCGCAAGCTCACATTCCGCCTCAACTACAATCCAAACACTCCTGATGATGAGGTGGGAACTGTCGACGGTCAGGGCATCGTGGTGAGCTGCAGCACCAAGACCGTTAGCGTTGACGGCAGCGTGATTCAGGAGGAGGACATTCAGGAATCCGGCGACCGTCCCAACCAGGAGGAGAAACCGAAACCCGAAGACCCTGATCCTCAGCCCGGCGACGAGGATAAAATTACCTTTACCAGCGAGACACTCGCCAACGACAACGGCAACGGCAATGTGCTTGACGATACTCCCAACAATGCAGATGACTTCGGCGAAGGGAAAAAAGAAGCCAAGATTCACATCCACTCGGAAGCCCCGATTGCATCGCTGAATGTGAAAATTGAATCGAACTTTCTGACCGAAAGCATGCTTTCAGGTGTTGGTCTGACTTCGGAATTTGACCTCGCGAATCCAGTGAAGGACGGCAAAGACTATACCGAGGGACTTAAAGGTCTCGGCTTTAAAGTAGGCGACGAGGTGAAGGGTGAAACTGAACTCGATTTCGATATCACCACGTTTATGCCGCTGATATTCGAGGCCGGCGACCACAAGTTCATAATAACGGTGAAGGATGAGAACGGTGTGAGCAAAACACTTTCCCTCCTTATCCGGAAATCCTAAAAACTGCCGATTGAAATGAAAAAGATAAAAAATATTTTCGCTCCGGCAGCATTGTTCGCTGCATCGCTTATGGCGTTGTGCAGCTGCTCGGACGAAATCCCCTACGACACCGGCGACGGCGAGGGGCGTCTGATAATAAAGACATCCATCAGCAATGATGTGAAAGGTTCGGTGTCGCGCGGCTCGCGTGCCGGTGTAACCGATGATGAGCTGGCCGCCAAGACCCTCATATGGATCTCGAACTCCAAGGGCGTGGTGCGCAAGTACAACGGCATCGGCGAGGTGCCCGCACAGGGTGTGTGGCTGCTTTCCGACAACTACGTGGCCGAGGCATGGACCGGCGACTCGGTTCCCGCCTCGTTCGAGGACAAGCATTTCAAAGCCCGCGAGGAGTTTGCCATCGGGAGCGGAGAAACACGTCAGCTCAACCTCGAGTGCAAGATCGCCAACGTGGTTGTGGTTGTGGACTATGACGAATCGGTGCGCGACCTGGTGTCGGAATGCGTATTCGAGGCCGGACACAAGGCCGGCAAGCTAACCTACGAAGGTCTTGAGGCATCCGGCAAGCCCGGCTACTTCATGATGCCGTCGTTCGATAAAAACATCTCCTACACCTTTACCGCCAAGAACAACCTCAACGACGGCGCAGTGACAAAGCATGGCGCCATCGAGAATGCCAAGCCCGGACATAAGTACACCGTGCATATCAGTCAGGGCGACCCGAGCGTATCGGAATTCGGTGCCGCGCTTTTCGATATCGAGGTGGATGAAACCGAGATTGAAGTTGCCGAGGTGATTGAAATACAGATGGAGCCGGTGATTACCGGGCTTACCCATGATATATCCCAGCCCATTGTGAGCACCGGCGGAGCCTTCGACGAATGCCGCCTGTGGGTGCAGAGCACATCGCACATCGAATATGTAGAGGTGGAATGCCCGGCATTCACGGCTTATCTTGGAGAGGGACAGACCAAATTCGGTGTGCTCAGCATGTCCGACGAAGTAAGGCAGAAACTCGAGGGATATGGCTTCTCCTACAGTCTCATAACCCATAAGAATGATCCCGATAATCCTCAGTTTGAGGAGATGAAGCTCCGTTTCAACGAAAACTTCCTCAGCATCTTCGCCGAGGGTGAGCATACAGTGACCATCACCGTGCACGATGCCAACAATCTCACCGGAGTGGCGCACGTGACATTCACCAGCGCCAAGATGCAGCTCGACCCGCTGCCGTCGGCATCTCCCGCCGTGTGGGCCGACCGCGTCACGCTGACGGCCACCATCCTCAATCCGGATGCCACCAATGCGGCCATTGAATGGCGCCGCCTGGGCTCGCAGCAATGGAACCGGGCCACCCCGGCTGCCGCTCCCGGCGCCCGCGCCGAGGCAGGCACCACAATCACTGCCACAGTGACCGGCCTGACCGCAGGCACAACCTATGAGTATCGTGCCGTGTGCGACGGCTATGAATCCAAGCCCTACACATTCTCCACCGAGGCGGCCGCCCAGCTGCCCAACGCCGGATTCGAGGAGTGGAATACGAGCGGCAAGGCATATCTGGTGTATGCTTCGGATGGCACTATGTTCTGGGACAGCGGTAACCACGGATCCTCAACGATGAACAAGAACGTGACAGTTCCCGCCACCGACAAGAAACATTCCGGCACTTACTCGGCCAAGCTGGAAAGCCAGTTTGTAGGCATCGGCTCAATCGGAAAATTTGCCGCAGGCAACCTCTTTGTCGGTAAATATCTGGCCACGCAGGGCACAGACGGCGTTCTCGGCTGGGGACGTCCGTTCACCTCACGCCCCAAAGCTCTCCGCGGATATGTGCACTACACCCCGGCTGCCATAACGGACGTGGCAAGTAATGCTCCTGCTGAATATGTGAAAGGGGAAATGGACCGTGGCATTGTATATATCGCAATAGTCGATAATACAAAGACCGCCTACAACAGCGAAAGCTGGCCCTGTGTAGTTGAGACCAAGACAACAAAACTTTTCGATAAGAATGATGCCAACGTGATTGCCTATGGCGAGAAGGTGTTTGAAGGCGCAACCGCCGGAAGCGACATGGTGCCGTTCGAGATAACTCTCGACTACCGTACCGAGGATGTGAAGGCCTGCAACATCATCCTCACCATCTCGGCCTCGAAGGGTGGCGACTACTTCACCGGAGGCCCCTCGGTGATGTACGTCGACGACCTCGAACTCGTCTACTGATATCCCTGCTGCTAATCTCCGCCGCTAACTGCCGGCAGAACATTTACCGAATTGCAGGGACATTATGCCTTGGGCATAATGTCCCTGCTTTTTGTGAATATCCCACGCACTGCGCCGGCGCTTCGTAATGGGATAAGCATAGCACCATAGTCCTTAACACAGTGGCATTGCACGGTCTGTGTATCCGTGTGCTTGTAGGGTCGCGACCTGTCGCGACTGCAGGCGGGATGTAGCAGAGGGGCCGTATGTACGGTGTGTCACACAGGGTTGCAGTCGCGACAGGTCGCGACCCTACAATTCGGTGAATGTGATTTCGGTTTGCAAGAAACAAATGCACGGATTTTCGGTTTGTCTCCAAAATCCGCCGGATTTTCGGGGCGTTCCGTTGTGGGATATATGAAACAATGCCGCATCGCTGCGGAGGGCGATGCGGCTTGTTCTGTTTTATGATAGTTGTTGTGTTGTTACGTGTCGGCACCGGGGCGCGATACGTTGCTTTTTATGGTATGTCGGTGGAGGGAGGAGGTGGGTGGCATCAGGCGTTCTTGCGCTTTTCGAGCTGGCGCTCCAGAGCCTCGAGGCAGAGGTCGATGGCTTCCTCGAAGGAGTCGGCCACCTTGGTGGCCACCATCTCGCCTTGCGGCATTGTGACTTTCACCACGGCCTCCTTGTTCATTGCCGTTTCAGGCTTAACCACCGACAGCTTTGCATCGAAGGTGGTGATTGCGGCGTTATGGCGTGCCAGACGTTCAGCTTTCTTGTTGATGAAGGCAACGAGCTTTTCGGTTGCATCGAAATGGATGGCTTGAATTCTTACGTCCATAATCTAAAATCCTCCTTGATTTTGTTTTGCGCGCGGATGCGCGAGTTGGTAATTTTGTTTAAGTTCGCGGTAGGTTATATGTGTATAGACCTGTGTGGTTTCCAATGATTCGTGCCCCAGAAGCTGCTGCACGCTGCGGAGGTCGGCTCCGTTGTTTAGCATGTCGGATGCGAATGAGTGTCGCAGCGTGTGTGGCGACATTCGGGTGGCGTGTGTATGTCCTGTCAGTGCGTTCTTCACGAGCCGGCGCACCAGCACGGGGTAGAGCGGCTTGCCGTCGGGCAGCACGAACAGCCTCCCTTCGGGCGATGGGTCGGCCGATGTGTCGCGCAGCTGCCTGTAGCTCTCTACGGCCTGCGCGAGTTCGGTGCCGAAAGGGATTATTCTTTCTTTATTACGCTTTCCGAGCACTTTTAGTTCGCCGCCCCGGGTGTCCACATCGGCGTCTTTGAGGCCGATAAGTTCGCTCAGACGCATGCCTGTGGAGTAGAACATCAACACGATCAGATGGTTGCGGCAGGCTTCGAAGTCGGTGTGCGCATGAGGATGCTGCTCCATGTCGGCAATGGTCTCTGCCATTTCGGCCTGGCGGACAAACACCGGGAGCTTGCGTGGAGTTTTTGAAAGCGGCACTTCGGCTGCGGGGTTGTAGGTCATGGCGCCAGTGCGCATCAGATAGCGGAACAGGGCGCTGAGCGACGAGCGTTTACGTTTGATTGACCGCTGGCTCACCCCGTTCTCGCTCAGCGACAGAATCCACTGGCGGATGTCGGCCTGACGGCAGGTCTCGGGCTGGAACTCGTCGGGCTTGCCGCCTGTGACGTGGCTGGCGAACTGCTCAATGTCGTTGGCATACGCCAAAACGGTGTGAGCCGAACGATTCAGCTCACACCGCAGATATGTCAAAAATGAATTTATCAACATTGGCGCTTCGTGATGGCGGTTAGGTTTGCCTGATGGCGGTGCATCCGGCGGATGGGGTCACAGCTTGTGGCCGATTCACGAAGTTATAGCAATCTTTTTTTATTTGCAAGTCAAAGCAAACAAAATTTTAGTTGCCGCCATGAAAAAACAGCAAATTGTCAGTGCGGAAATTATTCCTCAACCATGCGGAGCTTCTGCACGTAAACCGCTTTCATCATTTTCTTGCGGTTTGTGACAGAGGGCTTTTCGAATGCCTGACGGCTGCGGAGTTCTTTTACGATACCGGTTTTTTCGAATTTGCGTTTGAATTTTTTGAGAGCTTTTTCGATGTTGTCGCCTTCTTTAACTTGTACGATAATCATTTTTGTTGAGTCTTGTTATGTCGTTTTTGTTTTTAAATTTCTATGGCAAATCAGGCCGGCCAAATGCGTTTAAGGCTTTAGGACAAAGCCTTAACGCCAGATGCGGGCTTCGCAACCTGAGATGTTGCAGCTTTAACAGCCTGCCTTTCCGGACTTTTGCGGGGCAAAATTACTGATATTTTTTCGATTGCGCAAATTTTTTGCCGCCGATTCTCCCCACGTCCCTCAATTTTAACCTGCAATTTTAACATGTGGGAAGGTGTCAGCAGATTTTGAATGTTCTCTTGACAGTATTTCCGTCAGCCTGTGCATTCACCTTTTCCGTTGGAATCGCCTTTTCCGTTGGAATCGCCGAAGGCGATGGGCTGTGGTTAACCCCATGAAAGCGAAGCGCATCATGGGGTGCTGGAGAACGGATGGAGTGCACCTCGGAGAGGTCGCGGCTGTGAAATCCCCCTGTTAGCAACATTATTCCACATTTTCCCATCTATCCACGGCCGCTACCTCTTCGAGGTGCGTCGTTCACTCCACCCTATTCACCCCATGATGCGCTGCGCTTTCATGGGGTTAACCACGGCCCATCGCCTCTGGCGATAGTGTGAAGGGCGCCTATAATAAATGGAAAATCCGGAAAGATTCTTCGTTTATGAAGCGTATTGCCGGTATCCGCCGGGTAGCTGCGGCCCTTTAACGTTGGCGGCAGGGTTGATGCAGTAAATTGCGCCGGAAGTTGACTGTCTAAATATGATTGAAGGTGCGAGGAGAAAGATATTTTTGCTGAAATGTTGCCGGTTACGCAAAAAAGATGTACCTTTGCGGCTGCAAACCGGCAACGCGCAGGTCCCGGCTCGTCAAAAAGCTGCAGCGGCCGCGAGGCAGCCAGGTTTGACCGTGATTAAATTTTTTCTTTTTTTACCTCTTAAAAATCTCTGAAAGAATGCATTTAAATTCTGACGAAAAAGTAGAGATCTTCGAGAAATACGGTAAGGGCAAGACTGACACTGGCTCTCCTGAAGCCCAGATTGCATTATTCTCGGTCCGTATCGCTCATTTGACTCAGCACCTGAAGTCAAATCACAAAGATCATACAACTGCACGTGCCCTGAAAGCTCTGGTTGGTAAGCGCCGCCGTCTGCTTGATTATCTGATCAAGAAGGACATCACCCGCTACCGTGCCATCATCGCCCAGAAAGAGCTCGGCATCCGTAAATAAATCCGCAGGGAGCGCCAGCCGCTCCTATTCCGGATTTTCGGAACTTACAATGCACCGGCATCATTCCGCATCAGGATTGTGCCGGTGCATTATTTTTTTTTGCATGCTGCAACCTTTCGGCCGCAACGTGCATCTAATATACAAAAACCGATATTTGAACATGAAAAAGACAATGCAAAGACTCGGCGTTGCGGCCATGGTGGCCGTGATGGCAGTGATGGGTACGGGATGTGTCTACAGCGGCGCACTCACCCTGAGTGAACAGGACAAGAAGGTGGTGAGCAAGACTATTCCCGTCAAACAGTTCGACCATCTTGACGTGGCCACAGGCATAAACGTGACTTACACCCCCGGTGCGACACGCGAAATGAAGGTGACGGCTCCGGCCTGCCTGATGGAGCGGCTCGAGGTGAAACAGAAGGGTGGGGAACTCAAACTTATACTCAAATCGCGAGAACATCAGGACGCATCGTTTTCCGATCTGTTGCGTAAACTCAAATCGGAGGATGGAGTGAAAGTGCAGCTTTCCTCACCCTCGCTTAAGGAGATTGAGACTTCGAGCGGCGCTTCGGTCAAGGCTGTGTCGCTCCCGAATGTCTACGAACTTGAGTTCTCCGCATCAAGCGGAAGCGAGATTGAGGTCGGCAGTCTTGAGGCCGGAAAATTCGAGGCCGATGCCTCGAGCGGAGCGGTTATCAAGGTGAAGGCCGCCAGAGTAAACGATATGGTTGCCGACGCATCGAGTGGCGCAGAGATAAAGATAAGCGGCATCAAGGCCGTGAAAGTGGAGGCCGATGCCTCGAGCGGAGCTGAGATAGAGCTTGCCGGTGAGGCTCAGGATGTGGATTTCGAAGCGTCGAGCGGAGCGTCGGTCAACGCCCGGGATCTGAAAGCCGGGACGGCGTCGGTGGGCGCCTCGTCGGGCGGTTCGGTCAAATATAACGCGCGCACCACAAAGCATGACAAATCAAGAGACATAAAGAACTATTATAAGGACTGATTGGAGGCCCTCACGCAGGGCTGAATGATGCCAACGGGGCGGACCGCAATGCGGTCCGCCCCGTTGGGTTATGTTGTGATGATGTGTTTAGCCCGCACAAACGGGCTGCAGCACACGGCTTACTGCAGGGTGCCTGCGTTGGCCTGGTTGATCATGTTCTGGTCGGCGGTGATGTAGATTTCCACACGGCGGTTCTGTGCGCGTCCGGCAGCAGTGTCGTTCGATGCCACATAGTCGGCCATGGGGATGCCCTGTGCGCTGAGACGGGTGGGCGAGATGCCGCTGTTGGCAAGGAAGCTCTCCACGGATGCCGCGCGGCCGTTGCTGACGCGTGTGTTAACCTCCATAGAGCCGGTGTTGTCGGTGAAGCCGTAGATCTGCACGTTGGTGTCGGGATTCTGACGGAGGGAGTTGGCGAACTGGGCCAGTTCGGTCTGGGCGTTGGCGCTGAGCGAAGTGCCGTTGGTGGGGAAGAGGATGCCGCCGGGGAAAGTGACCTTGATGGCCTGGAGACCGTTGTTGTCGGTTACAGTCTGAACCTGGGCGTCCTTGAGCTGCTGCTGGAGTTCGGCAGCCTGTTTGTCCATTTTCTTGCCGATCAGAGCGCCTGCGCCGGCACCGACAGCAGCACCGATTGCCGAACCGATGGCTGCGCCTTTGCCGCCTCCGATCAGAGCGCCGATGCCTGCGCCGAGAGCGCCGCCGCCACCGCCGCCGATGAGGGCGCCTTTACCGGTGTTGGTCATTGACGAGCATCCTGAGAGGAGCATTCCGGCTGCCAGGGCAGCGCAGCAGATAGTCTTTAATGATTTCATGTCGTTATGTTGTTAGTGTTAGTGTTTCGTTGCAAAGTTACGTTTTTTCTATTAAATACAACTTCGGCCGTTGTTTTGTTTGCACATCCGTCAGCCGGAGATGGCCTGCGTGGAATCCGGCTTATTCTACGTGGGCCATGAAAAAATTTTTAACAGCTGACAATCTTTTTTTGAGGATTGCCGGAAAATGCTTAATTTCGCCAATGGGGAGGGAAAACAATAAAGAATCGACACTAAAAGCATAAAATTTTTATGGCTTCGTCAATTTGGAAGGGCAATACCGGGAAAACACGTCTTATAAGCCATTTTTGCGCACTGCTTGTAGTTGTGGCGTGGGGCGCATCGTTCGTGAGCACGAAGGTGCTGACGAACAACGGACTCGGCCCCGTGGAGATTTATATCTACCGTTTTGTTCTGGCCTATACGCTGGTGCTCATAGCGTGCCATAAGAAACTGCTCGCCGACAGCTGGCGCGACGAGCTGTTTTTTGCCGTCTGCGGCCTGTGTGGCGGCTCCATTTATTTTATCGCGGAAAACACTGCCGTAAACTACACCCGTGTGAGCGATGTGTCCATGATCACCACATTGTCGCCGCTGCTCACCACATTGCTTGTGGGGGCGCTCTACAAATCTGAACGCCCCGGGAAGTGGACCTACATAGGTTCGGTGATAGCCTTCCTCGGCGTGGGATGCATCGTGTTCAAGGACGGTCTGGATTTCTCGGCCCAGACTTCAGGTGGCGCGAGTGCCATGATCGGTAATTTCCTGGCGCTGGGTGCGGCATTCGCATGGGCCATCTATTCGGTGGTGCTCCGCAGGCTTAACGTCACCTACTCGGCGCAATTCATCACACGCAAGACGTTTTTCTACGGGCTGATAACGGCGTTGCCGTTCTGGATGGTGTCGGCAGAGCCGGCATCGTCGCCTCAGGTGCTCCTGCGCCCCGACGTGCTGGGCAATCTGCTGTTTCTTGGAGTTGTATGCTCCATGACGGCCTACATACTTTGGTCGGCGGTTATGGGCGTTCTCGGCGCCATAACCACCAACAATTATCTGTATGTGCAGCCTATAGCCACAATGGTGATTGCGGCCATACTGTTTGCAAACGACCCCATCACGCTGATGGGTTGCTTCGGCGCGTGCCTCATTATCGGCGGCCTCTGGCTGGGCGACTACATGACACGGCGTGAGGCTTTGCGCCGGGGTTGAGCCTTGATAATAAACCGCGCAGCGCCGTGTCCCTTAGTCCGGGACACGGCGCTGCGTAGTTTATGTGGCGTGTATGCAGTGGGTCAGGCCTGCGTGGCGGGAGCAGCAGGTGCCACGGGGGCAGCGGCAGCCGGGGTGGGCAGGATGCGGGCTTCCCAACCCAGAGCGCTTGCGCCGAGCACTGCCGCATCGGCTTCCTTCAGCTCCGATACCAGGATTTTCACTTTACCTTTCCAAAGATTCATCACATGATTCTCGAACGAGTTTCTCAAAGGCTTCATCAGCATCTCACCGCTTTTGGCCAGACCGCCGAAGATAACGAACGCTTCGGGAGCTGAGAAAGCGGTGAAATCGGCCAGAGCCTGACCGAGAATTTCGCCGGTGAAGTTGAAGATATCTTTTGCGAGCTGATCGCCGGCCACAGCTGCATCGTAAACGTCTTTCGAAGTTATGTCGTCAATCTGCATGTTGCGCAGCAGCGACTCGTCGCTGGGACGCGCCTCAAGGAATTCGCGGGCGGTGCGTGCCACGCCGGTTGCCGAGCAATAAGTTTCGAGGCATCCGGTGCGTCCGCAGCCGCAGAGGCGCCCGTTGTTGCGCTTCATGGTCACGTGGCCGAGCTCGCCGGCAAAACCGTCGTGTCCGTAGACAAGCTGGCCGTTTATCACGATGCCGGAACCCACGCCAGTGCCGAGGGTGATCATGATGAAATCCTTGAGTCCGCGTGCCGCGCCATAGGTCATTTCGCCGATTGCGGCGGCGTTGGCATCGTTGGTCACGGATACGGGAATGCCGAATTTGTCGGCCACAAGCTGAGCCAGAGGTATCGGGGTGGGCCAGGGGAGGTTGACACCGTCCTCGATGTTGCCGGTGTAGTAGTTGGCGTTGGGTGCGCCTATACCGATGCCGTGAATTTTGTCGTCGGCATTATGTTCTGTGATAAGTTTTGAAAGCTCGGTGTGCAGTTCATCGATATAATCTTCGACCGCAGCGTGTTTGCGTGTTTTGATTGAGGAACTTGCGATTACGGCACCGCGTGCGTCGACAATTCCGAACACAGTGTTTGTTCCGCCGATGTCGATTCCGACTACATATGGTTTGCTCATTTTAAGGTAAGATATTAAGTTTTGGTTTTAGATGTATTTTTGATGTTATCTTCAGGGCAAAGATAACAAAAAATATGATACGCCGGTTGCTTTGTACTCATAAATAAACATAAGGCCACGCTGCAGAATAAACATAAGGCAACGCTTCAGGTGGCGTGCTTACCTGAGTGCACCCCGGCATTCTGTGCATCCTTTGCGGGTGCTTGACATGAAAAGGCGCTGTGCCTTCGTTTAAAAAGATGGTCACAGCGCCGTAAAGCATGGTTGCAGGCTTTTCCCCGGAATTTACTGTTTGGGGGTTATGGAGATTGCGAACCCTCCGCCGGGCGCGGCCTTGAGGTCGAGCTTGGTTTTGGAGGTGACCTCTTTGCGGGTGATGGTGTAGGCCTGCGGATTGGTGAGATAATGCGCGTCGGGAGCGTCGGCATAGATCACTGCCTCGTATTTGCGCCCCTTGTCGAGGAAATCGAGCGGCAGGCGGGTGGCGTGGCCATGCTCGGAGGCGGTGCAGCCCACAAACCAGTTGTCGGTGCCCTTGGCTTTGCGTGCCGCCACGATGTAGCGTCCGGGCTCGGCCTCGAGGTATTTGCTGTCGTCCCAGTCAACAGCCACATCCTTGATGAACTGGAAGGCATCCATGAAACGCTCATACGATTCGGGCACGTCGGCCGCCATCTGCAGCGGGCTGTACATGGTGACATACAGGGCGAGCTGGCGGGCGAGGGTGCTGTTCACGTGTCCCACGCTGTTGGGGTTGACTTTCTGCATGTTCATCTCGAAGATGCCGGGAGTGTAGTCCATCGGGCCGCCCTGCAGGCGGGTGAAGGGGAGCACCGTGGTGTGCGAGGGCTTGTTGCCCGCGAACGACTCGTATTCCGTACCGCGTGCCGATTCGTTGCCGATGAGGTTGGGATATGTGCGGCACAGACCGGTGGGACGCACTGCCTCATGGGCATTAACCATGATTTTATGCTTGGCGGCTTCCTTCACGGCATAGAGGTAATGGTTGTTGAGCCATTGGCCGTAGTGATGCTCGCCGCGCGGAATCATGTCGCCCACATAGCCGCTCTTCACGGCGTTGTAGCCGTATTTGTTCATCAGATTGTAGGCCTGCTCCATGTGGCGCTCATAGTTGCGCACCGATCCGGAGGTTTCGTGGTGCATCATCAGCTTGACGCCTTTCGAGGCGGCATATTTGTTGAGCCCTTCAAGGTCGAAGTCGGGGTAGGGGGTGACGAAATCGAACACATAGTCCTTGGAGTGTCCGAACCAGTCCTCCCAACCCACGTTCCAGCCTTCCACGAGCACCTGGTCGAAACCATGCTCTGCGGCGAAGTCGATGTAGCGCTTCACGTTCTCGGTGTTGGCCGGATGGCGGCCGTGAGGCTTGGTCTTGCTGTAGTCGATTGTGTCGAGTTTCACGGAGGGGAGGTCGTAGGTGTAGCTCCACTCCTTGCCGTGGCCGATCATCTCCCACCATACGCCCACATACTTCACGGGCTTGATCCATGAAGTGTCCTCGTAGGCACAGGGTTCGTTGAGGTTGAGGATGAGGTTGGATGCGAGCATGTCTCGGGCATCGTCGCTCACCATCACCGTGCGCCACGGGGTCTTGGCAGGCGCCTGCATGTAGGCCTTGTTCCCCTTGGCATCGGGTGTGAGCCACGATTCGAACACCATGTTCTTGTCGTCGAGGTTGAGGTGCATGCACGAATAGTCAACCAGCGCTGCTTCGTGGATGTTGATGTAGAGGCCGTCGTCGGTTTTCAGTTGCAGGGAGGTCTGCACGCCGGTGGGTGAGAACTGAGTCTGCGAGGCGTTGCTTGTGATGGCGCCCTGCATGAGCGAGCGGATTTCCGACAGGCGCGATTCAGTGTAATCGTATTCCTGCGTGTCGTAGTCGCCGGCAATCCACCATGCTGTGTGGTCGCCGTCCATGCCGAACTGCGAGTGCTCCTCTTTCACCACGAAGTACACAAGGTTCTTCTGCTGCGGGAATTCGTAGCGGAATCCCATGCCGTCGTCGTACACGCGGAAGCGGAGGTTCATGAACCGGTCGGTCTCCGGCTGTTTCATCTCCACCAGGAGTTCGTTGTAATGGTTGCGGATGTCGCGTGTCTCGCCCCATACGGGCTGCCATGTCTCGTCGGTGGATCCGGTTTTAGTGCCGATGATTTCAAAGCCTTTCATGAGGTCGGGCGCGTCGGCCAGTTCGAGCCCGAGATGCGAGGGGCGCACCACGGTCTTGCCGTCGAAGGTCATGGAGTAGGTGGGCACCCCGTCGGGGGTGTCGACCGACACCATGATCCGTCCGTCGGGCGAGGTCACATCCACTGCGGCGGCCAAAAGCGGCATCGCTGCCAGTGCTGCTGTTAAAAATCGGTATGTCATTTTGCTGTTTGGGAGTTTTGAAGGAGGATAATGGAGAGGATGTTGCAAAACTGCCGGATTCCGGGGTTATGCAACACCCTCGTCGCGTTTATTCGATTACGATCATTGCCCAGTATTTGAGCGAGGGGAGGGTGAAGGTCACTTTCCCGTCGGTCTGGGTGAAGGGGAGTTCCACCACGGCGCCCCCGTGATAGTCGGGCGATGCCGTCCAGATGCGGTTCACCTTGGTGGGATAATCCACCGTGAGCGGGAGGTCGAGGGTGAGGCGCGGTGCGGTGCGTGTGCCGTTGAGGTCGCGCCAGCTCAGGTTGTCGATATTGCGGAAGTTGAGCAGATGAATCACATCGGCGTTACCCACTTTGCGGGCATACGTGGTGACGTTGCCGCGTTTCGGCGGCCATGCGGCCACCGAGACCTTTTTCGAGGCGTCGGCGCATGCAAGCCCTGACTGGAATTCAGACTGCGTGGAAGTGCCGCGCAGCAGATTCTGGTAAGCGGTCATGAAGTCGTAGTAGCGAATCATGGCGGTGCGCAGCTCCTCGGTCATTGCCAGGGGAGAGGCAGGGAAATATTCGCGCGAGAGCATGTGGTCGCCCAGCTCGAGGTGCGAGCCGCCGAGAGCCATCATCACGGCATCGGCCATAAGGATACCGGGGGTGTTGAACTCGCCGCTGGTGCTTCCGGCCTTGTCATAGTTCATGTAGGCTGCAAACACCGTGCGCAGCGAGTTGGAGCTGTAGGTGTCGTTTGCCTTTATGATTCTGTGAAGGTCCTCGAAATCGGGTTCGTCGCCCCATACTTCGTTGTAGCAGAAGTCCACTTTGCCCGAACCTGCAATCTGCGAGGCTCCGTAGCTGCTCACGGCGTTCATCACCAGACGTTTCTCCGGATGGCGGGTTTTCATTGCATCGATAAACGAGCCATACCCTTTGGGGAGGTTGATTTTAGTGCCGTTCCAGTCGTAGAGGTCGGCGCGCTGGCCGAGCTGGTCGATCTGATAGCCGTCGAAAGCGAAATTGGCATAGACATCGTCGTTGCGGTCGCCGATGTACTGCTGCCATTCGGTGTTGGAGGGGTCGACAAGGTAGATGCTGCTTTTCCATGATGAGGGGAGCGAGTGCATGTCCTTGTCGCCGCGGCTGGTGTTGCGGAAGGCGTACCATTCCTCTTTCACACCGTCCGTTGCGGCATCGTCGAGAGCACCGAAGCAGAGGTTGTAGAACATGGATTTCATTCCGAGACCATGCTGCACGTCGATGTACTTTTTCACCACCGAAGTGTACACGTCGCGGTTGGCGATGTCCTTGTAGACGTCGAGCAGATTGTCGCGTGTGCCGCCAAGAGGCCAGTGGTGCTTGTTGTGCCAGTCCTGGAACTGCACGCCGTTGATGTGGCAGCGGTTGAGGTAGGCCATCTCGTTTTCGATTACACCGTCGGAGAGTTTCGAACCGTCGAAGGTGGCCACGAAGCCGTAGCGGGGGAAACGTGTCCAGTCGCTCGACACGTCAACGGCTATGGTTCCGAGAACGGTCTCGCTGTTGTCCTGTTCCTGACGGTACACTTCAGCCATGTAGCCGGTGAAATCGGCCCCGGCGGGTGTCCATGTCCATGAGGTTGCGGTGAGAGGTTCGTCCTTGATCACTTCGGCTCCGTTGCGGTAGCGGATGCGTGCGCCGGCGGGAACTTCGGAAGCTGTGAAACGCACGGCCTCGCCCGGGGCGTAGCATGCTTTGTCGGTGTTTAGTTCGACCGAGAGGTTCGAACGGATGGGAGTCACCGATTCGACCCCGCCGGAGGGCCCTCCCCCCGGAACGGGGGAGGGTGCGGGTTCTGGAGTGTCGTCACTGTTGCTGCAGGCTGTGGAGAGAATAAGCAGTCCTGCGATAAGTAGATTCATTTTTGGCATGTTGGATTGTGTGTAATAAAGGTTAATTCCGGGCAATCACCACTTCTTCCAGAAGCTGGTTGAGGGTTACCGTGTAGTTGCCCGCGTCGGTTATGCGCCATTTGAGGTCGACACCACCTACGGAAATATCCTTGTATTGCTCCTGACACCCGTCGTCGCTCTTGTTGATGAAGATGACTTTCTGGGTTGTGCCGGTGGGAGCCTCTCCTTCGGATGCTGCGAGGAACCATGCTCCGTTCCAGTCCTCCTGCTTGTCGGGGGAGAATTTCATTTCACCTGCGTTGAGATGTCCGCTCCAGGTGAAGATGTTGGGGTCCGAAGCATCCTGGGTCATGGGGGTGGCGTTGCCGAGGTCCCATCCGTTGGGAGTGGCGTCGCCCACCATGTACATTTCGGTGTAGGGGGTGAAGAGTGTCATGAGCATACGTTCGGCGCCCGGGCGTATGTCAAGGCAGATCTTATAGGCCAGATTGGTTTCAGCTGCGTTGAGAACCCACTTGTTGTCGGGGTCGAAGCCCTTGATGAATTCCACCTCGGGGTCGGTGTAGGGAGCATTGGCATGAGCTGCCTTGTACATGTTCTCCCATGAACCGTCGGCTGTGCCGAACTTGAATTCTCCTCCCTTGGTGAAGAATACACCCAGGCGGAACAGGAACGGATCGAGCGGATCCTGCGACATTTCGCGGAAGCCCCAGTCGGTCTCATTGCCCACGAAATAGATCTGCGAGTAGGGCGGTGTGATGCCTTCGGTCTGGGTGAATGTCACTGTGAGGTTGAGCAGATTTACATCAATCTTGTAACAATGAGCCTCTTCGATGGCGAACTGGAGGTCCGGCTGGTCATCTGCCGTTCTATAAACGAGTTGCCCGTCACCATTATTGTTATAGGAGGGGAGGAATTGTCCGAGAGTGGTAATGAATTTGAAATTACCGGGAGTAAGGTTGCCCGTCCAGGTGAACACACCGTTGTTCGTGCGGCTCATTTCAGTGGCATTATCTGCACTCCATCCGTTGGGGGTGGCGTCGCCTATGAGGTAGAGCGTTGTGGTTACGGGTTCGTAAGGAGTCACCGTGAAGTGGCTTTCGGCCACCTGTTCGCCGTCGATGCCGTTAACTGTAGCCGTGAGGCGGGCGTCGAGAGCGATGGGCTGGCCCGGTTGTGCGCCGAATTCCGAACGGACGAGGTCGTTGAGCTCCTCGACGGTAGGATTCCAGTTGTACACCTGCTGCTGGGCGTCCTTTATGACGGAGGCATTTGCGAAGCCTGTGCCGGCTTCGGCAAGTTCAAGGGTGTAGCTTATACGCGCTCCGGTGCCGAAGTTGGTGCCTGTGGTCCAGGCAAGTGACAGGGCTTCTACGGCATGGTCCCTTTCATTGAGGACCACCTCGGTTTTGTTGGCGCTGAGAGCCAGTTCGGCCGAGCCCTTGTCAAGCTCCGTGTAATCGTTGTCGCTGCACGAGCAGAGAGCCATGGCCACTGTCGCCGACATGGCGACATATATATGTTTCAGTTTCATGTCTGTGTCTGTGGTTTGAGAAATTAATAACCGGGATTCTGGGTCATGAGGGGGTTGGCATCGATTTCAGTCTGCGGGATGGGGAAGAGCAGACGCTCCTTGGTGGCGTTTGTCTTGCCGATGGAGTGCAGGAAATCGAGGGCGTAGTTGCCGTTGTCGATGCGGATGAGGTCGAACCAGCGGTGTCCTTCGAATGCCAGCTCCATGCGGCGCTCGTGGATAATGGCCTCACGCATGTCGGTTTTGGAGATTGTGGATGGGAGAGGTGCCAGTCCGGCGCGGTGACGCACGATGTTGATGGGGCCACGGGCATTGGTGGTCTGGTTGAGCTCGTTGAACGCTTCGGCCTGCATCAGCAGCACGCCTGCATAGCGGTAGACCACGAAGTTGGCGGGGCTGGTGTCGGTTTCGGGAGAAATGTCCTTAGATACAAGGAATTTGCGCACGTTGTAGCCGGTGTTCGACCATTGGGGGCGGTAGGCTTTGCCTTCCCAGTCGGGGCATCCTTCATAGAACACGGTTATGGGTTTGCGCAGGTCGCCTTCCTCATACTGGTCCATGAACTCCTGTGTGGGCTGGTTCCATCCCCAAGAGCCTGCCACCAGACCCGAGCCGCGCGGACCCATGAATGTGGAGAGCCATGATGCATAGGGGGTATTGCCCCAGAAGTCTGATTCGGTACTGCCGGAATACTGTACCTCGAAAATCGATTCGGCACCGTTGCGCACGGGGCAGTTGAAGTTGTCGGCATAGGGGCAGTTGGCCAGATCGTAGCCAAGGGCGGTGATTTCGTCGCAGAGGTCGATCACCTCATTGTAGAGCGAGGGGTTGGAGGGTGCGAGTGTCAGATAAATGTCGGCAAGCATGTACATTGCGGCCTCCTGACATGCGCGGCCTTTCTGATGGTCGTCGTATTCATACTTGGGGGGAAGCAGGTTGATGGCCTGCGAGCAGTCGTCGATGATCTGGCGGTAGGTCTCGTCGAGCGATGTGCGTGCAATGGCGCTCGAAGTGTCGGGGTCATACGGCTCAAGGCGCATAGGCACACCGCCGTACAGGCGTGCGAGCAGGTAGTAATAGTGTGCGCGGAGGAAGAGGGCCTCGCCCATTGAGCGTTCACGGATGTCGTCGCTCACGGCGTCCGAGCTGTTGAGGGCGCTGATGAGGTTGTTGCACTGTGCGATGCCGATCCAGGGTGAGCGCCACATGTACAGGGCCATGGCATTGTCGCTGAGAGTGGTGAAATTGGCTGCCTGGATGGTTTCTATACCGTCGTCGCCACCTCCGGCGCCAACGTTGGAGTTGCCGGCAACGATGTCGAGCGACCATATGCGCTGGTTGTAGAGATTGGAGGAGCGGAGAGGGATATAGCAGGCGTTGGCCATGGCTACGGCCACATCGTCGGTCACGTTGGTCTGCGGGTCGACGCGGTCGTATGGTGTCTTGTCAAGGAAATCTTCACAGGAGGTGAAGGACGCAGCCAGCAGGAGCGCTGTCAGCGGATATATCAGTTTTTTCATGAGTCGGAATTGCGGTTAGAAGTTGAATGAAAGTCCTACATTGAATGTGCGTGCAGGCGGGAAGCTCGAATAGTCGATGCCGTCGATGCCCACTTCGGGGTCCAGACCCTTGTAGCCTGTGATGGTGGCCACGTTCTCGCACGAGAAGATTACGCGTGCCTGTTCGAAGCCGATGCGGTCGAGCAGTCGTGCGGGGAAGTTGTAGGCCAGTGTGATGTTCTTGAGGCGCAGGTAGGCTCCGTTTTCAACCCAGCGGTCGCTGATGCGGTTGTTGCCGTTGGGGTCGGCCCACACGGCGCGGGGCATTTCAAACGATGTGCCGGGGCCTGTCCAGCGGTCGGCTGTGGATGCATACTGGTTGTAGGCGGCCGACATGCTTTCCATGGCCGAGCGTGTGCGGTTGTAGATTTTGTTGCCGGCAACGCCCTGCAGGAATATCGACAGCTCGAAGCCTTTGTAGGTGAAGCGGTTGTTCATGGAGAAGAGCCAAGTGGGGTTGGGGTTGCCGATCACGGTGCGGTCGTCGTCGTTGATGACACCGTCGTTGTTGAGGTCGCGGAAACGGATGTCACCGGGTTCGGCACCGGGCTGCACGGCGTGTGCACGGATCTCGTCGGCAGTCTGGAACACGCCGTCGGTTACATAGCCGTAGAACACGTTCATGGGGAAGTCGGCGGCCAGCATGGTGGCGTAGGCACCGCCGAACTGGTTGCGCCACAGCGGTGTGTCACTGTTGAGGTCCTTGATTTTATTCTTGTTGTAGGTTACGGTGAGGTTGGTTTCCCAGCCCAGTTCGCCTGTGAGGTTTACGGAGTTGGCGGTGAGTTCCCATCCGATGTTGCGCACCTTGCCGGCGTTGATATAGGTGTCGAAGGTGTCCTCAAAACCGGTGGTGATGGGGAATGCTGCCTTTACAAGCATGGAGTTGGTGTTCTTGATATAGCCGTCGAGCGACACGTTGATGCGGGAATTGAGCAGCGATACGTCAACACCGGCGTTGAACTGCTCGATTTCCTCCCAGTGTATCGACGAGTTGGCGAGCACCTGCGAATAGAGGGCTGACTGTTCGGCGTTGTCGAGCGATGTGCCGAAGGGGTAGAGCAGGGTGACGAGTGTCTGGATGTGGTCGTAGTTGCCCACCGATGCCTGCGAACCGGTCTTACCGTAGCCCAGGCGGAGTTTGAGGTCGTTCACCGCGATATCCTCAGGGAAGAAATCCTCGGCCGAGATGCGCCATGCAGCCGATGCCGAGGGGAATGTGCCCCAGCGGTGGTTCTTGCCGAAGCGGCTCGAGCCGTCGCGGCGCACGGTGGCGGTGAGGAGGTATTTGTTGTCGTAAGAGTAGTTGGCACGCGCCATGTAGGAGAGGAGTGCCCATTCATTCTGCGAGCCTGCGAGGTCGTTGATTTTCTCGCCGTTCTCAAGCTGGTGCACGTTGTCGAACAGGAAGCCGTTCATCTGGCCGTTCATCCAGTAAGCGTGGTTCCACTGTGCCGACATACCGGCCATCACGTTGAGCGAGTGCTTCTTTGCGAAGGTGTAGTCGAATGTGAAATAGTTGTCCCACAGGTAGGTGAAGTTGCGGTTCGACGACTGGTACTGAGTGCTCTCCTCAACGGGAGTGGGCTTCCAGTCATATTTCGGTGTGAACGATTCGTCGAAGAAGAATTTGCCGTCGAAACCGAACAGCGAGCGGAATTGAAGCCAGGGGGTGAAAGTGATGTCGGCTGCCACGTTGGCAAGGAGGTTGTAGCCGTTGGTTTTGCTGCGGTTCATTTCGTTTGTGCCTATCGGGTTGCGCACGCTGCCGTACCATTCGGAGTTGCCCGAGGGGCCGCTCCACTGGCCGTCGTCGGTCTTCACAGGGAAGGTGGGGAGTGCCTGCATGGCGTCCCACATGCTGTAGGAACCGGATTTTTTCACGTCGGCGCTGAAAAGGAGGTTGTTGGAGAGTTTGAGCCAGCTTTTGAGCTTCACGTCGTTGTTGCTCTGGATGGTGAAGCGGCGGTAGTCAACGTTGCGTACAATGCCGCTCTGGTCGAGGAATCCGGCCGAGAAATAGTAGTGTGCCTTGTCGTTTCCGCCGGAGTAGCTCACGTTGTAGTTCTGCATCACGCCGGTCTGCAGCAGTTCGTCAACCCAGTTTGTCGACCGTGTGAGAGTGGAGGGGTCGGCCCAGTCGGGGTTGGTGTTGTGTCCGGCCTGCGAAAGCATGTCGTTGCTCAGTGCCGCGTAGCCTGCGGCGTCGAGCAGGTTCATCTTCTTGGAGGCGTTGGAGAATGCGGCGTTGACCGATACGGACAGGCGCGAGGTGCCGGTGACGCCCTTGCGGGTGGTGATCATGACCACGCCGTTGGCGCCGCGCGAACCGTAGATGGCTGTGGCCGAGGCGTCCTTGAGCACATCGAGGCGCTCTATGTCCTGCGGGTTGAGGTTGTTCAGACCAAGGTCGGTGGGCACACCGTCGATTACTACAAGGGGGTCGCAGTTCATGATTGAACCGAGGCCGCGCACTTTGATGGTGACGTTGTCGCCGGGTTTGTTGCCGCCCACGATGTTGACACCGGCAATCTTACCCTGGATGGCCTGACCAACGTTGTTTACAGGCACGTCCTTGATGTCCTTGGCGCCGAGCGACGATACGGCTCCGGTGAGGTCGCTTTTCTTTAATGTACCATAACCGATCACCACCACTTCGTCGAGCATCGATTCGTTTTCGGTCATGGTCACGTTGATGGTGCTGCGGCCTTCAATGTTGACGGTCTGCGAGGAGTAGCCGATGTAGGAGAAGCGCAGCTGCCCCAGGGGATCGGCTTTGATGGTGTACTGGCCGTCGATGTCGGTGGCCGTGCCGTTGCCGGAGTTGTCTGCGATAACACTGGCGCCTATGATCGGGTCGCCGTTCTGGTCCGTTACCGTTCCCGTTATGCTTATCTGTTGCGCCGACAGCAGTTGTGTGCCGACAACAAACAGCAGCAACAGGAACAGATGGTGAAATCTGTTGTTTTTGGTTGCCATGTTTTTGATATTAGGATTTAATTATTGTGATTAAATGATATTTAGATTTATTGATGGTAATTAGATTTAATTTGGTGTTTGTATCGCAAAGTTATAAGTTGAAACAGCCCATGTCAACTCCATGTATTGAAAATATAGTGATATTTGATGTTTAGTTGTTTTGTTTATAGGTGGTTATGCTTTACGAAGAGTCGATAATAAGTAGTGCTCATGGAGTGGAAAATACAAAAAAAGGAGCATCTCCTGCAAGAAAATGCGCCGGCGTGTCCGGTTGATGAGGCACTCCGGAAGTGTCATGGAGTGTGAACGGAAATTAAATCAGGCATCGTTGCGGCGGCCGAGTTTTATCACTTCCTGTTCGAGCTGGTTGCGGTCGCCTTTGGCTTTGTTGCGCACTTTGGTCCGGTAATTATAGATTGTGGTGAGCGAATAACGCAGGAACTTGGCTATGCTGTCGCTGTCGGTGATGCCGAGGCGTATCAGCGCGAAGATGCGCAGTTCGGTGTTGAGTGTGCCCTCTTTCTTGGGGATAATGGCTTCCTGCGGTTGCAGCAACTGGTTGAAATCTTCCACAAATGTAGGGAAAAGGCTGAGGAACGTCTGGTCGAACTGGTCGTAGAACGCTTTCAGCTCGTTGTCGATGGGTGTGGTGGATTTAAGGGCTTTGACAAGTTCGGCTGTCTTTCCGGTATTATAGAGTTTGCCCAGCGATTTGCGGTAGAGATCAAGCTTGTCGATATACTCCAGACACTGGTCCATGTAGCGGCCGATGTAAACCTCTTTCAACTCGGAAATTTCTGCTATGTCGCGGTTGGCGTCGTGCAGATTGCGGTTGGATTTCTGCAGTTCGGCGTTGAGTTCGTTGAGCCGTTCGTAGGCTTCCTGTATGGTTTTGCGCGCTTCGGCCACCTTCTTCATCTGCTTGCGGGTGTAGGTGAGCAGCGCCAGCAACACCAGGGTCAGCACGGTGATGATAAGGATGGCCCATGTGAGCATCCGTTTCTGCGACTGGATTTTGTCTACATAAATATTATTGATGACGGGATAAAACGCGTTCAGTTCGATGATGCGCTGACGGGCGTTGCATTTGGTGGCGTCGTCCACGGCAATTGTAAGGAATCTGTAGGAGCGCTCCAGGTCGCCTTCCTTATATAGAAGGAATGCCAGTTGGCGGAGCGCCACATATTCGCGCACGGCCGACTTCATGTCGGCTATCGACGATATGAGCAGCTCTTTTTTCTGATTTTCAGTGTCACCCAGAAGGGAGTAGGATTCCGACAGGGTCCATGCGCATATGGCCAGGCCGTGTACTGCCAGATTATGGTCTTCCCGGTATTTCTTGAGGATTGCCACGGCATCGGCCGGATGCCCGTTGGCGTTGAGCTTGTCGGCCTTGATGATGGTCCATGTGAGCGAATCAGGATCGTTGACAGCCAGGAGCGAATCGCGGTACATGTCGGTGAGCCTTCTGTAGCGTTGTCGCTCAGGCTCGAAGGCGGCATAGTCGGCCAGACGTCCGTAGACGGTACGTTTTATATGGAAATAAAACGGGTGCAAATAATCGGGAAGCTGCTCGAGCCGGATGGGTTTCATAAGGTCGGCGCACTCTTTGTACATAGCCGTGGCGTTGAGTATGTTGGCCTGGTTCATGCGTGCGTTCATCAGCAGCACGGAGTCGGCGAGGGCTGTGGCTATCCGTTCGCGTTCGAGACTAAGGGTGAATGCCGAGTCGGTGTTGAACGGTAGATATTCGTCCATGAGTGCTCCGAGGGCGTCAAACCGATCGCGGGCGTCGGGGATGGAGTCGGCCTTGAGGCGCAGCTGTGCCAGACGGGCTTCTTTCTGGTCAATGTATATCTGCCGTTCAGACAGCACTTTATCCAACTGATTCATGAGCGAATCAATTGTGTGGGCAGAAGATGCGGCGCTCGCATGAGCTGCCAGAAGGCATGCCATGATGCCGGCTATTACGAGTTTCCGTAGCATGATATGGCAAAATTACAAAAATTTTTCACATGTAAGGCACACGCTTGCCATATACGCAATAAAAAGAGCGGCGCCACGTTATGTTTGTTAGGAATATAATATTTTCATCTACGACTCATGAATAAATCCATGATGCTGCTCGCAGTTGCCGTAGCGACTGCAATGGCGGTGGCCGGTAAGGGAAATGCCGGCGACGAAGTGCTGATGACCATCAATAAGAAGCCTGTGACGCTCGGTGAATTCGAGTATCTCTATCACAAGAACCAGTCGCAGCAGGTGGCTCCTCAGTCCATTGAGGAATATCTTGACATGTTTGTGACCTACAAACAGAAGGTGGCTGCCGCCGAGGCGGAGGGAATTGACCGCACGGAGGCGTTCCGTAACGAATTCGACGGCTACCGCCGTGACCTGTCCGAGCCCTATCTCGAGGTGAAAGAGGTGGAGGACAGTCTGGTGAACGCCATCTATGAACGTATGAAAACAGAGGTGGATGTGAGTCACATCATGCTTGCATCGCGCGGCAAAGGTGTTGACCCCCAGGCACAGCGCCAGCGTCTCGACTCCATCCGCACAGCCCTGCTTGCAGGTGCCGATTTCGGACAGCTCGCGCAGCGCTTTTCCATTGATCCGGGTGTGAGCCGCAACAGCGGACACATGGGCTACATCACCGCCGGTGTCTATCCTTATGTGTTCGAGGATGCAGCATACACCACTCCCGTGGGGCAGATTTCTCCCGTAATCGAGACCCCGTTCGGCTTCCACATCGTGAAGGTGCACAATGTGCGTCCGGCCAGCGGTCAGGTGCTTGTGGAGCATATTCTCAAACTCACTCAGGGCCTTTCGCCTGAGGCGGCCGAACACAAGCGCATGCAGACCGACTCGCTGCGCACACTGCTTGTGGCAGGCGCTGATTTTGCCGAGATGGCTGCACGTGAATCGGAAGATCCCGGTTCGAAACGCAACGGCGGAAAACTCCCCTGGTTCGGCATCAATCAGATGGTGCCCGAATTCGAGCATGCGGCCTATGCACTTAAAAAGGGTGAAATCTCCGAGCCGGTGAAAACCGCCTATGGTTATCACATCATACATAAGCTTGACAGCCGCGGCATCGACACCAAGGAGGCGTTGACCCCCAATATCAAGAAGGTGATAGCTTCCGACGAACGTTCCACATGGCCCCGCAAACGCAAGCTCGAACAGCTCAAGGCCCTCTACGGCGCCAAGCCCGATATCCGTAATCTCGATGTGATTGAATCGGAGATTGTGAATAACGGCGGCCTCGATTCAACCTTGATGGCACGTTACATCACAGACAACCGTACAGTGGCCGTGGTGGACAAGCAGGAGATTCCTCTTTCGGAAATCGTGAGCGAAACCACTGCCCCCTATGTCGGTTCGGCAACCAATCAGGCAGCAGCCTTCCGCCAGAATGTGATGAATGCCCTGGATGCAGCCGTAATCGAGGCAGAGCGCAACAATCTTGCCGCCACCAACGCCGACTACCGTAACCTGCTGAACGAATACCGCGACGGAATGCTCCTTTTCGAGGTGAGCGACCGCAATGTATGGACACGCGCAAAGCAGGACAAGGAGGGACTTGAAAACTACTTCCGCACGCACCGCGATGCATATGCATGGGACAAACCCCGCTTCAAAAGCTTCATCGTGTTTGCCAACAGCGACTCGGTAAGCCAGGCCGCCAAGGCTTATCTCGATGCGAATCCTCAACCGGCCGATTCAGTGGTCACCGCATTGCGCCGACAGTTCGGCAAGGACATCAAAGTGGAGCGCGTGATTGCCGCCAAGGGCGACAATCCCATCACCGACTATCTTGCTTTCGGAGGAGAGAAACCCCAGCCCAAAACCAAGTGGGCCTTCTATTTCCCTTACCTTGCCAAGATTCTTGACAACCCGGAGGAGGCTGCCGATGTGCGCGGAGCCGTGACCGGCGACTATCAGAACTATCTGGAGGAGCAGTGGGTGGCTGAGCTCAAGAAGCAATATCCTGCTAAAATCAACAAGAAAGTCCTCAAGAAAGCCAAATAATCCCCTGGAACATAATTTCAAGGTGTAAACTACAGAAAGCGCAGATTCACACGTGGGTCTGCGCTTTAATTATGCACCATTATCTTTGTAATCCTGAGGCCCTAATATGTATTTGGTGAAAAATGCGGATTTTCAGTTGATTGAGTTGTATGTAAGCGAAAAATGTGTAATTTTGGAATATCTAAATGCATCTGCATTGTTTTATCCGCTGGGAAAAGTAAAGTAATCATCTCCTGTTATCCGAACGCAAATGGCACAATTAGTTGTAAAAGACACCACAATCAGAACGCTTACAAAAAATGGCGTAGATTATATCTGTATCACCGATATTGCCCGTCAGAAAAATCCTGTCGAGCCCAAAGACGTGGTAAAAAACTGGATGAGAGTGAAAAACACGCTTGAATACCTCGGATTGTGGGAGTCGTTGAATAATCCAGCCTTTAAAGGGGTCGAATTCGACCCTATTTTGAAAGAGGCCGGATCTAACTCGTTTACGATGAGTCCAAGCCGTTGGGTCGAGCTTACAGGGGCCATAGGAATCATCAATAAGTTGGGCAGAGAGGGTGGTACGTATGCACAACGGGACATAGCTTTTAAGTTTGCAAGTTGGGTGTCTGTAGAGTTTGAACTATATCTTGTAAAAGAATTTCAGCGGCTTAAAGAAGAGGAACAACGGTTGTTGGGTTGGTCGGTGAAACGCGAGTTGTCGAAAATCAACTACCGCATACATACCGATGCCATAAAGCAGAACCTTATCCCGACGGAAGTTACTGCTGCGCAGGCGGCTATCATTTATGCCAATGAAGCCGATGTGCTGAACGTGGCGATGTTCGGCATTACGGCCAAGCAATGGCGTGAGGCTAATCCGGACCTAAAAGGAAACATACGCGATTATGCCACAATTAACGAACTTATATGCCTTTCGAATATGGAAAACCTCAATGCTGTATTCATTGAACAGGGGTTATCCCAGTCAGAAAGACTAATCAAACTCAATCACATTGCCATTCACCAGATGAGAGTGTTGGAAAGTGGTGAAAACGGTAATAGAAGATTATTGAAATGAGATATTTACCGAGCAAGCAAAAACGTTTTTATGTAAATAACCGACAGCAACCACAAAGTTGTTGCAGGAATCCCAAGCAAGTGTTTTGTCGGGTTGATTGTTGACGGTTGTTATGTAAAAAATGTGTTATTTTATGAGGGAATCGTAAAAGGGGGTGTAATAATAGTTGTTGGGCTGCAGATAGATTTTGTTGTTCCTGAAGTCAATGAGCATATTGAATCTTTTGAGGAAATTATTGCCCATCATGCCGTCTATATCCTCCTTGCTCAGCATCCCTGAGGTGAGGGTTGAAAATGCGCCGGCTACTTTGGGCATTATATAAGGGCCTACGATTACTTCATCGAAATACACATCTTTTAATTCCCCGGTTCCGCCGTCTGATAGAAAAACAACCTGAGGATTTGAGCGCTGGAGATAGTTGTTAAAAAAAAGAGATGGGAGTTTTTTATATGAGAGAAATATGGTTTGTTTTTACGGTTTGATAAATTTTATGCAGTGATTGTGTCATTGTGAATGAAAATTTGAGTATTATTGCAGAAATTTGATGTTAATAAAGCTTAAATAAAAGTTAGGCGAGTATTATTATACAAAGGAATGGCTATATTTGAGGCCTAATGGGTGAATAACCCTGCTGATTCGGGGATTTTTTCCAAAGACACACATCTCGTTACGATTACGGAAACCCGGTCGTGAAGTTTTATTTGTGTTTCTGTTTGAAATCGTTTAAGCCATTTTTTTATTAACCAATTTATTACATTTAAATGAGGAAATCAATCTTTTTTGTAGCGACTATTGCGCTTGCCATGGGCTTTGTGGCTTGTGATGATGACAACAATGATCCAGTGTTGCCCGAAGAAAAAATCTATGAAGTTGAGGTTGCCACCGGTCTGGAAGGCGGTTCGGTGACTGGAAGTGCCGCAGAGGCTAAGCCTGGCGATGTGGTTACTGTGACGGCCACTCCTCTTGAAGGCTGGGGATTTGATGCATGGAGTGTTGTGCGTGCCGACAATGGCGACGCTGTTGATCTTACAGACCCTTCGGCCAATCCTACAACTTTCGTTATGCCTGAGGCAGATGTGAAAGTCTCTGCTAAATTTATTGTCGGCAGCGGTGTCCATCATGGTCTCGAACTCGTGCTCATCCCAGCCGGTACACGTGAACTCGGTTCTCCCGACGCTGAACCGTCGCACTATAAGGACGAGACCCTGCACACGGTCACCATTTCGAAAGATTTCTACATGGGAAAATATCCGGTTACCAATGCCCAGTTCGCCATGTTCCTCAATGCTGTTGGTGTGGGGAGCGACGGCAACTATGCCGAAGGCGACGGTGCTGAACCTGAACTGATGTGCCACGATTCCGCTTTGCGCGATTCCGGTAAATTCAATTTCGGTGTTACATGGAACGGCTCCGAGTGGGCTCCCGCAGAAGGCTTTGAGAATAACCCCGTGATTTATGTGACATGGTATGGAGCTGATGCATATGCTAGATGGGCAGGCGGTTCGCTTCCCACCGAGGCACAGTGGGAATATGCGTGCCGCGGCACGCAGACGGAGAGCTTGCCGTTTGGAATCGGCGACGGAACAAAGATGGTGCAGGGTATGGCATCCTTCTATATCTATGATTACTATGACTTGGCTGAAGGTGGCCGCAAGGTGAACCCCGATCTTGAAGGCTATGTGGCAAGCACCTATCCTGTCGGTTCGTTCGAGCCTAACGGTTTTGGGCTTTATGATATGCACGGAAACGTTTATGAATGGGTGGCCGACTGGTATGCCAATTATCCTACTGAACCCACAGTGGACTATATGTGCACGGATGGTTCGCGCAAAGTGGTTCGTGGTGGCGGATGGCTGAATTCCGGCCGCGAACTCCGCTCGGCCGCACGCTGGTATCAGCGCGCTACACTCGCACAGGAGAACAATGGCCTGCGCGTGGTGTTCAATCAGTGATCTGACGCGTATCGGTAAGAATATATATCATAATACTTCATGTCAGCCGCTTTCCTATGGTTAATACCGGATGGGGAGGCGGCTGATGTCGTGAAACCGCATGGCAGTTGTGATGCCGCCCGAAAACTGATGAAAAAAGCCATGCGAATCTGTAGGAAAAATGTGTTGCGCGTGCCGAAGTTTTTAATTAACTTTGCGCTACGAGTAAAAACAATCAAAACATTTCCGGCAGATGAACCCGAACAGTTTGGTTTCAATCGATGAACTTTCGAAAGAGCAGATTTTGCAACTGCTTGAGACCGCGCGTTATTTTGAAGAGCATCCCAATCACAAGTTCCTTGACGGGAAGGTGGTGGCGACGCTCTTTTTTGAACCCTCCACCCGCACGAGGCTTAGTTTTGAAACGGCGGTCAATCGCCTTGGAGGCCGTATAATAGGCTTCTCCGACGCGGCCACATCTTCCTCGTCGAAAGGGGAGACCCTGAAGGACACCATCAAGATGGTGAGCAACTATGTTGACCTCATCATCATGCGTCACTATCTGGAAGGCGCGGCACGCTATGCCACGGAGGTGACGGAAGTGCCGGTGATCAATGCCGGCGACGGTGCCAACCAGCATCCGTCGCAGACCATGCTCGACCTCTATTCGATTCTGAAAACGCAGGGCACACTGGAAAATCTGACCATCACCATGGTGGGCGACCTCAAGTACGGCCGCACGGTGCACTCGCTGCTCATGGCCATGAAATTTTTCAAGCCGAAGTTCCGCTTCGTGGCCTGTGACGAACTGCGCATGCCGCGTGAATACATCGATTTCTGCCGCGAGCAGGGCATCGAGTTCGAGGAGCACACCGACTTCTCCCGTGAAGTCATCGATACGACCGACATCCTGTACATGACCCGCGTGCAGCGCGAGCGTTTCAGCGACATAATGGAATATGAGCGGGTGAAGGACCTCTATACGCTTCACAACGCCATGCTTGAGACATCGCGCCCCAATCTGAGGGTGCTCCATCCGCTGCCCCGCGTCAACGAAATCTCAACCGATGTGGACGACAACCCCAAAGCCTACTATTATGAGCAGGCACGCAATGGTCTTTTCGCACGTCAGGCACTCATCTGTCGCGCTCTCGGAATAGATCCGCGCAAGTGCTGATCGCCATCCAACGTTATCACAACAACAATCTCCTGCATCCGAACATCATGCAACAGAATCATACAGAACTGGCCGTGGCTGCCCTCTGCAACGGCACCGTGATAGACCATATACCGTCGGACGCGCTGTTCAAGTGCGTCAAGATTCTCGGCCTCGCCGACATGCAGCATCAGCTCACCATCGGTAACAATCTCAAAAGCGGCAAACTGGGCAAAAAGGGGATAATCAAGGTGGCCGACACCTTTTTCCCCGAGGCCGACCTCAACCGCATTGCCCTTATCGCCCCCACAGCCGTGGTGAACATTATCCGTGACTATGAGGTGGTGGAGAAGCGGCAGGTGGAGTTGCCGCGTTCAATCCGCGGCATAGTGAAGTGCGGCAATCCCAAGTGCATCACCAACAACGAACCGATGGAAACGGTGTTCGAGGCTGTTGATGACAAGCCGGGCTACATCCGCTGCCATTACTGCAACCACACCGTGGCCAACGACAAGGCCAATCTCTGAGCCGTATCGTGCCCCCTGTGTCTCACACCGATAAATCTCCGTTACAGATAATCCCGACACCAAATTCCTGAATCATGGCCAAAGAGAAGAGAAATCTCAAACCGGGCACGATGGTCTATCCGCTTCCGGCGGTGATTGTGACCTGCGGCGATTCGCCCGAACACTCCAACATGCTCACGGTGGCATGGACGGGAGTGACTTGCACCAATCCGGCCATGGTCTACATCTCCGTGCGCCCCGAGCGTTATTCCTACGACTTCATCAGGGCCAACATGCAGTTCACCATCAATCTCACCACGGCCGACATGGCGCGTGCCACCGACTGGGTGGGCGTGCGCTCCGGTCGTGATTACGACAAATGGAAGGAAACCGGCCTCACACCTCATGCAGGTGTGGCGGTGGAATGTCCGTATGTCGAGGAGTCTCCGCTGTCGCTGGAATGCGTGGTGCGTCAGGTGATACCGTTGGGGAGCCACCACATGTTTCTTGCCGAAGTGGTGAATGTGCTGGCCGACGAGGCACTGTTCGATGCAGAGACCGATGCATTCCGCCTGGAGGACGCGGGTCTGCTGAACTACATCCACGGGCACTATTATACCCAAGGCGATGCCATCGGGCGTTTTGGCTTCTCGGTAATGAAGAAGTCTGACGCCAAGGACTGACGGGGATACCCTCGGAGGCATGCTCCGTTGACAGTTCCAATCTCACCATAGCAGTTAAAATCAGTTTTTATCACAAACATATTTTCATTCATGCAACGCGACCAAAAAATTTTCGACATCATCGAGCGTGAACATCAGCGCCAGCAGAAAGGTATCGAACTCATTGCCTCGGAGAACTTCGTTTCGCCGCAGGTGATGGAAGCCATGGGCTCATGCCTTACCAACAAGTATGCCGAAGGCTATCCCGGCCACCGCTACTATGGCGGCTGCCAGGTGGTGGACGAGGCCGAAAACCTCGCCATCGACCGTCTGAAGGCTATCTTCAATGCCGAGTACGCCAATGTGCAGCCCCACTCGGGCGCGCAGGCCAACATGTCGGTGTTCATGTCGGTGCTCCGTCCGGGCGACACTTTCATGGGTATGAACCTGGATCACGGCGGTCACCTGAGCCACGGAAGCCCTGTTAATTTCTCGGGCCTTGTGTTCAATGCCGTAGGTTACAATGTGAAGGAGGACACCGGCCTCGTTGATTACGACGAGATGGCCGAAATAGCCCACCGCACACATCCCAAGCTGATTGTGGGCGGCGCGAGCGCCTATTCGCGTGAATGGGATTATGCCCGCATGCGTCAGATTGCCGATGAGGTAGGCGCCATCTTCATGGTCGACATGGCTCACCCCGCCGGTCTGATTGCCGCCGGACTGCTCGACAATCCTCTGAAATACGCGCATATCGTCACCTCCACAACCCACAAGACCCTCCGCGGTCCGCGCGGCGGCGTGATTCTCATGGGCAAGGACTTCGACAATCCCTGGGGTAAGACAACCAAGAAGGGCGAAGTGCGCAAAATGTCGTCGCTGCTCGATTCCGCCGTGTTCCCCGGCGTTCAGGGCGGCCCGCTGGAGCATGTGATTGCGGCCAAGGCAGTGGCTTTCGGCGAAGCTCTCACTCCCGAGTATAAGGAATACCAGAATCAGGTGAAGAAAAACTCCGCAGCCATGGCCAAGGCTATGGCCGACAAGGGCTACAAGGTGATTTCGGGCGGCACAGACAACCACTGCATGCTCATTGACCTTCGCACCAAGTTCCCCGAACTTACAGGTAAGGTGGCTGAACGCGTGCTTGTGGAGGCCGACATCACTGCCAACAAAAACATGGTTCCCTTCGACAGCCGTTCGCCTTTCCTCACCTCCGGTATCCGTCTCGGCACCCCCGCCATCACTACCCGCGGCCTGAAAGAGGACGAGATGGGTCCCATCGTAGAGATGATCGACACCGTGCTCTCCAGTCCCGAGAATCCTGCTGTGATCGCTTCCGTACGCGAGAAAGTGAACGAAATGATGTCGGAGCGCCCCATGTTCGCATGGTAAGCTGCCGGAATCATCCATATTCCTTTGAACAATTACCTTCTTCCAGACATTATCCCATAGGATTTCATAATCCTATGGGATTTTCCCGACATTATACTGTTACCTCTTGACCCCCTCCTGACAAAATGATTCTTACCGCTCTCTACCGATTGTACCTTCTCTTCATAGCCGCCCCTCTGGTGGTGGTGGCAACTGTGCTCGCCGGCGTCCTGACGATGCTGGGCAGTATGGTGGACGGAGGCCGACGCTGGGGCTACTGGCCTGCGCACATCTGGGCGCGCGTGTGCCTCGCCCTTACGTTGGTGAAGGTGACGGTGAGCGGACGGGAGAATATCTCGGCCACCACGAGCTACGTATTTGTGGCCAATCACCAGGGAGCCTACGACATTTTCGCAATCTACGGCTATCTGAACCACAACTTCAAGTGGATGATGAAAAAAGGGTTGCGGCGGTTCCCGGTGATCGGACCCGCATGTGCGGCGGCCGGACATATCTTTGTCGACAATTCAAGCCCCTCGGCCGTGCGCCGCACCATGGAGCATGCCGAGCATACGCTGAAAGGGGGGATGTCGCTGGTGGTGTTTCCCGAAGGCTCGCGTACGTTCACCGGGCGTATGGGGGCGTTCCATAAGGGGGCGTATCAGCTGTCGCTGGAATTCGGGCTTCCTGTTGTGCCGGTCACAATCGACGGTGCTTTCTTTGTGATGCCGCGCACCACGTTCATACCCCGTCCGGGTGTGATACGGCTAACGATTCACCGTCCCATCGAAGCACCCCGCGACGAAGCCGACCGCAACCGCGTGATAGCCCGCTCGTTCGAGGCTGTGCAGTCCGCCCTCCCTCCTGCCTGCCGCTGACAGCACACCCACAGATGATACCAACAAGGCCGCTGACCCCACAATGGGTCAAGCGGCCTTTTGCTTTGCAGCAGATGTAGCGCTTATTTTGAGTCTTTTGTTTGCTTAATATCTTTGATTGCGATTGCCCGGAATGCAAGCTAATAATATTTGCATATATGGGTATTTATGTATACATTTGCGGTATAAGTACCCATATAAAGAAATATGATTGATTTGGATTATAAATCGAATTATGACATTCTCCAGCTGCTTGCCAGGCGGATGAAGGAATATCGTCTGGCCGCGAGATTAAGCCAGCGGGAATTAGCTGAGAAGTCAGGTGTCAGTTATACCACCATCTGCCGTTTTGAGCAAGGCAAGCATCCAAATATATCGCTGAGCAATTTCATAGCACTGCTGCGGCAAGTGGGGATGGAATCCCGTATGGCTGAAGTGCTGCCGGAATTGCCAGTGACGCCAATGCCCCTGCGTGAAATAAACAAACTCATACCCAAAAGAGTACGTCGCCATGATACCGTCGATTAATGTAACTATATGGGGCAAACCTGATTATGCGGAATCATAATATCGGATTAGTAGTGGTGCGATAAAAATCTAACCACTGTTATTAAAATATTAGTATTTAGTTAAATACAAGAGAACATTGATTTTTTGATTTGAAATTGATTTATTAGTCTTGTTGTCCCCAAACATCAAGATTATGAATCAGGGTAAGTATGTTTTTTCACAGGTCATCGAATTTATACCGCGCTATCAGTTCGATAAGCTTGTAAAGCTGTATAAAGGAGACTGGCATGTAAAGAATCTCAACAGTTACAATCACCTCCTTCATCTGCTCTTCGGACAGCTGACAGGCTGTGATTCGCTACGAGACATCTGTCTATGTCTGGAGGCTCATTCAAAAATGCTATATCATCTCGGTTTTCGAAAAACGGTCAACCACACATCATTGTCGCGGGCTAACGAAAGTCGTGACTATCGAATTTTTGAAGGGCTGGGCATTTATCTCATAGGACTGGTAAGACCCATGTATTCAAAGACTAAACTGTCCGACATAACCATAGACAACGTAATATATGCTTTGGACTCTACAACCATATCAACCAGCATAAAGCTTGCGGCATGGGCATTGGGCAAATACAGCAAAGGCGCTGTAAAGGTGCACACATTGCTTGATTTGCGTGGAAGCATACCGGCCAACATCCATATCACCGATGGGAAATGGCATGACAGCAACGAACTTGACATGCTGTCGCCGGAACCATTCGCTTTCTATGTGATGGACAAGGCTTATGTCGACTTCAAGGCTTTATTCAGATTCCATCAGACACAGGCATTCTGGGTATCTCGTCCGAAAGAGAACATGAAGTTCATGACCATCGAGCAAATGGAAATCCCCGATGCAAAGTCCGGCATCATAGAAGACTCCCGGATTCGGGTCACCGGATATAAGTCGAGTAAACTCTATCCTGATGACATGCGGTTTGTACGGGTATATGACCCGGACAATGACACAATTGTGGATTTCATATCCAACAACTTTGAGGTCAGCGCCTTGGTGATATCCAATCTCTACCGCCATCGCTGGGATATAGAAGTTTTCTTCAAATGGATTAAACAGAATATTG
>UQER01000022.1 GCA_900540205.1 uncultured Porphyromonadaceae bacterium | reverse complement strand
GATGAAGAGGGAGTGTAGCGAGCTACACGACTGATGAAGAGAGGAAAAGATTCAAAAATTTCGCCGAAGAAACATTAAAATAAAAAGACCGGTTAATATAAAATAATTTTGAACAGTTACTTATGTTACCGAAAGATTTTCCCGGACGCGTGGCCGTGATGGGCGGCGGTAGCTGGGCCACGGCCCTTGCCAAGCTGCTGCTGCGCAACCGCGACACAATCATGTGGTACATGCGCCGAGACGACCGCATAGAGGAATTTCAGCGTCTGGGGCACAACCCGGCCTATCTGACAGACGTGCAGTTCGACGTGCAGCGCATAGAGTTTTCGTCAGACATAAACTACGTGGCCCAGCAGGCCGACACTCTCATGCTCGTCATGCCGTCGCCCTACTTCAAGAGCCATCTCGAAAAACTTAATGTCGATATAAGCAAGAAATTCGTCGTCTCCGCCGTGAAAGGCATCGTGCCCGACGAGAACATGCTTGTCACCGACTACATGCGCGATAAATTCCATGTGGCCGACAACCGCCTGCTGGTGGTGAGCGGCCCCTGCCACGCCGAAGAGGTGGCCCTCGACCGCCCCTCCTACCTCACCATCGGATGCAAGGACATATCCGCCGCAAAGCGGTTCGGACTGGCTCTGTGCGGCTCCAAAAACAGCCACGCCATCCCCACCACCGACGTTGACGGTGTGGAATATGCCGGAGTGCTCAAAAACGTCTACGCCATCGCCGCAGGCATTGTGCACGGCCTCAAGAAAGGCGACAACTTCCTGGCCATGCTGGTGTCGAACGCCATCCGCGAGATGGAGCATTTCCTCGATGCAGTCAATCCTCGTCCGCGCCACATCTGCGACAGCGTCTATCTCGGCGACCTCCTTGTAACCTCCTACAGCCGTTTCAGCCGCAACCACAATTTCGGTTCCATGATCGGAAAGGGCTACTCGGTTAACGCCGCGAAGATGGAGATGGAGCAAACCGCCGAAGGATACTACGGCGCGAAGTGTATCCATGAAATCAACCAGCGCTACGAAGTGGCCATGCCGATAGCCGACACCGTCTACGACATAATCTACCGCCGCGTGCGTGCCGACCGCGCCATTGCCGCACTTTCGGAACAGCTCGACTGACCCCTCCCTCCCACGTCCACCATTTCCTGATGATAGAACTGAAAGACATACACCGCAGCTTCGGCGCGCTTGAAGTGATACGCGGCGTTGACCTCACCATCCACAAAGGGGAGATTGTGAGCATCGTCGGCCCAAGCGGAGCAGGCAAAACCACCCTGCTCCAGATTATGGGCACGCTCGACCGCCCCACCTCCGGCTCGGTGGTCTACGACGGCACGGATGTCGGCGCACTCTCGTCCGCGCGGCTCGCGCGCTTCCGCAACGCCTCCATCGGCTTCGTGTTTCAGTTCCATCAGCTCCTGCCCGAGTTCACACTGCTCGAAAACGTGGCCATGCCCGCGCTGATAGGGGGCCGACGCCGCTCGGAAGCTTTTGCCGAGGCAGCAAAACTCATTGACTATCTCGGACTTTCCGACCGCTCCTCGCACCGCCCTGCGCAACTTTCAGGCGGCGAACAGCAGCGTGCGGCAGTGGCCCGCGCACTCATCAACCGTCCGGCCGTGGTGCTTGCCGACGAACCCTCGGGCAGTCTCGACAGCCACAACCGCGCCGAGCTCCACCGCCTGTTCTTCGACCTGCGGCGCGACATGGGGCAGACATTCGTCATCGTCACCCACGACGAATCGCTCGCAGCCGACTGCGACCGCATTGTCCACATGGCCGACGGCCTTGTCACCTCCATAACCTCTTCCTCCACCGCCACTCCAGCTTCACCACACACCGAAAATGCCTGACATCCTCTCAACTATCCGACACAAGGCCACATGGCTGCTCATTGCCGCCACAGCCGCACTTGCCACAGCGTGCTCCGATTCCGATGCCGACGAAGTGCATCTCCCCACGCTCTACGACATTGCGGAAGTCACCGCCGTATCGGCCGAGGGGACCACATTTTCCGTCTACCGTCCTGACGCCGACGAGCCCGCTGTGCTCACCGCCGCAGGCTACGTCCCCGCCTCGACCGAGCCGGGCAACTGCGTGTTTCTCGGATACACCATGACCGACGGACGCGCCCCCTACACCTCAGGCCCCGTTCAGGTGCAGGCATGCGGCCGCGTCACCAACAGCCGCCTCAAACACGGCAGCACCGAAAGCCTTGCCGGCTGGAACCTCGACCCCGTTTGGCTCACAAGCCTCTGGCGAGCCGGAGGCTGGATCTGCATGCAGCTCAACCTCCCCTACTCCACCGAGCCGCGACAGTTCTCGCTCGTGATTGACGACGCCACCGCTACAGATGAAGTGCCACAGGCCTACCTTTATCACCGCCGCAACGACACGTCGCCCAACTTCAGCCGCCGCTACTACGCCGCCTTCGACGTCTCCGAGCTCTGGAAAGTGCAGACATGCCGCGCCCTCGAAATCCACGTGGCCAACTCCAACAACCCCACCCTCACCACCTTCCACATCCCCAACCCCCTCTCCACCCCCGTCCCCTCCAACTAATCCCCCATTTCCCGTATGCTTTCGCCGGAGGCGATAGCTTGATGTTAGCCTATCTTGCACCATGCATCGCCCATCGTGCATTGTGCATCGTGCATTGTGCATTGTGCATCGCGCATCATGGGGTACAGACAAGCCAACAGTCCGCACCTCGAAGAGGTAGCTGCCGTGAAAACCACAAAACACCATCATTATATCACCCATCAACACACATCCGAGATTATCAATAGTATTTCTCAGCAGGTCCTTTACATTTTTCATTAAAAACATCTTATATCAGTGCCCCACAATGACATTTTTTTGTAAATTTGCGAAAGTTCAGTGTCACATAGAGTTGTGCACCTGAACACACATTTTTCAAAAGGTGTTATTGAAATTATCTTCTATTATCAAACTTGGCGGTTTCTTAATGCGATGAAGATGATTTGCAATGGCACCTGCATCGGTTGCCTATACCCTGCCGTGAATGGCAGATTATATGCAATAACGGTGTGGGGCTATTGCTTTATCTATCGCATGGGTACGCCAAGACCTGATAATGAGATAAAGCAAGTACATTCCTCACACCTTTTTTATGTCCATGCTTATACTGCTTCAACGGAGGATGAGAAGCGTGCCCCGTTTTTATGGATGCAATAATGAAATCGCAGTTTTTAAGCCTCTACTGCATGGTTCTCGCTGACGGAATAATTGACGCCCGCGAACTCGAGACCCTTTATCGTATCGGCACCGAACAATACGGCCTGACGCAGGAAGAAATTACAGCCACCGTGCGCGATGCAGGCACATCCTTTATCATGCCTACGGAACTGAGTGATAAAATCCGATTCTTGTACAATATGGCACAGATAGCCTATGCCGATGGTGAAATCGACAATACCGAAATAGATCTTATGAAGCGGTATATCAGGAAAATGAATTTTGCCGAAGAAAATATCAATGCTATAGCAGACTACATGTTCGACTCAGTAAAAGAAGGAAAAAGTATCAACAGCATTTTAATGCGCATCACAGCATAATCAATAACTATGGATATTTTTGACAATGTGGCAGCCCTTTTCCAGACCAAACCGGTTGCCTCTCCCACTTCAAAACCAATCACACAGTTAAGCCCTGATGTCAAGTTACAGGACGAAACCTATGTTTATTACGGCACCCGCATTTGCGGAAAGGTGACGGCATCTCTGCCTGCCCTCAGCGCTTTTTTACCAAGAGTTTATAATTCTGAGAAACAGCGCCAAATAGCCGATGTCCAACTTCAACAACGTCACAAGAAAGAACTGGCTGCGCGTCTTGAAGATACCGAAAACGAGATTACCCACAATGAAGCTGAAATAGGCAAAGCAGAAAACCGCATAAATATCCTTAACGACACTATCGACGAACTAAAGGAAAAATTGTCAGACGCAAAAGCGCAGCATGGAGAGATAAATAAAATGGCAAAAGCAAAGCTGACTGTCGGATTAGTCATCCTCTGCATTCTTACCCTATATCTGTTTATTTTCTACAGTTCCACCTTCTACTCTGCTTTTTTCAAGGTATTTTCCACTGGTAATATCACTATCGGTGCAGAAATGTTTGATTCACAAGCTATACCGCACGCGTTAACGGAGGGCTTCGGTGAACTGATGTTCATATTATGTGCTCCGATTATCTTCATGGGGCTGGGATATGGATTACACTTTTTCATGCAGCAAAAAAGTTGGACAAGATTCTTGAAAGCCGGGAGCGTACTTGCAATCACTTTTATATTCGACTGTATTCTTGCCTATCTAATTGCCAAGAAAATCTACGATATCGAAGCTCTGACAAAACTGGGTGATATTCCTGAATTTAGCCTCGGCATTGCCATACGGGACATCAATGTGTGGGCTGTAATCTTTTGTGGATTCATAGTATATCTTATATGGGGCATAGTGTTCGACATGGTAATGACCGCATATGAGGAACTGCGTTCGAACCGTAAGGAAATAGAAAAACTCGAGGAAAAGATTCAGGATAAAAAAGAACTCATTTCACAGGAAAACCAGCGTATAGCTGACCATAAGGTAAAACTCGGCACCTTGCAGAACCGCAAACAGGCCATCTCCAAGGAGATGACCCTGACCGTGCATTATGACTCACAGATTATAAAAGCCGCCATGTCTGAATTCTTCTCCGGCTGGATGACCATGATGAACGGGTTGAACCGTCCTAAGCCCGAACAGGACGAAGCCATCAGAATATATAACACAACAATACAAGAACTTCTAAACTAAAATATCTCATGAAAAAGACAGCACTTATAATCACGCTCATAGCAATTGTCATATCCGGATTGACCTTATTATTAACATGTGGAGGTCCAAAATCCGGAGACAATGAATCCGCAACTGAATCTGGAGAGACAACAGAACCCATGCCACTTAACATTTCTGTATATCTTGACCTGTCCGACAGACTCATGCGAGATTTAACTCCATCCCAGATGGATCGAGACATCGCGATAATCGACCACCTCGTAGATTTGTTTGTAAAGCATTGCATCGACAGCGGTAAAATCATCAACAGCACAAACCACTTTCAGGTATTTTTCTATCCGGCACCAAACAATAGCCAGATAGCTCAGCTTGCGCGAGGGCTGAATGTGGACCTTGCCAAAACTGAACTGAAACAGAAAAAAGTTGAGCTTATGGAGATGAAATCACGCTTTCAGAACAATCTGACGCAGATATACTCCGATGCCATCTCCGACCACCAATGGGTAGGCAGCGACATCTGGGGATTTTTCAGCAATGGCGAAGTTGACAAGTTGTGCATGCGCAAAGGCTACCGCAACATACTCGTTATTCTTACCGATGGTTACCTCTATCACACTGGCAACAAAATAAAGGAAGGCACTGCATATTCATACGCCTTGCCGCAGACATTAGCTATAGCCAACTCCTCTTTGATCGTCAGACGTGAAGGCCTGCAGAACCTTGAAGTGCTCATGCTTGAAGTCAACCCATACGATGCTCAACAGCGTAACAAGCTTATCCCCGTCCTTGAAGATTGGTTCAGGAACATGGAGGTGGGCAAGTTCGTAGTATCAGAGACAGCTCTTCCCGTTACCACCGAAGTCTACATCGACAGCTTCCTCCAGGATTAAAACCCGATGCCATACTAATATTATCTACCTTAATAATAAACTTTAATGAACACAAATATCATGCACTTAATAAGCCTACTTACCAACGCCTCCACACTTATCATCGCGGTGATAATTTTAATCCTGATGTTATCTTCATGCTTCCATCAAAAAAAATCTATTGAAGTAACAAAACCGGCTGATAACGATTTTAGCATGGAGGATATGATCAAAACATATTTTGATAATAACCAATGGCACTATAAAGCATACACACATGAAGATTCAACTTTATCATATGCTCTCAACTTTCACGGCAATCACGAAAACCTTTCTGTGCACGTTGATCTCAACAACAATAAAAATATGTTTCATATAGTGTGTCTGCCCGAAACAAGATTGCCTATTGAAAGTATAAACAATGGAATAATAGCAATGAACAATTATAATGTCAAATCGGCAGTACCGGGGTGCATACGTCCGGATGGACGAATTGCCTTTTGGCTAGCCAGAAACATTGAAGGAAAAGCATATTCAAAAGAAGCTTTTGACGTGGAGCTGGAATTAATACTCCAAGTAGCCGACGAAGAAACTGCACGAATATACAAGCAAGCTTGCATGGAAGATACTACGGATTTATAAAATTTTCATTTCTAACGCTCGTCAAAGAAATTCCTGTACTATTTTCCCGTATTATTACAATTTTTCTACGTATGAAACGATATAATTGCACCTATTTAATCTTGTTTATGGGCTTGTTTTTTTCTTGTAATACTGAAGAGCCTAAACTCCCGACTGACAGTAGCATCCAAGGAAACAACAAAAGCCATAATTCAGGCACATCCCAAACGGAGCCTGAAGAACCTGAAGAAGAATATTATTTTAAATATGTAAGCTGGGCATCTTTAAATATTCCCCCTGAGGCCGGCTCTATTCAAATGTATTTCGAATGCAATCAAGAATACATCATTTCCATTTCTGGAAATATAACAGGTTTAAGGGTTTCTCCTACTTATGGGGAAGGAAGTGGGTATGTTACTGCTTATTTTGATGAGGTAGAATATAAAGACAAGAAGAGGAAGTTCAATGTAACGTGGAGTGAAAGCGGGACTATAACGTTTTGGGTGAAAGAAGGCCCTAAAAATAACTATAGAGAGGTGTATAAAAATTTCTACCTCTATCGTCGTGGTTCCAAACAAAATGTATAGCATCAAGGAATACCACGACCGTTCGTGTTGGCTCGGTATGGACATTGATGCAGGCCCAATAATCCTTAATCTCAGTCCCAGCGGCACGGCATTCGCCATCGGGAGTGCGACATATTTCGGTGACAATAATTTCCGCAACGGATTGCTGAAAACAGCCGAAATAGCCGGCCACACCATCCTATGGGGCAACAACCGTCATTACCTTCTGGCGGACATCGCCCTGGTTGGCGAAGCGATAACTCTGGCAATGCGCACAAATCACCACTCAAGCCGCAACGCCGGCATCAAGTCCGAATGACTGTTGCCACCAAAAGTAGGGACGCACGGCCGCTACCTCTACGAGGTGCGCCGCACACTCTACACCACTCACCCCACGATGCGCTGAGCTTTCGTGGGGTTCACAACAGCATATCACCTCCGGCGATACCATCCGGATACGGAGGCGTGCGCCCCTACATCACCAAATGGTGCAATCCTATTTTGGTGATGGTGGATGGGGCTATTTGGCGTAGCCGAGGGGGTTGTTCATTAGGGGGAGCTGGCGGGAGGAGAGGCCGAGGAGGGCGGAGATGGCCGCGGCATCCATGGTGGCGCGGGGAACGGTGGCGATACCTTCCGAGGTGCAGCCGAGAGTGAGGTTTTCACAGGCGATGCCGGCATCCACAAGGGCCATGGCCTTTACCTGCTCGCCTTCCGGAAGTTCCGACATGTCGGCCACGAAAAGCACGGAAACCGGCGCTTCGAGAACGAAGTCCTGCGAAAACTCCTTGGTGCCGGCGATGAGACTGCGGTGGTCACCCTCCTTGGCGAGCGAAAGCGAATGCGACGCAGGCTGGTACTCCCACACACCTTTTTTATCGAAAACAAATACCCGGATCTCCTGCCAGTTGCGCGCGGTAGGATTGCTGCGGTTGGCAGCAACGCCAAAGCGGCCCGGTGCAGCATCGGGGCGGTTAACCCCTGCCGTCATCCAAAGTAACTGTCCGAGCGTGGAATCACTGATTTCGCGTGTGGCATCAAATTCGCGCACGCTGTGGCGGTTTGCCACCACCTCATTCATCGGCATGCCTCCGCTGAACGAGGGTGCCGGAAGTTTTCTTTCCTGTGCTGTCATAATCAATGTTGCAGCCATCGCCAGCATTATAGCCGGCCGACGGTGAAATTTAATAGTCAGATTCATATGTATAATAACGTTATGATTATCGCTGTTGTTTCATGCAGAACCGCCCCGTGAGTGCCGACCGTATCATTCGCCGACCGAATAGCGATACCGACCCAGTCGGTAAGTCTGCCCTTACTCGTTCCGGTAAATTTACGCAGAATATTCCTTTACCACAATATACGTGCGTACAATGAAATCGACCCAAAACACCACGGGCCGGAAACCGCTGCATTGCGGCTCCCGGCCCGTGTCAGAGCTTAGGTTTTCCTGACGGGATTACATCAATACTTTCATCCCTTCAATGATATAGACTCCACGAGGCAGATTGTCAACCACATTGCGTCCGGCCGACAGGCGGATTGTGCCTGCACATGTCCCGTCGGGACGGTAGATTGCGGCAGTGAACGCCTCGGGAGCGTTTATCACAAGCGAATCTCCCTCACGACCGAATGTAAGTGCAGAGGGCGACGAGGGCGCATCTACGCCCGACCACGAATCCTCACCCAGATCGATGCCGATGGAGGAGGCTCCGCTTGTACAGATGGCGTAGACCGTGAACGGATTCACACACACCACGGCCTGAGCGTCATCATCCCCGGCCTCGGCGGGTTCAAATGCAGTGCCGGCCTCATTCAGCAGATATGTGGATTCTCTGGGAGCCTCCAGATTGCCATATGCAGCCGCAAGCGTATAGTCCGGGCCTGCAACGGCCATGCTTGCGGGAGTGGCCGGAACCGTTATGTTCCGGGCCGACAGGCACACATCCTGATCCGGCGCGCTCACACGCAGCAGACATGGATGGTTGGCCATGACGGCAGCCTGGCGCATGAACAGATTCTTTTCGGTATTGAAAGCTATCACGGCATACTTCCCGGCATCGGTGTCCTCATCCCAGCGCGACGACGGCGACAGAGATGTGCCGTCGGCAGCCAGCTTCACAGTTTCCACATCGAACGGAACCACCAGCGACGACCAGTTGCCGTTGCCATCGGCGGTACGCGCCCCGGTGGTCAGCGAAACCGAAGCACCCTCGGCCAGAGAGAACTTGTTGGCAATGGCCAGAGGATAGCCGCTGCGGAAGTTTATATCGGCAGCTGAGGTATAGATGCGTCCCTGACGGTTCACCAGTTCGCCTTCAATCTCCTCTGTCACGGTGCCGACAGTGGTGACAATGTAATTGGCCGGTGCAGCGGGCACAGCCACCCCGTCGCCGAGTATCACCAGGCAGTTGGGGTTGACCCCATCGAAGGCTTTGCCGCTGAATGCCGATGCCCCGGAGGCTCCGGGCACGCGCTGAGGCGCAGCTGTTTCGGTGGCGCCGTTAAGATTGATGGATGTGAGGTTGTCGCAACCGCTGAACGCCCCGTCACCGATTGCGTCAATGCCGGTTAATGTGATTGTCGACAACGCAGAGCAACCGCTGAATGCGGCATCGCCGATTACCGACACCGATTCGGGCACGGTGACCGTGGTAAGATTATCGCAATCCCTGAAAGTTTCGGCTCCGATAGCATCGACATCCGGAAGGGTCACTGTGGTGAGCGACGACATTCCGGCAAACGCCCCGGCAGGCACATCGCCTGTCATCTCCGACAAGTCAAGCTCCTCGAGCGTGCTGAACGATTCTGTCACGGTGGCAAGCATCTCGGGTGTCACATCGCCTTCAAGCGATATGGATGTGATGCCCACAGCCTCCTTGGCTTCAATCGAAGTGATTTCAGCCGGATTGAGTGTGGCTCCGTTTAGAGGTACAGCGAAGATTTCAACGGTCTCGTCCTCATCCGTAACGCTGACGGTATAGTAACCCTCCTCGTCGGGCAACACCACCTGCTTGCCGATCTTGACTTTTGCCTCTACGTTCTCCTCGCGCAGATCCGACAGCCCTACACGGAAGCGCACCTCCGAATTCTCCTTCACGTTCTCCAGCACGGGCGACAACCGGTCGGATGTGTTCCACACCTCGAATTCTGTGGCCGCATCGCCTTCGGAAGCCTCATTGTTACGGAGAGCCTCGAGTTCAACCGAGAACAGATCGGAAGCGCATTTGAACACCACATCATAGAGATATACCACATCGACGGCATGATTGCCGCTCTTATCGGCATGTTTGTTGGGATTCCAGTAGGTTACGGCCAGCGAGCCGTCGGCGTTAAGGGCATCGGGCGGCAGGAGTTTGCCATTGTCGTAGATTCTGCTCTTCTGTGCCTCACGATAGGCGTCCGTACCTTCGGGACGTGCCGCTTCGGCTGCATGCACTCCCACAAAAAGCTTGCCGCTCATGTCAATCGACTCCAGAGCGACATTGTCGCCAAGGAACGACACTGTGCCGTTGTCAAGCGCACCGTCGGCAACGAAGCATCTCGAGGTGCTGTATTCCAGCGTGTAGACCGGGTTCTCACCTACGATATTGAATTTATAGCGTTCCCATCCGTTGGTAGCGTCGAAATATCCGCCGTCCATGGGGGTCTTGTAGGCTTCAAGATATTCCGGCTTGACCACAACCGTCACCTTGGTGCAGTCACCGAGGCCGAGATTGTTTGTGGCCGAGGAGGAGTATTGTATATGCGCCACCTGGTTGCCGTTCTTAGGCACACACGGCACATACAGGGTGGTGAGCGAAGTGCAGCCCTTGAAGCAATCGGTCTGCAGGCCACCGGTGTATTTCCACCCGCCCGACGGAGTCTTCACCTTGTCGTAATTGTAAAGGTCGGCCGGAAGCTCAAGCTCACGGAGGCGGCGGCAGTTGAAGAACGCGCCGTTGTCGATCATACGGACAGTGGGGGGAAGGATGATCTGCTCGAGACCCACCACCTGATTGCTGTTGCTGCTTTTGCAGAAGGCATATGCGGGGAACGAGTTCTCCGGGAAGAGGTCGGCCATGCTGCGATCGGCCACGATACGCGCCTCCGACAGGTCGAGATATTTCAACGAGGCCGCAATGTTCGGATTGTTGCGGAACAGGCTGAAGTCCGTATAGTCCAGATCGCCCTTGATGGTAAGCTTCTGTATATTCCAAAGTTTCAGACGTATCTCCTCATCCTCAGGGCCATAATCGCCGTTGAAGAGGTGCTGTCCCTCTTCAAGCACGATGGTGGCGTCGGACAGGCGCACCGGTGGATACACCTTCACATCAAAATCCATGTCCTGCTTGGCAATGAACGAATAGCTGAACGATTTTCCACCCTCCATAAGGGTCTCGCCGTTGAGGGTCACATCAATGAAGTCAGAAGCCGAACGGGGCACGATGCGCAGGTTGATGTCGCGTCCGCGCACTGCCGTTGCCACGGCTCCCGAAACCACAGCGTTGGGCAGCTCGGGGATGCGGATGTTATAGACCGGAGTCTGGTTGTTAAGTGCCGGAAGGGCATCGACCACATTCTCATTCTTCCCTTTCACAAGCGCCCATGTGCGGTTGTTGAACGAGGTGGCCAGACGCACGGTGTTCCCCTCGCGTACGGTCGACTCCTTCACACAGCATTTGATGGTCATGCGGATACCGTCGCCATGCACCCCGGACGATACCGTAGGCGACGACAGGAACTCCTTGATGTTCCCGTCCTTGTCGGTCAGTACAGCCGCCCAGAACATCTGCGCGTTCTCGGCCGGTATGTAGAGGGCGTTGGCGCGGATGTCGAACTGCTGGCCGGGAATCACATTCACGGCATCGGTGAGCAGACCGACGGTGCCGCCCGTGTCGGTGAGCTGCCAGGGAGAATCGTAGACGGCACATGGCATCGGTGCCACAAGGCCGAAGTGAACAATCGTGTTGCCGTTGATTGTAACGGTGTATGCGCCATCGGCCTCAGGATACAGGCGTGTGTTGTTGGCATATACCTCCATGCGGTTGTCGTTGTCGGCTATATGCTCCGCCGTGAACCTCACTTTTGTGCCTTGGCCATAGCGGCCGGCAGGGGTCTCCGAGTTGAATTTCACTTCGTTGTGCTCCATCACTGCGAACGCGAAATCGGTGCGTGCCGGAATGGGGTCAACTATGATTTTTCCCACCTCGTTCCAGTTCTCCTTTTTGGAGTAGTTTTCCACAGCCTTCTCGTTAGGAACGTGAAGCGTGATGGCCGCTTTGTTGGTACCTGACAGCACACACCAGTTGATGAACTCGGCGGTTTCACGGCCTACCCATATGTCGCGCAGATGCGAAGCACTGAGAAACACATTATATTCATACGTCTTCACTCCCGCCGGAATCACGATTGAGGTGATGCCGCACTGGCGGAAGGCTGCATTGTTGATGCGGTTGAGGTTGTTGGGCAGAACCACCTCGGTAAGCTGTCCCTGACCCTGGAATGCCGACTTGGGCAGCGCATTCGCCTGATTCGACCCGTAGGCGGCGATATAGACCGACGAGATGTCGACTCGGGTGAGTTTCATTTTTGCGCGCATGAACTCGAAATCGCGCGAGTCGATCGAGCCGAACAGGGTCAGGTCCTTTATGGTGCCTGTCTCCGATTCCGGAATAAGTGTCTCGAGCGTGCCCGGATTTTCAACCCAGATGCTGCGTTTCTCCCTCACTTCCGAAGCTTTCTGCACGAGCACCGTTACCTCCTGATCCTCGCGGACGTTGGCTATGGTGTAGTTCACGCCGTTCACCGGAGTGAGCATATATCCGTTTGCCTTCACCGTCACCACATCCTCATCAGGATTCGATGGCGTGACAGTGAACGAATAATCCCAGCCGCGCACCACCTTGTCCTCGCCCGACATGGTCACGCCGGCCACACCTGCGGGGAGTTTTATGGCAAAGCATCCGGCCGACGGACGGTCGGCTGCAATCTCATTCACAGTCAGCAGCTCGCCGGCCACAGGCAGCCAGGTTTTGCCATTGTCGGCCGATGTTGCCATTCGCACCACATCGCCTGCCGCAACAGTCACATCGCCCTTGAGCGAGCAACCTGACACAGTGATATATCCCGCTCCGAGCGTAGCCATCGACTGCAGATTGAAGCCGGCAGCCTGGCTAAGCAGCCCTTTCAGCTCACCGCCGGCACTGTAAAGGGCAACAGCTATCTTGCCGCTGAAATCACTGTAGGAAAGATTCTTCATATTTCCCACACGCACCGTGAAGGTCTTGCCGGGTACCAGTGCCGTGAGATCGGAACCCATTCCGACCTGACCGCCGTCGGCTGTTATGTGAATTGTCGACCACCGGGCATTCTCGCCGGAGGACGGCTTGATATTGTAGATAATCGTGTTCAGATTATTGAACTGATGGCTTGTGCTCGCCACTGGGTTAAGAGCTGTGCTCAGGTAGAAACCGTCGGCCAGGCCGCCCCATCCCCAGTTGAAATGGAAATAACCGGCGTCGTTATATCCGTCGCACACGAAGGCATGCCCGGCTGTGACATCCTGACCGCAGTAAAGCACCGGACGGCCGGCGTCTATCTCATCCTTCACAATCTTGTCCCAAGCCTGCTGCGTGGTCACTTCGGAGCGTTTTTTATAGGAAACGCCCGGATCATAATTGAAATAGTTGGTCAGTGCAGCCGGCACACGCACCTCATAGGCGCTTGAGCCCGACATGCCGAACTGGGTGTCGATACTCTTTGCCGCATGGTAGACAAGCTGAGCCACAGCTGCTGCTTCGGCCTCGGTATAGCCCGAGCGGTAATTGTCCATCCGCATGTTGTCCCAGTCGTAGGACACATCGAAGCTGACGCCAGCGAAATCGCCCCTCCCTTGTGCCGGGTAGTTATGATACTTCATTATGGTAGCCATTGCCGTTCCGACACATCCCACGAGCGGACGTCCGGGAATATCGTTGTTGAACGGCCCTTCCTGACTCCATGCCGGAGTGGCGAGCACAGTCTCCTGCGCCGACCGGGCGGCAGCGGCACGCACTGCCATGCGTCGCTGAGGCGCGGCCTGAGCTTTCTGCAGGCCGGAAGCGGCTTTTATCTCCTTTTCCACCCCGCTCATCATCCACCGCATTGCCGGCGGAACCTTCGACACCACATAGGGATTCTCGAACGAATAGCCCAGCACAGGGGTAGTGCAGTCGTCGGCCGATACTATGACAAAACCCTTGCCATCTGTCGCATTAAACACATAGTACACCGGCTTCGACGGTGAGCCTGCGGTGTAGACAAGCTCCAAAGTTCTGTCAGATGCTAATCCGCCTTTACGGCTGGCACTGAAAAATTCATCGGCCATCTGCCTTGCATCGTCTGCCGACACTACGCCGGCATAAGCTGACGGCGATGCGCACGACAGCAGGGCGAGAATTAGCATTTTGGATGAATGTTTAAACATAACCTTTTGTTAATTCGCGTTTTAAAGATTGATTTATACTAATTGTCTTGGATTTCGTGATTACGTTTATTTCCGAGTTCGCTCAGTTCAATAGCTCCTCCCCACTGGAGGGACAGATGCAAAAACTTTTTGGCATGTAACCGGTTGAAACCGCACCCAGGAAGTTTTCAGCCCGCAAAGTTAATAAAAATCCTTTTACAACACCCTCCGCCACCTTTTTTTTGCTCCCCTCCACACACCAACGACACGGAGCACGACACTTCCGAAAGATTTCGGTTCCAATTCCCTGAATTTCCGTATATTTTGCTAACTTAGTCAGCCTAAACCGAGGTTCAATGCAAAACGAAATTATCGTATATCAACCGGATGCAACTCTTTCACTGGATGTAAGGATTGAAAATGAGACCGTATGGCTCAATCAAGCGCAGATGTCCGAGTTGTTTCAGCGTGACCGCACTGTAATCACACGCCATATCAATAACATTTTCAAGGAGAAAGAGCTTGAAGAAAGAAGCAATGTGCATTTTTTGCACATTGCCCGTTCAGACAAACCTGTCAAGCTTTATTCCCTTGATGTTATAATCTCAGTCGGCTACAGGGTTAAATCGGTCAGAGGCACACAATAGACAACTATGTGGACGACACCGTCCTGACACAGCTCGACAATAGGAAGCACGGTGTCGAGGCAACCATATATACGCGACATATCTCCGAAGCATTCAAATTGGATATACAACGACACAACCGACAGTACCCCTCCATTATGGTGAAGTGTGCGTCTAAAATTCACGACCGATTTCTGATTATTGATGACACTCTATATCATATCGGCGCATCAATAAAAGATTTAGGGACAAAATTATTTGCCTTCTCTAAAATGGAACTGTCACCTTCGGTCATTCTAAATCATTTTCACAATTGACAAAATCAAACGCCACCGGGCGGCTGGAAAGGTGGTGAGTCCAGGTGCCCGGTGGCGTTGGTGGGGATAGCGGAAAAGAATGTTTCGAGGTGAATGGGGAGAGGAATCAGTCGGGGAGCGAGGTGGTCCAGTTGATTTCGGCGGGGTTGCCTTCCATGCTCCACACAAGCGGGAGCGACGGGAGGTTAAGAATCTCCATTACCGACCCGCTCTCCTGATTGACGGCCACAAGCAGCTCACCGAGCGGCGACTGGCGGCGCAAAGGCTCCAGCGTATAGGTGCGCCCGTCGATTACGGCATGCCCGTCGGTAAGCAACGAGTGCAGCGTTTTCTCCGAAACGAGGCCGAAGAGCGCATTGCCTGGCACCTGGATATGGTTGCCGTCCTCAGGCATCACATAGCACAGGCGTGTGGCATCCTCGCGGGCCTCGCGGCTCATGCGGTAGGTGCCCTTCCACCATTTCAGGTTTCGCTCGATGGTCCAGTCGAGGAGCAACCCTCCATTCTCGGCCGGCGTGAATGTCATGATAAAACGGCGTTTCTGCCCGTGGAGCGTGTAGGTCACCTTCACCCTTACGGCATCGGCCGACGGAGCGGCCAACGGCGGAGTTGACTCGAATGTGTCGGCAGCCGAACGGCCTATCGAGGCGGCGCGGTTCCTGTTTCCACCCTTTTTGCCCATGACCATGCGAAGTTCGCCGCCGGCCATCAGGTCGGCATGGCTCAGGCGTGTGGATTCGTGAGGCTTGCCGTTCAGCAGGATTTTCTGCACGTAAGAATTGTTCTCGCCGAAGTTCTCCGCCACAATTCGGAAGTCGCGGCCGTTGGCCAGATGCAGCGTGGTGCTTTCCACCAGCGGCGAATGTATAAGATAGTAATCATGACCCGCATTGGGATAAAGCCCGATCATGTGCATTGCAAGCCACGACGACATGGCTCCGGAATCGTCGTTGCCGGGGAGGCCGCGCGGAGTGTCGTTGAAATTGGCCGAAACTATCTCGCGCACGCGGTCGGCTGTACGGTCGGGGCGTCCAATCCAGTGATATAGGCATGGGGTGAGGAACGACGGCTCGTTGTTCACATTGTAATGGCCGTGGTCGAAGAATGTGTCGAGGCGCTTTTCAAACGCTTCCTTCCCGCCACACATCTCGATAAGCCCCTCCACATCGTGAGGCATGCTGAGCGAATACTCCCACGACGATGCCTCATAGAAGAACATGCTCCACCAGGGGGTGTACCACGGGCCTTCGAACATCACGGGGTTGTAGGCGAACTTCCATTCCGGCACAGGGGCCGCATCCTCCCGGCCTACAGTGGCACGGCCGAAGGGGATGGAATCAAGCCACTCGCCGGTGGCGCTGCGCGGCATGATGAATCCGCGCGAACCGTCGTGCTCATAATCCTTCCGCCACAGGTTTTTCCAGTTGCCGCTCTGGGCGAGATAGCGGTCGGCAATGGCCGCATAGTCCACACCCGGCACCGCCGCTGAATCGCGCGCCAGTCCTGCCGCCACCTGATGTATGGCAAAATCGCACAGCGAATATTCCACCGTACGGTTGCCGGCACGCGGAATTCCGTGGGGCACATAGCCCAGACGCAGGTATTCATTCAGACCACCGCGTCCTTCCGCCTCATGTGCGGCCCCGGGGTCGGCGGTAGCATCCTTGAGCATGGCATCCAGAGCCTTGCGGTAATCAATCCCCTGCAGCCCCTTCACATAGGCGTCGGCCAGCACAATCTCGGCGTTCGAGCCGCCCTGGGTGCGTCCGTTGGCGTTGCCGCTGCGGGCATCGGGCATGAATCCGTCGCGCAGCCCTATGTTTATCAGCGAGTTCACTATGTCGCGTTCACGGTCGGGCGCTATCAGTGTTATCAGAGGCGAGGAGGTGCGGTATGTGTCCCATATGGCATAAAAATCATCGAAATATGGCACACCCGGATCGGTCCACAGCGGATTCTCGCCTGTGCGGTCGGACGGCATGAGCATAGTGTGATAAAGCGCGGTGTAGAACATCCGTTTCTCCTTCACGGGCGTGTCCGCACCGAGTTCAATCCGCTCCAGCAGTTTGTTCCATGCATCACGGTTTGCCTCTAAAAGTGCGTCGAAGCTCCTGCCCGCAGTATAGTCCTGCAGGTTCTGCATGGCCTTGCGTTCGCTGATGAACGATATTCCCACGCGCACGTTCACCTCCGTTGTGCCCGGAGCGAATGCAAGCAGTGCACCGGTTTTCTCGCCGGTATCGTGCTGCCGGGCCACGCCTACCATAATCTCAGCGCCCTTCCATGTGGCGGTCGAGGCAAATGGACGGTCGGCGGTGAGATAGAAATAAACCGTATAGGCGCGCCCGTTGTTCCAGCCGCCGCGTATGCGGCTATAGCCCGACACAGCTGTATCGCCATGCACCTCTATCTCCGAACCGATGAACTGTTGCGCCTCGCGGGCATCGGGCACAGGCGTCTCGCCCAGAAAGAATCCGGCATCGACCATCAGCGCCGGCGAACATGCCGAAGGATATGTGAATCGGTAGACCGAAGCCCTGTCGGTTGTGGTTATCTCGGTGCGTATACCGCTCCCTTCGAATTCTGTGGCGTAATAGCCCGGGGCGATGGTTTCGGACGCTCTCTGCGCGTAATGCGATGTGGCATCCAGATTGCCGCAGAACGGCTGGATGAGGATGTTACCGTATTTCGGCCCCCCTCCGGTGCCGCTCACATGTGTCTGCGCGAAACCGTCGACACGTACGGGCATCGGCAGCCATCCGCTGTTTGGGCCGGGAGTGCAGTCCGGGCCCGGACGCACCATCCCGAAGGGAGTGGCCGGTCCGATGAACACGCGCCCCAACCCCTCGCTCCCTATGGCGGGATCCACATAATCGACCGGCCGCGACGTTTCTCCCAGAAGGGATGATGCGGCCGCTGTAAACATTGCAAGTAGCAGGCTGAATCTCATGATATTATAAATATTGGATATTTTAATTGCACCTGAAAATGCACACGTGTCTCACGTGCCAAAGGCACGTCCCTACATATTATCCCCCTTTTCTCCCTGCACAAAGATAGCAACTTTTTCCAAATAAAACCGGCCCTGCGATGGCTGCTGTGTGAACAGTCGCCGCAGGGCCGGTTAGCGGTTAAGTAAAGTGATGTGTCATTTAAGTTTGTCGGCGAGGCCATGGAGCGCATCGGCTCCGTTCTCCAGCGCGTTCGAGGCGGCAGCCTTCACCTTGTCCATGATGTCGCCACCCTTTTCCTTGGCGGCATCCATCAGGTTGGAGCCCTTCTCTTTGGCTGCTTCGGCATATTCCGATGCCTTCTCCTTAGCCTGAGCGGCAAGGTCGGCAGCCTTCTCTTTTGCCTGGGCTGCAGCATCCTGCACTTTTACGCCGGCCGACTGCATTCCTTCCTTCGCTGCCTCACGGGCGGCGTCCACGCTCACACGTGCAGCATCGGCACTTACGGCAGCTGCCGCCTGAGCAACATCGATATTCGCTTGTTCTTTCGTGTTCATAGTGTTACGTTTTTGAAGTTAGGTTTCACGATATAAAACACGACACACAGCGTTGTTGTTTACTGCGCCCGACCGAGCAGCCCGCACAAAAGACTCCCAATCTGGCAATCCCATATATGTCCTCTGCAGAATTCACTCTATTTACCAAATGTCCTTTCATACGTAGGGTCGCGACCTGTCGCGACTGCAACCATGCGGAATCTGTGAACCCTTTTAGCTTGATTCACCTGCAGATATCCGTTTGCAGTCGCGACAGGTCGCGACCCTACTATTTGGTGGAATCCTGTTAAAGTTATCCTTTAAGTTTATGGGTTTCCCTGACAGGAGGCCGAGGCCTGATGTCAGAGTTTAGAATCGATAAGTTTGAGCTTGTCCTCGATGGCGCTCAGATCGTCCTTGATACGCTGGATTCTGCGTTCCATCTCACGCATCATCGAGTCGCCGCTCTTGCTCTTCGACGAGAGGAAACCGAGGTTGTTCTCATACGTCTTGAGCTCGTTGCGCTTGATTTCGTAGGCGCGGACAATGCGCTCACGTTCGCGGCGCAGTTTGGCGGCATCGGAGCCCATCTCCTTCACCACATCCTCGAAGCGGCTCATGCCGGAACGTTCCTGGCGTGAACGGGCGTAGAAGGCATCACAAAGCGCACGGTATTCATCATAGATCTTGTCTTTCTCGCGGAACGGCACATGGCCTATCTGCTGCCACGATGCCTGCAGCTCCTTCACCTTGGCCATGGCCTCGGCACGGGGGGTATCGGCCGGAATGGCCTTTAGAGCTTCGATAATCTCCCGCTTGGCTTTCAGGTTCTCCTGCTCTTCCGAGCGGCTTTCGCTGAGGTTCTTCTTGCGGTTCTCAAAGAATGTGTCGCACGCCTTCTGGAAACGGGTCCACACGGCATCGCTTTGCTTCTTGGCTACGGCGCCGATGGTTTTCCACTCCTTCTGCAGAGCCACGAGGCGGTCGGCAGTCTTGCGCCAGTCAGTGCTGTCGCGCAGAGCCTCGGCCTGTTCGCAAAGGGCAATCTTTTTGGCAAGGTTGGCTGCGAGACCATCCTTCACGGAGCGGTAGTATTCGGCCTTGGCCGTGAAGAATGAATCGCACACCTTGCGGAAACGTGCAAACAGGGCGTTGTTGACCTTACGCGATGCAAAACCGAGTTTTTTCCACTCTTCCTGTGCGGCAAGAATAGTCTTTGTCATCTCCTCCCATGCGCCGAAGTTGCTCAGCGACGAGAAGTCCAGAGCCTCCACGCGTTCGCAGATGTCAGTCTTGGCGGCTTCATTGGCAGCCTCGCGTGCCTTGCGTTCCTCGAAGAAGGCCTGATATTTTTTGTTGACCACGGCGGAGGCATCCTTGAAACGCTGCCAGATCTCCTCACGCAGCTCCTTGGCTACGGGGCCGGCCTGACGCCATTCGTCGTGCAGATTCTGCAGACGCTTGAATGCCAGTACCACATCCTCCTCTGCGTCGAGCTTTTCAGCCTCCTCGCAAAGCAGGGTTTTCAGTTCAAGATTCTTGCGGAAATCATAGTCGCGCAGGTCCTTGTTCACTTTCAGCTGGTCGTAGAACTGCTCCACCGATGCCTGATAGGCTTTCCATTGGTCGGTGGCCACGGTGGGAGGCACTTCGCCGATGGTCTTGAACTCGGCCTGTATCTCCTTCACACGGGGGAATGTGCGGTTCACATTATCGGTGTCGGCCGACAGGGCGTTGAGCTCGTCGATAAGCGCCTGCTTACGCTCATAGTTGGCCTGCATCTCTGCCTCGTGTGCGGCAGTGAGAGCGGCCTTGCGGTCGCGCACACTGTCAAGCAGCTCCTTGAAGCGCTCCTCTGCGGGACACACCGCCGGGATAAACGTCTGTTCGTCGTTGCCGGCGGCAACAAATGCCGCCATCTCGGCCTCCAGTTCATTTTTACGGAATGCATAGAACAGATGTTTCAGCCGTGCCACCTCTTCGCGGGTTATCTCGGCATCGGTGCCTTCAGACAGGGCGGCAAGCATGTCGAGCACCTCCTCCTTGCTGGCGGGTGCCGGACGTTTTGCCGATGCAGCTGTTTCGGCCTCGGTTATTCCTGTTTCAACTTCCGCTTCCGCCTCAGGCTCCGGAGCTGTCTGTTTAACTTCCAGCGACGGTGTCGCAGCATCTGCTTCAGATGTTTCAACAGCGTCAGAGGCATTCTCAGCCTTCACTTCAGTTCCGGCTGCAAGGGTGGAATCTTGGATGGAACGGGTATCTTCGCCCGTGGCTTCCATTTCGCGCATTTCCATAAAAATTTTTAAGGTTATAGATTAACAAGGAGCACTGCTCCACGCCCGTTGTCCCTGCGGACAAAGGCACAGAGCCATTTTTTCAAATTACACGCCAAATATATAAACAATTATCGGAATAGCAACAACTTTCATCCCAAAACTTTCACCCACCCGTGGTTTCCCTTACTCTTAGGGTAAAATCGCCGGGCAATCGCTCCGTCCTGACGTAGGGTCGCGACCTGTCGCGACTGCAATATCGCAATGCCCAATCGACAAGCACAGTGCCAGCGAGCTTGGCGGCAGTCGCGATAGGCCGCGCCCCTACAACAGGATTACAGCACCGGTTCGTCGCACTATGCCGGAGGGATTTTAACTTTGGTTTTAACATCATTTAACCCCCCCCCACCATTTAAATTTTATGGTTTATTGGCTAATTTTGCTCCGCAAATCAGGGCAGTGCGGTTTCACCGCATGCCCCGACGGAAGATTACATCACCTCGGCAATTCTCCCGCCTTCAGGTGGGCGAAAGTGATGGGACGGCTCTTCTTCCTTGAATCTTATTGTGTTACGCAGCCGCTGACACCCTCGCAGGCTTCATCAACGGCTCTTCTGCGTCCCGTCTTGCAGAATCTTTACTTTCGTGTCGGGCCATTGCTGGCTCCCGATACGAGGGGATGGATTCTCAATGGCGGACTTTTTTATGTCCGGAGGTCTCACAGCCACCGGCTCCCGCCTGAAAGAATCCGGATCACGGAGCTTCGGCTCCCTCCCGACCTTCAGGCTATTTTTATTTTTAACCTTTTAACATAAAATCAAAACAATGAAAAAGATCAAATTTCTTGCAATGATGATTGCCGCTCTTACTTTCTGCATGGGCTTTACCGCCTGCGGCGACGACGACGATGACGAACCAGCAAACCCGCTTGTAGGAACTTGGGTAGGCACATTCGACCACGACGGGGGTTATTATGGCGATGGCCAGGATGTGATTACAATGACATTCACAAAAGATGGTGAAATGTTCGCCAAGAACGAAAATGCATCAGTGCCCCAGTACAACTGGACATTCTCCGGCACATACGAACTCACCGCACACCATGAAGGGGTTTACCTCATTTCTATCGCCGGTTATCATTCTGATTATCCCGATGAATATTATGACGACGACATTGAGCCGGAACCCGTCTATATCAACGGCAATGAGCTGGTGATCTCGTTCGATGGTTCCGACTACCGCCTCACCAGACAATAAGCAGCCAAACTGAAACTCAATAAGCGTCCCGACGCACAGCGCCGTGTCTCCCCACAAAAAGACACGGCGCTTTTTATGTCCGGTGGTAAGTTTAACCCGTCCGTGAGCGATTGTTCGGGCAAAAACGTTATATTTGCAAATTAATCTCTTCAAATCCGCACATAGCGCCCTAAACGGACTTCAAACAACCAAAAACAATACAACATGTCATTTATCAAGGAATTCAAGGAATTTGCCATGAAAGGCAATGTGGTCGACATGGCTGTCGGCGTAATCATTGGCGCAGCGTTCGGCAAGATTGTCAGCTCGCTTGTGGACGATATAATCATGCCGCTCATCGGCGTGGCAACCGGCGGAATCAATTTCACCGACTACAAATGGGTGATTCAGAAAGCCGTGACCGACGGACAGGAAGTGCTCAAGCCCGAAGTGACAATGAACTGGGGCGCATGGGTGCAGACCGTTGTCGACTTCCTCATTGTTGCTTTCTGCATCTTCGTCATGATCAAGTTCATCAACAATCTGCGCAAGCGCACCGAGAAACAGGCTGCCGAGGAAGCTGCCGCTCCCGCGCCTGCCGAACCCACCAAGGAGGAACAGCTCCTGACCGAAATCCGCGACCTGCTCAAAGAGCAGCAGAAATCGAAATAAACGCACCGGTTCCCTTACAGCAACCGCCGTGCAACCCATATTTCTCATAGGCTTCATGGGCACGGGCAAGACCACTCTTGGCCGTGCCATGGAGCATTTTGCCGCATCAGATGCCTGCGATCCTGCATTGAGCGGGCTCACGTTCGTGGACCTCGACGAATTCAGCGAACGCCACGAGCGGATGAGCATTCCAGAGATATTCCGCATCAAGGGCGAACCTTACTTTCGCGAACTTGAGCGCTCACTCCTGCGGCAGGCCGCAGGCAACGGGTCGACACCCGTGCTCGTAGGGTGTGGCGGGGGTACACCGTGCCAACCCGGCTGCATGGAGTGGATGAACGCCGCCGGACTGACCGTAAAGCTCGAAGCCTCGCCCCACGTGCTGCTGCGGAGGCTGTTGGAGGCCGACGGGCAGCGTCCGCTCACTGCCGGAATGACTCCCGGCGAACTTGCGGCTTTCATAACGGCCAAGCAGGCCGAACGCGAACCGTTCTATGAGCTTGCACAGCTCCGATTCCGGTCCGACCGGCTCGAATCGGAGGAAGAAATAAACGAATCATGCAGGCTATTCGCCGATTTAGTCTTACCTCACATCACACCATGACCATGGCCGACACCTCTTCAGCCCCGACACCTCAGGAATGTGCAGTTGAAACCCAACCGGCACGCAAGCGCGCCACAATCGGACTGCCTAAATGCTGCAATCCTGCCGAAAAACGATTCCCCCTTACCCCCGAGGCGGTAGGCTCGCTCACACGCATGGGGTTCACCGTGAAGATGCAGGCAGGCGCGGCCGCCTACATCCATTATTCGGACAACGCTTACGTAAAAGCCGGCGCCTCCATCTGCTCACGCGACGAGACCCTGCAGGCCGACATAGTGATACACCTTGCACCGCTGGCCATCGCCGACATAAAACGGCTCCGACGCGGGGCATTGCTCCTGAGCCTGGCCAATTTCAACCGCAGCGGGGCTCCGGAAGTTATACGCGAGCTTCTTGGACGCCGCATCATCAACATAGCCATCGACCTCGTACGCGACGGCCAGGGGAACCGCCCGTTCGGCGACATCCTTTCGGAAATCGACGGCCGCAGCGCCATGACCATAGCGGCATCGATGCTTGCCGATCCCGTCAACGGCAAAGGCATCCTGCTGGGAGGTGTGGCCGGCGTGATTCCCTGCGAGGTGACAATCATAGGCTCATGCCTTGCCGCAGGTGCGGCGGCACGCTCGGCTATGGGTCTGGGCGCTGTGGTGAGGCTCTTCGACGATGATGTCTACCGCCTGCGCACCGCACTCCGACAGCTCGGAGGCGGCGTCATCGGCTCCTCGCTGCATCCGCACGTGCTTGAAAACGCCCTGCGCACTGCCGACATAGTGATTGTGACCGACAGCCGCACGGCACTGCCGCTCGACTGCAACCCCAACATGATACTGAAACGGAACGTGCTTGTGTTCGACCTCTCCGACACGCCCGGAAAGGCATTCCCGTCCATGAGCACCATCGACCTGGGCGAACTCGACGGCGACGCCTGCACCGCGGCTACAGGATTCTCGATGGTCAACGACCTCAACGCCGACACCAACCGCCGCCGCTACTGTTTCGTGAATCCGGGAAGCACCGTGCCGCGAACTGCAGCCATGGCCCTGAGCGACACGTTCATCACCCTGCTCAACAGCATAGCCGACTGCGACGGTTCGGGAGCCACACTACCCATGACTCCCGGCCTTCAGGAGGCCACACTAACCTTCATGGGCAAGCCGGTGAACGAACAGGTGGCACGCATGGCCGGGATGCGGTTCACCGACATAAGGATTCTGCTGGCACTCAGCTAAAATTTTTTTAACGACCAATGGCAAAACGTAAATTCTATGTGGTGTGGGAAGGGAGAGAACCGGGAATATATGAGGACTGGGCCGACTGCCTTGAGCAGATCGACCACTTTCCCGGCGCCAGATACAAGGCTTTCGACAGCCAGCTTGCAGCCACGCAGGCTTTCCGGGGTAACCCCGACGATGCGGCATCCCTCATCAAGGGGATAGCCGCCCACAACGCGGCAAGAGCACAGCAGGCACAGGCCACGCAGCAGCCCGGCAACAGGCAGCTATTCGATGTGCCCGAAATCAACCCCGACGCCATAGCCGTGGACGGAGCTTGCGCCGGCAATCCGGGCATGATGGAATACAGGGGTGTGGACGTGAAGAGCGGCATCGAGCTTTTCCATTTCGGCCCGGTGCCCGACGGCACTAACAACGTGGCCGAATATCTGGCACTGGTGCATGCCCTTGCCTACCTTTACCAGAAAGGCGACACCACCACCCCCATCTACAGCGACTCGCGCACGGCGCGCTCGTGGATACGCAACCGCGGCTGCCGCACAAAGCTTGAGCGCACCCCGCGCAACGCCAAGATTTTTGAACTCCTGGCACGCGCCGACGTGTGGATACGCACCCACAACACCACGAACCCGATTCTGCGTTGGGACACCGATGCATGGGGTGAAATTCCCGCCGATTTCGGCCGGAAATAGCGCCGGAAATCAGGTGTAGTTTCATTCTCTTCCGACAAAAAAATCAATCACCTCAAAAAATTTTTTAATCACCTCCTCTCGCAACAGACCAAGAACCAATCAATTGCAAAAGCATTCCATGAAAAATTTTAATCAAGCACAAAAAATTATCAAACAAACCAACTGGCGATGGGTGATTTGCTCCCTGCTCTTCTTCGCCACCACAATCAACTACCTCGACCGCCAGCTTCTGTCGCTGACATGGAAAGATTTCATTGCCCCGGAGTTCCATTGGACCGACGCCAACTACGGCACCATCACCGGATTCTTCTCGCTGTTCTACGCCGCCGTCAGCCTTGTGGCCGGCCGGTTCATCGACTGGATGGGTTCGCGCAAAGGCTACCTCTGGGCCATCTTCGTGTGGTCGCTCGCAGCAGTGATGCATGCCGGCTGCGGCTGGGCCACAATGAAAATCGAGGGCATCGGCTCAATCGAAGCCCTAAAGGCGGTGGAATCAGGCTCTGCCCTCGCCCTTTCCATCTCCACCGTGAGCGTGTATCTCTTCCTTGGGTGCCGCGCCCTGCTTGCCGTGGGTGAATCGGGCAACTTCCCCGCAGCCATCAAGGTCACTGCACAGTATTTTCCCAAAAAGGACCGCGCGTTCGCCACGGCTGTGTTCAATTCCGGAGCATCAATAGGCGCACTTGTGGCCCCGCTGTGCATCCCCCTGCTGGCCAAGATGTGGGGATGGGAGATGGCGTTCGTCATCATAGGTGCCCTCGGCTTTGTGTGGATGGGATTCTGGGCCGAGCTCTACACCGCCCCCGACAAATCGAAACACGTCTCCCCGGCCGAACTTGCCTACATCAATCAGGATGAGGCCGGCGAACCTGCCGCCGGGATAAAACGCGAGCAGACCAAGACCATCTCCTTCTGGCGCTGCTTCACGTTCCGCCAGACATGGGCGTTCATCGCCGGCAAGGCGTTCACCGACGGTGTGTGGTGGTTCTTCCTCTTCTGGGCTCCTGCCTACTTCTCCGACCAGTTCGGCTACGCCACATACACCCCCATGGGACAGGCACTGATTTTCACACTCTATTTCATCGTAACGCTGCTCTCCATCGGCGGTGGCTATCTCCCCAAGCTGTTTGTCGACAAGCGCGGAATGGACCCCTATGCAGGCCGCATGCGCGCCATGCTCATCTTCGCCTTCGTGCCAATCCTGGCACTGCTCGCCCAGCCGCTCGGCATCTACTCGGCATGGTGGCCCGCAATCATCATCGGTCTGGCCGGAGCCGCCCATCAGGCATGGAGCGCCAACCTTTACTCCACCATCGGCGACATGTTCCCCACATCCACCGTCGCCTCCATCGTTGGTATCGGCACCATGGCCGGCGGCATCAGCTCATACATCATCAACCAGGGCGCCGGGCTGCTGTTCGTCTATGCCGCCGATGCCGGCGACAGCTTCAATTTCATGAGCTTCAGCGGCAAACCTGCAGGCTACATGATTGTGTTCAGCATCTGCGCCATCAGCTACCTCGTGGCATGGCTCGTGATCAAGGCGCTCGTGCCCCGTTACAAAAAAATCGAAATCTGACATGCTTAAAAAGACCATCTGGGAAATGAGCCGCGACACCGTGGAACAGTACCGCCACAAAGGGAAACTCCCCCTTGTGGTGGTGCTCGACAATGTGCGTTCGCTCAACAATATAGGCTCAATTTTCCGTACCTCCGACGCGTTCCGCGTGGCTGCCGTCTATCTCTGCGGCATCTCGGCCACACCGCCTTCACCCGAAATCCACAAGACCGCCCTCGGCGCCGAGGAATCGGTGGAGTGGCGCTACTTCGCCGATACACTTGAGGCAGTGGCCGCTCTGAAGGCCGACGGATTCACCGTGTGCGCCCTCGAACAGGTGAACGGGAGCGTATCGCTCGAGGCCTTCCGTCCCGAGCGTGAAGGCCGCTATGCCATTGTGGCCGGACATGAGGTGGACGGAGTGGCACAGCAGGTGGTGGACCGGGCCGACGTCTGCCTTGAAATCCCCCAGGAGGGCACCAAACACTCGCTGAATGTGGCTGTAAGCACCGCTCTCGCCATCTGGCAGTTTTATCTGGCGCTGCGCTGAATCATACCCGCGCATCATGCGGAAAGTACACCAACAGAACAATCGCACCCTGCAGGCCGTTACTACCTGTAGGGCGCGTTTTTTGTGCGTTCATATACCTCAAAAATGTGCCAAAACACGATTTTTCTTATATTAATGTGTGGTTAGCGTTCTTTTTTACTAATTTTGCACCCGATTCAGGCGGTGGCAGTTGCCATTTCACTGACTTTTCCACCGCGCTCCACACCATAAAACACATAACGCATCATTGAATCATGGTTAAAAACCTTGTCATAGTTGAGTCTCCTGCCAAAGCAAAAACCATAGGAAAATTTCTCGGCCCCGACTACACGGTAATGTCGAGCTACGGCCATATACGCGACCTTAAAAAGAAAAATTTCGGTATCGACATCAACCGGAATTTCGAACCGGAATACGAAATTTCCGACGACAAGAAAGCTCTGGTGGCCGAACTTAAAAAGAAAGCCAAGGAGGCCAGCATGGTGTGGCTCGCATCCGATGAGGACCGCGAGGGAGAAGCCATTGCCTGGCATCTTTACGAAGTGCTCAGGCTCAAACCGGAGAACACACGCCGCATCGTGTTCCACGAAATCACAAAGGATGCCATCCTTCACGCCATAGAGAATCCGCGCCACATCGACCTCAACCTTGTGGACGCACAACAGGCACGCCGCGTGCTCGACCGCATTGTGGGTTTCGAGCTGTCGCCCGTGCTGTGGAAAAAGATTAAACCCGCCCTGTCGGCCGGACGCGTACAGTCGGTGGCCGTTCGCCTCATCATGGAGCGCGAGAACGAGATAAACAACTTCGTGCCTGAGGAATTCTATCGCGTCAACGCCGAGTTCCTCACTCCCGACGGCACTCCCCTCCGCGCCGAGCTTTCAAAACGCCTCCCCTCGCAGCAGGAGGCCGAACAGTTCCTCAAGGACTGCGCCGACACCACCTACAGCGTCACTTCCGTTGGCGTTCGCCCGGTGAAAAAATCGCCTGCGCCCCCCTTCACCACCTCCACCCTTCAGCAGGAGGCCGCCCGTAAGCTCGGTTTCACGGTGTCGCAGACAATGATGGTGGCACAGCGCCTCTATGAGGCCGGACACATCACCTACATGCGTACCGACTCGCTCAACCTCTCCAACCTTGCCCTGGCCACAATCTCCGCAGAGATCAAATCGCAGCTTGGCGAGAATTATCTGAAAGTGCGCCACTACCACACCTCATCGAAGGGTGCGCAGGAGGCTCACGAAGCCATCCGTCCCACCTATGTAAACCTGCACACCATTGATGGCACGGCTCAGGAGAAACGCCTCTACAGCCTGATATGGAAACGCACCGTGGCATCGCAGATGGCCGATGCCGAAATTGAGAAAACCACGGTCGACATCACACCCGCCTCGCGTCCCGAACATTTTTCGGCCACAGGCGAAGTGGTTAAATTCGACGGTTTCCTGAAAATCTACCTTGAGGACAAGGATGAGGGCGACGCTCAGGATGAATCGGTGCAGGGTCTGCTCCCGGCTCTAAACGAGGGGGAACAGCTCACCGCCACCGAACTCACCGCCACACAGCGCTACACCCAGCAACCGCCGCGCTACACCGAGGCCTCGCTCGTGCGCAAGATGGAGGAACTCGGCATCGGCCGCCCCTCCACCTATGCCCCCACGATCTCAACCATCCAGCAGCGCGACTACATTGAGAAAGGGGAACGCGAAGGCACACAGCGCGACTTCAGGATACTGACACTCAAAAAGGGAAAAATCACCGAACGGACCAAACACGAGACCGTGGGGTCGGAACGCGGCAAACTTGTACCCACCGATGTGGGTCAGGTGGTGAACGAATACCTCACCGAAAACTTCCCCGACATCCTGGACTACAATTTCACCGCCCAAATTGAAGAGAAATTCGATGATATCGCCGAAGGAAAACTCCCCTGGCACAACGAAATAAAGACATTCTACACCAACTTCCACCCCGAAGTTGACAAAGCACTGAACACCCACACGCAGCACCGTGTGGGCGAACGTATGCTCGGCACCGACCCTGCCACCGGCAAACCCGTGTCGGTGAAAATCGGGCGCTTCGGCCCCATGATCCAGCTCGGCGACGGCGAAAGCGACGAGAAGCCCCAGTTCGCATCGCTCCTGAAGGGCCAGAGCGTAAGCACCATCACACTTGAAGAAGCTCTGAAGCTTTTTGAATTCCCTCGCCTTATAGGTTCGTTCGAGGATTCGGACGTGACGGTAGCCATTGGCCGTTTCGGCCCCTACGTTAAGCACGACGGCAAGTTCGTGTCCATCCCCAAAGAGCTCTCCCCGGCGCATATCACCCTTGAGGAGGCCATCGAGCTGATTGTGAGCAAGCGCACTGCCGAGGCCAATAAAGTGGCCAAGACCTTCGACGAAGACCCCGACCTACAGATTCTCAACGGCCGTTTCGGCAAATACATCAAATACAAGGGCGACAACTACAAGATTCCCCGCACTGTGGAGAATCCCGATGACCTCACACTCGAACAGTGCCGTGAAATCATTGCCTCGGCTCCCGCCAAGGCCTCACGCCCCAAAACACGCAAAAAATGAAACGCCCCGCACAGAAAACCATAAAACCGGGAGCGGAACGCCGCGGTTTCCGTCCCGACAGCATAGCCACCTTCACCGTGGCCGAAGCCGCCCCGCTCATCGAGTTTCTGGCATCGGCCATGCCCGAACGCAAGCGTACGGCCATAAAACAACTGCTGAAATATGACCAGGTGAAAGTCAACGGCAACGTCACATCGCAGTTCGACACACCCCTGGAGCCGGGTTCAACTGTCGAGGTCAACTTCACCCGCCCGTTCGTCACGTTCCGCAACCGCCGCATGCAGCTTGTCTACGAGGACGAGCACATAATTGTGGCCAACAAAGGCTACGGGCTGCTTTCGATGGGCAACGACAAGATAAAGGAGGGCACCGCCTACTCCATCCTGCGCGACTACGTGAAGGACCAGGACCCGCGCAACAAGCTTTTCATCGTGCACCGTCTGGACCAGCATACCTCCGGACTGATGGTGTTCGCAAAAACAATGCAGGCCAAAGACGGCCTGCAGCACAACTGGAACAACATGGTGCGCCGCCGTCAGTACGTGTGCGTGGTGGAAGGGAAACTCGACCCCGCCGAAGGCTCAGTAAAGAGCTATCTTGCGGAAAACTCCAAATTTCTTGTCTATTCCACCGACGACCCCAAGGAGGGGAAACCGGCCATGACCCACTATTCCACCATCAAATCGGCCAACGGTTACACCCTGACCGAAGTGGAGCTTGAGACAGGCCGAAAGAACCAGATTCGCGTGCACATGTCGGACCTCGGCCACCCCATTGCCGGCGACCGCCGTTACGGCGCCAAGACATCGCCCATCCACCGCCTTGCACTCCATGCCCGCACGCTGGTGTTCATCCACCCCATCACCCGCAAGCTGATGGAGTTCGAGACCCCCATCCCCGCCTCCTTCGCCTCAATGGTAAAATAAAAAGCCATAATCATTTCAACAGCAAAATATAACCATACATAGCTAAAAATCAATCGAAAATCATTAGCTTTGCGTATGGAAACTGTTGTTCATACCCACCACGAATCGGAATATCGTGAAATACTGCAACAGGCTGTTGCAGTAATTGAAACCGCGAGAGGCAACGCCGCACGTGCTCTTGTCAGCACATCCAATGAAATGCATTGGCGCATCGGTCAGTTGCTATATGAGCGTAAACTTGATAGCGTACATGGAGATGGTATAGTCAAACGCTTGTCCGCTGACCTCAAATCATCATATCCTAAAATGGGAATGTCAGTGCGCAACTTGTTTAATATGAAGCGGTTTTATGTACGATTCCATCAAGCAAACCCAAAAGTGCAACAAGCTGTTGCACTTTTGCCGTGGGGGCATATAAGTTACCTTATGTCCAAGTTTGGCGACAACGACGAAGCGATAGAATACTATGCTTCCAAATATCAAGAAAAGAGCTGGAGCCGAGATTTGCTTATCAACGCGGTAAAGCTGGAGATGCACAAGCATCAACCGGAAACCAACGTGTCAAATAATTTTGCGGTTGCTCTCCCGGAGGTACAGGCGACATTCGCCAATGAGGTGTTCAAGGATTCCTACTGCATGGGATTCCTGGGTGTGACGGAGCCGCTTCTTGAACTGGAGCTTGAGCGGAGACTTGTAGAGAAGGTAAAACAGTTCCTTCTGGAACTCGGACAGGGATTTACGTATATAGGCAATCAGCACGTCCTGTCGTACAACGGCAAAGATTACAAGGTGGATATGCTTTTCTTTCATCGTGGTCTTCGGTCGCTCGTTGCCGTAGATTTGAAAATCTCCGAATTCAAGCCCGAATATGTCGGCAAAATGAACCTATATCTCTCCTTGCTTGACAGACTTGAACGTGGCAAAGATGAAAATCCCTCAATCGGACTGATTTTATGTGCCGAGAAGGACAATGCTGAGGTTGAGCTGACTCTCGAAGGTTTTACAAAGCCAATCGGTGTGGCTGAATACAAACTTATTGTTCCTCAAAAAGAGCTGAAGCAACTTATCACTGATGAAATAAGGAATTTCAATCAAGAGATGTCCGAAAAAGCTGCCAGGAGGTTGGAAGAACAGTTTTGAAAATATAAACATGTCATCCGAAGGTTAAAAAAACGCCATCCGAAGCCGCTCAGACGCTGAGCAATGCTTCGGATGGTGTTGTGTTTGTTTCCGGTGGGGAAGGCGGCCAGAGGGGCGTTTAAAAGCATTTGACGCTTATTACGGCCACCTGCATTTATTCTGCCTGGTTTCTGCTTGCGCTTTCTGCCTGTATTGATTCCGCCTGCGTTTATTCTAAGCCGTCAGATGGACAGGCGACGCAGCGTGTTGAGCAGGTCGCGGTTGATGGGCTTGTCGTTCTTTATGGCCTTGGTGAAGGGCACGTAGACAATCTCGTCGTTCTTGATGCCTATCATCACGTTGCGCTGGTCGTCGAGCAGAGCGTCGATGGCTGCGGCACCCATGCGCGAGGCAAGGATACGGTCGTGGGCCGTGGGCGAACCGCCGCGCTGCAGGTGGCCGAGAATGGACACACGCACATCGTACTGCGGATATTCCTCCTCCACACGTTTAGCCACACCCATGGCGCCACCGGTGACGGGGCTTTCGGCCACGAGTACAATCGAGGAGTTCTTGCTCTTGCGGAAACCGTTCTGGATAAGCTCGGCCAACTGGTCGACCTCGGTTGAGATTTCGGGGATGATGGCGGCCTCTGCACCGGAAGCGATGGCACCGTTCAGGGCAAGGAATCCGGCATCGCGTCCCATCACCTCGATGAAGAACAGGCGTTCGTGACTGGTGGCGGTGTCGCGGATTTTGTCGACACACTCCATGATGGTGTTGAGAGCCGTGTCGTAACCGATGGTGGTGTCAGTGCCGTAGAGGTCGTTGTCAATGGTTCCTGGCAGACCGATAATGGGGAAATTGAATTCGTTGGCGAAGATGCGCGCGCCCGTGAGCGAGCCGTCGCCGCCAATCACAACAAGGGCATCGATGCCGTGACGCTTCAGCGTGTCGTAGGCCAGCTGGCGGCCTTCGGGAGTCTGGAACTCCTTGCAACGTGCGGTTTTGAGGATGGTGCCGCCGCGCTGGATAATGTTGGATACGTTGGAGGTGGTGAAATCCTGAATCTCATCGGTCACCAGGCCGCGGTAGCCGCGGTAGATACCCTTTACCTTGAATCCGCTGAAGATGCCGGCACGTGTCACGGCGCGGATGGCGGCATTCATGCCCGGAGCGTCGCCGCCGGAGGTGAGGATGCCGATGCACTTTATTTCTGCCATTTAGTCAATCTGTTTGTTTAATGATGAATCTATGATGCAATCTCTCTATTTTCGTAATCTCTGCAATCCCTCTTTCGCAATCCGGCGTCACAGGGCCCGTGGCTCTGTCAGTCGAGCAGATCGACGGGAAGCGCCACCACGCGCAGATCGTTCGAGCGGATGAAGCGCAGAATCTCCGAACGGGTTTCCGAAGGCTCCACGTCGGCCTCGATGCGCTGCATGGCGTTGTAGACCGAAATGCCGCTCTGATATACGTTGCGGTAGGCCTTGGCAATCTCGCTGATCTGCTCTTCGGTGAAGCCGTTCTTGCGCATGACGAACGCGTTCACGCCGTAATATGCCACGGGGTTGTGGGCCACAATGATGTAGGGTGGCACGTTGCCTGCAATGCGGCAGCCGCCCTTTACAAGCACCCACTTGCCGATGTGCGAGTTTTCGTGCACCACGGCGTTTGACGACAGGATGGTGCATTCGTCCACATCGCAGTCGCCGGCGATTGTGACACCGTTGCCGAGAACGCATTTGCCCGCAATGCGCGAGTCATGTCCGATATGGCATTTGGCCATTATGAAGTTACCGTCGCCGATGACGGTACTGCCGTCCTCCAGAATGCTGCGGTTGATGATCACATTCTCGCGGATGGTGTTGCCGTTGCCGATGATGCACTTGGAGTTGCATCCTTTCCAACGGAAATCCTGCGGCTCGGCACCGATGATGGCACCTTGATAAACTTTGTTGTCTTTCCCCATACGGGTGCCGGCAAGCACTGATGCATAGGGTTTTATTTCGCAGCCGTCGCCTATCTCCACATCTTTGTCGATGTAGGCGAACGGGTGGATGGTTACGTTGGCGCCGATTTTTGCCGACGGATCAACATGGGCTAATGGGCTAATCATGATATATCGGATGGTTAGGTATTCTGTTTGTTTAGATAGAGACAAATTTAAGTTTTTTCCCCAAGATTAGCGCACGCACCGTGATGTAATTTTAAAATTTAACTTTTGCCGGCGCACGGCGGCATGCCTTCGGGGCATGCGCCATGCGCCGGCAATTATGGTGAGTGAACTGTCAAGAGAAGTCCGGGGGCAATCCCCGGGGCATCAGCGGCCTCCGCCGAGTGCCTGATAGAGGTTGATGAGCGCCTGCTCGCGGGCGAGCTCGGTGCTCAGGCTGCTCATTTGGGCGCTCAGCAGCGCGCTCTGCGCGTTGAGCACTTCCAGATAAGTGGTCGAACCGTCGTAGGCCAGCAAAAGGTTGGTGGCCTCCACTGCTTCCTCCAGGCTCGCCACCTGCTTGGTGAGGAAAGCCGATTTCTCAGCCGATTTGTCGAGGGCCACAACATAGTTGTTGACCTCGGCAGCGGCCGACAGGAGGGTGTATTCAAACGAATTCATGGCCTGTTCCTGCTGGAGCTTGGCACCCTTGAGGCGGGCGATGTTCTGGCCGCGGGCAAAGAGCGGAGCTGTGAGCGAGCCTGCAAGCTGGATGAACCAGTCGCCGGGATTCTTGATGAACGAACCGAGCAGGTTGGTGAATCCGCCGTTGGAGCTGATGGTGATGCCGGGATAGAACGCCGCACGGGCAATGTTGGTGTTGTAGTAAGCGGCTGCAAGGCTCTGCTCGGCCACACGCACATCCGGACGGCATGCCAGTTCGCGCATGGGCACGCCCTCACGCAGAATCTGCGGGGTGTCGAGCAATGCCGTGGCCGGAATCTCCCACATTGCGGGAGCCTCGTTGAGAAGCAGCGAGAAGGAGTTGTTGGCGCTCACAAGCGAGCTTTCGAGGTCGGTAATGGTGCCGAGGATGCTCCAGTATTGAGCCTCGCTCTGCGCCACGGCAGCCTGTGTGACACGCCCAGCCTCCTTATAATCCTTCATCACCTCAACGGTCTTGGACCAGATTTCGGCTGTCTCGCGCGAAAGCTTGAGCTGTGCGTTGAGTGTGGCGATGGTGTAATAGCATGTGGCCACACCGGTGATTATCTGCGAGCGGGCTGCCTGCAGATAGTCCTCCTGCATGTAGACGGCCACATTGGCGGCTCGCTTGTTGTTGAGGATTTTTCCGAACACATCGATTTCCCAGCTGATGGCGATGGGAATGGAGTAGGTCCACGACATGGGGCTGTGTGCATAGCTTGCGCCTGCGCCGTTGGGGGTGAGGGCCACCGACGGCAGATAGCTCAGCTTGGCACCGAGCAGATTGGCGCGGGCCACATCGACGTTGAGGCGGGCGTTCTCCAGATTTACGTTGTTGGCGAGGGCACGGTTGATGTAGTCCTGCAGCAACGGATCGGTGAACACTTTCTCCCAGGTCAGATTGCCGAGGGCCGCCGAATCCACAGGGGCCTCGGATGCCTCGACATACTGCTTAGTAAGCTCGGTGTCGGTGGGCATGTCGAACTTGTTGTATATGTGGCACGACGAAAGCATTCCCAGGGCCAGGACCGACAGGATGCCACAGCGTGCTATATTGCTTGGTTTCATGTTGTCTTTGTTACGGTTAACGTGAATACTGTTCGATTTCGCTTTCGATGCCGGCGTTGTCGGTGTCCTTCCACTTCATCGGGGTCACCTTCTCCTGAATGAGCTGGAATGCCACAAACAGGGCCGGAACCACCAGAAGCTGCAGAATCATACCGATAAGCATACCGCCGATGGAGCCGACACCGAGGGCGCGGTTACCGTTGGCACCCACACCGGAGGCGAACATCATGGGGAGCAGACCGATGATGAGGGCAAGCGACGTCATGAGGATAGGACGCAGACGAGCCTCGGCTCCCGAGATGGCCGCGTTGATAACCGACATACCGGTGCGGCGGCGTTCGAGGGCGAACTCAACGATAAGAATGGCGTTCTTGGCCAACAGACCGATCAGCATGATGAGCGCGATCTGCAGGTAGATGTTGTTGTTCACATCGAAAATCTTGGCGAACACGAACGAGCCCATAAGACCGAACGGAATGGAGAGGATCACCGCCCAGGGGATGATGTAGCTTTCGTACTGTGCCGACAGCAGCAGGTAAACGAACAGGAGGCAGAGGCCGAAGATGATGGCCGTGGTATTGCCCGACCCGGTGCTCCCCTCCTCACGGGTCATACCGGCATATTCGTAGCCGAAGCCCTGGGGAAGTGTCTGCTGTGCCACGCGGGCTATAGCCTCGAGTGCCTGACCCGACGAATAGCCCTGCGCAGGCGAACCTGTCACGGAGATTGACGAGAAGAGGTTGAAGCGGTTCAGAAGGTCAGGACCGTAAACCTTTTCAAGTGTGACAAAGTTCTCGAGCGATGCCATGGAGCCGTTGGACGAGCGAACCTTAATGTTCTTGAGTGTCTCGGGGCTGATACGCGACTCAGGCGGAGCCTGCATCATGACGCGGTAGATTTTACCGAAACGGTTGAAGTTCGACACATACATTGAGCCGTAGTAGCCCTGCAGGGTTGAGAGGATGCCCGATGTGGTCAGACCGGCTTTCTGCGCCTTGGCGGCATCGATGTCAATCTTATACTGTGGGAATGTGGGGTTGAAGGTGGTGTAGGCCATCTGGATTTCTGGCTGGGCGTTCAGCTGGGCAAGGAATCCCTGCACTACAGAGAAGAACTGGTCGACGCTGCCGCCGGTCTTGTCCTGCATCTTCAGCTCGAAACCGTTGGTGGCCGAGTAACCGTCGATCATAGGGGGAGCGAACGCCATGATACGGCCGTCTTTGATGAGCTTTCCGGTCATGCCGTAGATCATTCCGAGCACGGCCTCCGAGCTTTCGGTTTTCTTGTCACGCAGACTCCAGTCCTTGAGCTTCACGATGAAGGTTCCGTAGGTGGCACCCTGACCGGCGATGAACGAGTAGCCCGCGATTTTCTGGGTGTATTCCACCGCCGGAATGGACAGCAGCAGCTTGTCCACCTGGTCCATCACTTCGATGGTGCGCTCCTGCGATGTGCCCGGAGGCATGTCGACCATGGCAAACACAACGCCTGTATCCTCGTTAGGCACAAGGGTTGACGGGGTGGTGCTCATAAGCCAGACAAGAACCGCGATACTTGCGGCAACGATACCGGCCGAGGTGATTTTGTGGCGGATAAAGAACCCGGAGATATTGTTGTAATGACCCTGAAGTGTGCCGAACACTCTTTCAAAGGCTTTCTTGAACGACTGGGTGAACAGACCCCATACGGTGAACACGGCGCAGAGAATGGCTACGACACCCTGCAGAACGGTGGGGAAGTCGAACCACCCGAGCACCATGAAGGTAATGGTGGCAACCAGTAGGGCGAATGTGCCGAGCGGCAGCCATGTGGTCTTCCACTTTGATTTCATTGCATCGCCGGCTGCGCGGTAAGCCTCGCCCATGCGCTCCTTGAGCGGAGCGTTATGGGCGTCGTCGGTCTTGTGAGGCTTAAGGAACACGGCGCATAGCGCAGGCGACAGGGTCAGGGCGTTCACGGCCGAGAAGCCGATGGCGATGGCCATTGTCAGACCGAACTGACGGTAGAAGATACCGGAGGTGCCGGGCATGAACGACACGGGGATGAACACAAGCATCATGACCAGGGTGATGGAGATGATGGCAGTGCCGATCTCGCTCATGGCGTCAATGGCGGCCTTGCGTGAGTTCTTGTAGCCCGCATCAAGCTTGGCATGCACGGCCTCCACCACCACGATGGCGTCGTCCACCACAATGGCGATGGCGAGCACAAGGGCCGAGAGGGTGATAAGGTTGATTGAGAATCCGATGAGGTTCATCGCGAAGAACGTGCCGACAAGGGCCACAGGGATGGCGATTGCGGGGATAAGCGTGCTTCGGAGGTCGCTCAGGAACACATACACCACAAAGAACACAAGGATGAACGCCTCGATAAGCGTCGAGATTACCTTATGGATTGATGCATAGAGGAAGTCGTTGTTGTTCAGAGGTATGGCAAACTCAAGCCCCTTGGGGAGGTCTTTCTTGAGTTCTTCCACCTGCGCCAGACAGTCGTTGATGATCTGGGTGGCGTTGGAGCCGGCCGTCTGGAACACGATAGCCATGGTTGAGGGCTTGCCGTTGAGGGTGTTCTGGAAGTCGTAGGTCACCTTGCCGAGTTCCACGTCGGCCACGTCCTTCAGTCGCAGCACATCGCCGTTGGCGTTGGTGCGGACCACGATGTTCTCGAATTCCTCGGGTGTCTCGTAGCGGCCGCGGTACTTCAGTGTGTACTGGAAGCTCTGGTCGCCCTGCGCGCCAAACGAACCCGGGGCGGCCTCGACGTTCTGGTCTCTCAGCGCAGCTGCGACATCCGAAGGCGTCAGGCCGTACTGCGCCATCACTTCGGGCTTGATCCATATACGCATGGAGTAGTCGCCGCCGAAGCTCATCACATCACCCACGCCCTGCACACGCTGGAGCACGGGAATGATATTGATCTTCATATAGTTGTCGAGAAACTCGCCGTCATATTCGGGCACGTTGCTGTAGAGCGCTATACCCACAAGCATGGAGCTCTGGCGTTTCTGGGTCTGCACACCCACCTGGGTTACTTCGGCGGGGAGGAGGTTGAGAGCCTTCGACACACGGTTCTGCACGTCGACGGCGGCCATGTCGGGGTCGAAGCCCTGCTCGAAGTGCACGCTGATGTCGGCCGAACCGGCGTTGGTGGCGGTTGATTCTATGTAGGTCATGCCTTCGGCGCCGTTGATCGATTCCTCAAGAGGCGCGATCACGGAGTTGAGCACGGCCTGGGCGTTTGCACCGCTGTATGTGGTTGACACATGGATGGTCGGGGGCGCTATATCAGGGAATTTCGTAATAGGGAGCGACGACAATCCAATCAGACCCAACAGCACTATGAATATGGAGATAACCGTCGATAGCACCGGACGGTTAATAAAGGTATCCAGTTTCATTGGAAATCTGTTTCTGTTGTGAAATTTGGAGATTATACTTTAGAGTTGGGCGGGGATCAGTGTGCCTGTGGTGCACCCTGTGCTGCGGCAGCGGCAGCAGCGGCAGCAGCGTCAACAGGCTGGATGGGCATGTTGTCGCGCACTTTGGTGCCGACACCCTCGATAACCACGCGCTGACCGGGCTTGAGGCCGGATGTCACCACGAATTCCTTGCCGTTGTCCTGAGCGGAAACGGTGATGGGAGTGCTGACTGTCATGTTCGAATCGTTTACCACGTAGACGAAACGGCGGTCCTGAATCTCGAATGTGGCCTTCTGGGGCACGACAATCACGCTGTCAAGATGATTGGGAATGAGAATCTGGCCGGTGGAACCGCTGCGGAGCATGCCGTTGATGTTCTTGAAACGGGCGCGCACGTTGGCTGCGCCTGTCGAGTTGTCGATTACGCCGCTCACTGTGGCCACCTTGCCGGCTTCGGGATAGATGGTGCCGTCGGAAAGCTGCAGCTGCACTGCGGGCATGTTGGCAATGGCTGTGTTGAGCGCAATCTTGCCGCCGTCGGTCATGTCGAGGATATCCTTTTCATTGAGCGAGAAGTAGGCATACACATCGCCGTTGTCGCTGACGGTGGTAAGAGGTGTGACCATCGAGGGGGATGCGAGCGAGCCTTCACGGTTGGGAATCGAACCTACGAAACCGTCGGAGGGCGATGTCACAACGGTGTAGCTCAGATTCTTGCGGGCGGAAACGAGCGCTGCATTGGCCTGGCTGAGCTGTGCCTCGGCCTGTGCGAGCTGGTTCTTTGCCAGCTGGTTCTCGTAGTCGCTGATTATGTTCTTGTCGAAAAGTTTCTGCTTGTTGGCTGCGGTGAGGCGTGCGGTCTCAACCGATGTCTTTGCCGAGTTGACGGCGGCCTGAGCCTGCTCTACGGCGGCCTGATACTGCACCTGGTCAAGGGTGAACAGGGGCTGGCCTTTGGTCACGTGCTGGCCTTCATCGACCATCACCTTTGTGATGAAACCTGAAACGAACGGACGCACATCGATGTCCGTTTTACCTTTGATCGTAGCGGCATAGGCGCTGTTCAGATCCGACGAACCCTCCTGTACGGTGATTACACCGATCTCGGGAGCCTGCTGACCGGCCTGCTGACCGGCTGCATCTTTACTTCCGCATGATGTGAAAGTGAGGAAAGTCGCGGTTGCAACCACTGCGGTTGCAAGCGAATGCATCTTGCAATTCTTCATTTTCTTCGTTGTTTGATATTTTTACCTATGGATTAAATTCTGCATATATCTTGCGGCAACATATAACAATTCTTAAACATCTGATTGTCAATAACTGTTGAAACGACTTAGCTGTATGTTGCCAATTACGGATGCAAAATTACTCACTTTTTAATTCATAGGATATGATATATATCATACCGGTTTCCATATTTAACATACTTTCACCATCATACCTCAAAAAAATGCGCCGTGTCTGTTGGAATGAGACACGGCGCTGAGTTGTTATTACCTAATGAGGAATGGAATCAGCGGGCTACGGCATTGATCCGAGACACAAAAGTCACATACTGCCCGTAATCGTCATCATACTCCTCAAAGGATTCGATAAAGCTGGCGCGGTTGTTGTCGAATGCAACCTGAACCATGCCGTTGTCATCCTCATCATCAAGGAAGCGGTATGAGAAAATCTGATCGAGAGCGCTGAGCCATGCCCATTCGCCGTTGCCTTCAATATACCCATCCCAATCTACCTGTACGAATGTGCCGGCCTTGGTCACTACAACGTACTGTACATAATCATCCTTAAGGTCGGAGCCGGTGATGGTTTCACGGTCAATCAGATTGCCACCCCTGTCGTAAATGAGGAATTCGCCCGACTGAACATACCAGGAACGGCAGAGACGATTGTTAAGGGGGTTGCTTTCGATGTCGGCAACCTTCACTGCATCGAGCACCTCGGTTGTGCCGTTCTCAAGAGTGAGTGTGAGGCTACCGTTGTTGTAAGGGCTGAGCACGCCGAAACCAGCGAGGTTGTAGGAACCGTCGGAGAGCTTGGTGTATGTGCCGAAAACACCGTTATAGTTGCTGGCGCGGGAGCTGCGTTCCTCCTTAGCCATGGCTTTGAACATGCTGCGGCGTGCAGCCGGTGCGTTGTTTTGCGCGAGAGCGGCCGGAGTGACAATGTAATTGCCGCTTGCGGTCAGTTCGATGGCGCTGTACTCGCTGCTGTTTGTGATGCGGTAGGCAACGGCATCGGCTTCATAAGCCGGAGCCCCAAGTTCGCCCACCCAAAGATTGGAGTCGGGAGTGTCGTCATCATCGTCGCCGCAGGCGGTGAAGCCCAGGGTGAAGGAGAAGGCGGCAATCATCATTGCAAGAAATTTGATCCTTTTCATTGTTATGAACTTTATGTTAAATGGTCAATCTTAAAAACCAGCCCGCACAGAAGTGGAAACATTACCGAGACTATGTAATGTAATGTAATATAATATATAATAGTGGGTGCATGCACGTGTGGCAGTGTCACCTAATTTGCCGTACAAAATTAGACAACTAACCGTGGAAATTTGACGGACGCGAGTTAAACGATGTTAAAAATCAAAATGAAATCCAATTTGCAGACTTCTCAAGTGCTGTTTCAGCAATGTAGACTCATACACGGCTGACACCACCGCCTCCGGAGATATTATCGGCAACGCAGAAGCGATGAGAATTCTAATTTATGTTAAAATAAACAACTTTTTTTGGCGATACGTATGTTATATAACAGAAAAAATATAACTTTGCATCAGTTTTTCATGGTATTAGATTTAAGGTAAGAAGATTATTCGTCGAGATGACGAGTAATTTTTTTTTGCGCCATACCCAAAACGCTTCATTTTCCCACATTACATAGCAGGAATCACAAACAATCCCACACCGGAGGACAGACCGTCCGCCCCGGTGTGGGAGATATGTCAATTACAAGATTTTTCTTTATAAATATACTCAGGCGCCGTCAGATAGACATTTCGCCGCACATGGGGTGGAGCATGCTTTTAGCCACCTGGGCGGCGCTCATGCCTGTGCCGAAGAGGAACATCATCTTGGTCAGTGCAGCCTCGGTGGTGAGGTCATGTCCGGAGATAACGCCTGCATTCTCAAGCACGCTGCCTGTGTAGTAGCGGGTCTGATGCACGCTGCCGTTAGGGCACTGCGTGACATTCACCACCACAATGCCTGAAGCCACAGCCTCCTGCACTACCTCGCCAAACCAGGGCACCGAAGGCACATTGCCGGCACCATACGTTTTGAGCACCACCCCTTTCACACCGGGCATCGAGAGCTGCCGGTGAAGCACCTCGCGCGTGATGCCGGGATAGACATAGACCACAATCACACCATCGCTCATGCCAGGATTCAGCCTGAACGGACGCCGCCCGCGCAGACGCCACAGGGCATCGTGGTTGAAATGGATAGAGAGACCTATCTTGGCCAGCGAGGGATAGTTGTTACTCTTGAATGCATTGAAATTATCGGCACTCATCTTAGTGGAGCGGTTGCCGCGCCACAGATAATTCTCAAACAGAATGGCCACTTCCTGCACCATAGGCTCTCCGCTCACGGTATCGGTAGCGGCGGCAATCTGCAGTGCGGTTATGAGGTTTTCCTCGCCGTCGGTGCGCACCTCCCCCACCGGAAGCTGTGAGCCGGTGATAATCACCGGCTTGCTCAGGTTCTCGAGCATGAAGCTGAGCGCCGAGGCGGTGTAGGCCATGGTGTCGGTGCCGTGGAGCACCACAAAACCGTCGAAATCGGCATAATGCCGTCCGATATATCCTGCAATCTGCTGCCAGTGAGCCGGGTTGATGTCGCTCGAATCGATGGGATGCTCGAACTGTATGTGCTCGATGTCGTAGTCGAGCATCTTGATCTTGGGCACATTGTCGATCAGGTGGTTGAAATCGAACGGCTTGAGGGTTTTTGTTTCAGGGTCCTCAATCATTCCGATTGTTCCACCGGTGTAGATGATCAGTATGCGGGGACGTTGACTACTCATCGGCAAAATCAGATTTAGGTTAGGTTTATGAGAGAAAGGCGGGGGCGGATGCCCCCTTGTGTTTTTTTACTGGAGACGTCTTATTTTACCTGTGCGCCGGGAGCCACGGGACCCGTCGGGCCCATCACAACCAGCGAGCCGTCGGCATTCTCGGCCGACAGGATCATGCCCTGCGACTCCACGCCTTTCAGCTTGCGGGGAGCGAAGTTGGCCACAAAGCACACCTGCTTGCCCACGAGGTCGGCGGGATCGTAGTATTTTGCGATACCGCTCACGATGGTGCGTCCGTCGGGCGTGCCGTCGTCAATGAGGAACTGCAGCAGCTTGTCGGCCTTGGGCACGCGCTTGCACTCCTTCACGGTGCCCACGCGCAGGTCGAGCTTGAGGAAGTCGTCGAACGCCACTTCGGGCTGCACCGGAGCGGGCTGCCAGTTTTTCAGTTCATTCTCTTTTTTGATGCGGGCCAGGCGGTCGAGCTGGGCCTGCACGGCATCGTCCTCGATTTTTTCGAACAGCAGTTCGGCCTCGCCGAGCTGTGTGCCGGCAGTCATGATGTCGGCGCGTCCGAGGTCAGCCCACTTCATGTTGTCGAGACGGAGCATGCGGCTCAGGCGTCCGGCAGTGAACGGCAGGAACGGCTCGAAGGCCACGGCGATGTTGGCGCAGATCTGCAGCGCCACGTTCAGGATGGTGCCCACACGGGCCATGTCGGTCTTAGCCACCTTCCACGGCTCTGTCTCCTGCAGATATTTGTTGCCGAGACGGGCAATGTTCATGGCCTCCTTCAGAGCCTCACGGAAATGGAAGGTCTCGAGGTTGGCCGTAAGGGCGTCGCGCAGAGCGGCGAGTTCGGCAAGAGCCTGCGTGTCCACAGGCTGCAGCTCGCCTGCGGCAGGCACCGCCCCGTTGAAATATTTATGGGTGAGCACGACGGCACGGTTGACGAAGTTGCCCAGGATGGCCACGAGTTCCGAGTTGTTGCGGCTCTGGAAATCGCGCCATGTAAAGTCGTTATCCTTGGTTTCCGGTGCGTTGGCCGTAAGTACGTAGCGGAGCACGTCCTGCTTGCCGGGGAAGTCGCGCAGATACTCGTGCAGCCAGATGGCCCAGTTGCGCGAAGTGGAGATTTTATCGCCCTCGAGGTTGAGGAATTCATTGGCAGGCACATTGTCGGGCAACTGGTAATTGTCGCCGTAGGCCATGAGCATGGCCGGGAAAATGATGCAGTGGAACACGATGTTGTCCTTGCCGATGAAGTTGATGATGCGTGTCTCAGGGTCTTTCCAGTAGGTTTCCCAAGTGTCGGGCAGCAGCTCCTTTGTGTTGGAGATGTAGCCGATGGGGGCATCGAACCACACGTAGAGCACCTTGCCGTCGGCTCCTTCGACGGGAACTGGCACACCCCAGTCGAGGTCGCGGCTCACGGCACGGGGCTGCAGGCCAAGGTCGATCCACGACTTGCACTGGCCGTAAACGTTGGTTTTCCACTCCTTATGCCCTTCCAGAATCCAGCGGCTCAGGTCGGCCTCATAGCGGTCGAGGGGGAGATACCAGTGTTTGGTCTCCTTGAGCACGGGGGTGTTGCCGGTTATGGCGCTGCGGGGGTTGATGAGGTCGGTGGCGTTGAG
>UQER01000021.1 GCA_900540205.1 uncultured Porphyromonadaceae bacterium | reverse complement strand
TTTTTTTGCCATTTAGAATATAAAAAGAGACTGCCCAAACTTGTTAGACAGTCTCGATACTTTAATGCGGTGTTGCTATTAAAACGCCGGATTATTCACCGGGGATGATAGCCTCGCTGGGGCAAACTTCTGCGCAAGTTCCACACTCAATGCAGGTGTCGGGATCGATTACATAGATTTCGCCTTCCGAGATTGCTTCAACGGGGCAGTTGGGCAGACATGTGCCGCAAGCAACACATTTGTCGGTAATTACGTAAGCCATTTTTCTTTAAATTTTATTGAAGTTGATTTTTGAGTTGCCTTGATTATATGTTTTGCCTTGCGACGGCCGGAACAGATGCGCCTTATGGCGCTACCGGCGGCATGCATTGCGTTGCAAATTTAGCGATTTTCCTCAAAAAACCTCCATCACTCTCCACTTTTTTTAAAGCAGCCCCATTTTATGTGCGGGCGGCGACGGTTTTATCCATATGAAAGGCTTGGCCGGGAAGAAGATTTGCGCTCGCAGCCTTCATAAGCAAGCTATAAATCAGGCATGCATTCCATAATGCACGAATTCAGAGAATCGGAGAGAGGAGGCGCATCACGGATTCAAGCGCCTTTTCCAGGAATGGGCGGCGGTTCCATTCGGCCGATGTGATGCGGCGGCTGTCGTGCAGCTCACGCATGAACAGGGCTTTCATGCGTGCATTGAATTCAGTGGAATAGATGAGCATGTTGGCCTCAAAATTATGCTCGAAGCTTCGGAAGTCGAAATTGGTGGACCCGACGGTGCAGAAATCATCGTCGATTATCACCGCTTTGCTGTGGAGCATCCCTTTTTCATAGAAATACACCTTGATGCCGGCACGCAGACATTCCTGCACATACGAGCAGGTGGCCCAGCGGAGCATATCGCTGTCGCTGCGCCGCGGCACAATCAGACGCACGTCCACCTTCGAGAGCGCCGCCACCTGCAGTGTCTGAACCAGGCCCTCGGTAGGGATGAAATAGGGCGTGAGGATATATACGCATTTTTTGGCTTCGGAGATGGCCCGCTGAAAAATCAGCGTCATGTTCATCCACTGTGTGGTGGGGCCTCCGGTGACAAGCTGCATCCCGATGTTGCTGTGGGGCTGGCGCTCCGGACGAATCTCGTCGACCAGCAGCGGATGTCCCATGAAATTCCAATCGACCGCAAACGACTGCTGCAGCGCAGCCACAGCGGGTCCGGTGACACGCAGATGAAGGTCGCGCCACATGGGGAACATTTTGCCGCCGTCGATGTAGCGGTCGGCCACATTCATGCCGCCTATATATCCCACAGTGCCGTCAATGATGGCAATCTTGCGGTGATTGCGCCAGTTGATGCGCGTGCCGAACGGCGGGAACACAACCTTGAAGAAGGGATATGCCTCTACACCGGCCTCCTTCAGGCGGCGTAAAGCCTTGCGCGACAGCTTGAACGACCCCACATGGTCATAGATTATCCGCACCTTGACCCCCGCACGCGCCCGCTCTTCGAGCGCGGAAAGCACACGGGTGCCTATGTTGTCGTCAACAATAATGTAATATTGCAGGTTGATGTAGTGCTGCGCGGCGGCGATGTCCGCCAGCAGGGCGTTGAACTTGTCGGTGCCGTTGTCGAACACCTCGGCGTGGTTCCCTTCGTAATAGTTCGACCCGCACAGCGCCGAAGCCAGATTGATGCGCGCCTGAAGCGACTCCGGAGGACGCCCGTGGCGCAGATCCGTGAGATGACGCGCAGTGAGACGCCGGAGCTTGCGGCGATTGCGCCGCGAGATGATTCGCTTGTTCTGGATGTTGCGTCCGAACACCAGATACAGCACCAGTCCCACCAGCGGCACCACAAGCAGCACGGTGACCCACGCGAGCGATTTGACCGGATTGCGGTTCTCGCTCACCACCACGGCCACCACTCCGAGAATGGTCAGGCCGTACAGCAGATTCACAATCCACCATACCCAGCCGTTGGTAATATATTCGGATAGCCAGAACACGCAGTTTCGTCTTCGTTAATTTTTATGCGGTTTTATTCCTCAAGCAGATCGTATCGGAGTGTAAGGTCGGAAGCCTCGCGGGCGCCGTCGATGTGAGCCGGAAGGCCGGCAGGAGTGCCGGAAGTATTGCCCACGATGCGGCCTCCCGAAGTGACTGCAAAAGCCGGCGACTGCTGGCCGAGAGCCGTGAATCCCATTCCGCGCCAGTCGGCGTCAAGCCCCATCTGGTCGAGCAGCGTGGGATACACGTCCACCTGTCCCATCACAGCCTTGCGGTAGCCACCCACCGGAGCATTGATGATCAACAGCGGCACATACTCCTCGGAACTCACAAGCTTGGCGCCTGCGGCATCGCTGCGCAAAGCCGAACGCCACGGCGACAGCGCCCCGCGGTCGCCCACAATCACCACCATGGTGCGGTCCCAGTCGGAACGCTGACGCAGGTAATCGAGCAGACGCCCCACGGCCTGGTCTGTGTAATGAACGGCCGTCATGTAGTCGAGCAGACGGGGGGATACCCCTCAGAGAGCGCTATTGTCTGCAGTTCTTCAGGAATCTTGAACGGGGCGCGTGTGGAGTGCGTCATCAGCTGCACATAGGCGGATTCCCCTTCGGGCCACACCTCGCCGCGCTGCATGCGCGCCACCGATTGCGAAATAAACGAATTGTCGCTCAATATTTTTCCGCCGATTGTTTCGGAGTTGTTCCAGCTGTCGCGCATCACCAGATGGTCAATGCCGAACGATTTGGCCACCCGTGCCACATTCCACATCCACGGCTCGCTGCCCGAAAGCAGGTATGTCTTTGCCCCGTTGCGCTTCATGGCATCGGGCAGTGTGTGGAAATGATTGCCGGCATGCCGCACCGAGAACGAGCCGTCGGCCATGGGATACATTCCGGCAAGCATAAGCAGCTGCCCGTCGATGGAACGCCCCACTCCGGTCTGGGCAAGTACACGAGGAGCATAGAACGTTGTCAGCGTCGAATCGAGCAACGCCCTGTTGAGGTTGGGCGTAAGCTCCTTCCCTTCCACCTTTATCCCTATGGGCCAGGATTCAAGCGAATTCCACAACACCACCACAAGATTGTCGCGCCGCACCAGAGTGTCGGCCGGTTCGCCCATGGCATTGCGGAAACCCACATGCTCGCGTCCCCAGCGCGCCACAAAGTCGCGCTGCTCGCCGGTGATGTCAGGCTGCACCGCAGTGGCATCGGCCACAAGCGTGCCGGGCACAGTGTAAATCACAGGCACCGCCGACGAGGCAAAGCCACGCCGTATCTGGGCGATATGGTGGCTCATCCCACCCGAAAACATCGCTATGACGGCCGACACGAGCGCCAGCATCCCGAGGGTGCACAGGTAGAACACCGCATTCGGACGCGGCTCGTCGGAATCTTCGCCGGGATTCATCAGCAGAAAAGTAACCACCGCTATGACCGGAAGCACCAGATATAACCAGCTGAATGTGTCGAACATCACCGACGTAAAATCAAGCTGAGCGGCGATATGTCCGTAGCCCTGCGGAGGGATGGCATCGAAAAACGTCCGGCAATACATGAGGTTGGCTATCAGCACCGCATCGGCAAGCAAAAGCACAACGAGCTGAGGCCACTGCCGCCGCGAGCACACCGCAGGAAGGGCAAGCACCGTAGCCAGCAGCATGGCGTTGACATAAGTGCCCACATGCAGCATGCCCCACATAAGCGTCTGGATGCTCCACAACACGTCGAACGCAAGCACAGTGACAAAGCATCCCAACCACGCGACTAAGAACCTCCGGGTCCACAACGCCTCGGGAAGCATGAGCCTTCCTATGGCTCCGACGAGTATGTTTTTCTTTTTATGTAATCCCATTTCAATGCTGATGAATTCTTATATCACGAAAACCGCCGCAAGCGCCATGACACGGCAAAAATCCGCCCTCTTGTAAGGGTTGCTGCAGCTAAAGTCAATACGTGTAATTGAGTCAAATGTAATAACTAATTTTCACATAAACAAACACTCATGCACTATTGGTTTAAACAAACCTGAAATTTTATTCTATCGGGAAGGTTTTTCGGTTAAGTTTGGTTTTGTTGGGAATAAATGTTAATTTTGCTCACAATAAAACAGCAACCTTAAATATCAACAGTTCTAACAACTTGAAACTATGTCAAAAGTAACAGTTGTGGGCGCCGGTAACGTGGGCGCCACCACCGCCAATGTGCTTGTAACCTCACAGATTGCCGACGAAGTTGTTCTCATCGACATCAAGGAAGGCGTGTCGGAAGGCAAGGCCATGGACATCATGCAGACCGCCAACATCCTCCATCTTCAGACCCGTCTGACCGGTGTGACCAACGACTACACCATGACCAACAACTCCGACGTTGTGGTTATCACATCGGGCGTGCCCCGCAAACCTGGCATGACACGCGAAGAACTCATCGGCGTGAACGCAAAGATTGTAAAGTCCGTGACCGACAACGTGCTCGCTCACTCGCCCAACGCCATCATCATCTGCGTGGCCAACCCCATGGACACCATGACCTACCTGATTCACAAAATCTCCGGTCTGCCCAAAAACCGCATCATCGGCATGGGCGGCGCACTGGACAGCGCACGCTTCAAATACTTCCTCAGCCTGGCCCTGAACGCCAACGCAACCGAAGTTGAAGGCATCGTGATCGGCGGGCACGGCGACACCACCATGATTCCCCTTACCCGCTTCGCAGCTTACCGCGGCCTGCCCGCATCGAGCCTCATCCCCGCCGACCAGCTTGCCAAAGTGGCAGCCGACACCATGGTAGGCGGCGCCACACTCACCAAACTCCTCGGCACATCGGCATGGTATGCTCCCGGTGCAGCTTCGGCCCAGATGGTTGCCGCAGTGCTCCACGACCAGAAGAAACTCATCTCCTGCTCCTGCCTGCTCGACGGTGAATACGGTGAAAGCGACCTCTGCATCGGTGTTCCCGCCATCATCGGCCGCAACGGTATCGAGAAAATCGTTGAGTTCGACCTCAACGACGAGGAGAAAGCCCTCTTCCACAAGAGCGCCGAAGCCGTTCACAAAACCAACGAAGCCCTCAAGGCCGCTCTCTGATTTCAGGGCAGCCCTCACGGCTCAAAATAAAATCTCAGCATGACATTAAAAAAATTCATTCCCGTTCTTGCCGCTGCATGTGCCCTTTTCGCAACCACCTCGTGCAGCCAGCGCGCGGAGCAGAACACAGCCGAAGCCACCGAAAGCGCCACCGGCACAGTTGACCCCGCCGAAATAGGCCAGCCCGTACATGTGCTTGCCGAAGGCGAGACCATCAACCCCGTGGAGGGCAAGCTTGTGGTGATCGACTTCAACGCCACATGGTGCGGTCCCTGCCGCCAGTTCGCTCCCACATTCGAGGCTGTGGCCGAGGAGATGGCCGACAAAGCACTGTTCTACAGCGTGGACGTTGACCAGCACCCCGAACTTGCCCAGAAATATGGCGTGCAGTCCATCCCCATGGTGGTTTACCTCAAACCCACCGGACAGTACGAATCCACTGTAGGCGTGCTCTCGAAAGAGGACTTCACGGCAACCATACAGGAAAACCTCTGATTGCGTCCGCGCCGCCAAGCATGGCGCCCTGCGCAACCCAGCCATCACAACAGACGGTGTGTCAGCCCCCTGACACACCGTCTTGATTTTTCAGTTCAGGCTCACATTTGCCTGTAACGGAACATTTTTGTATCTTTGCCGAATATTGGCGCCGGTAAATCAGCGTCAAAATCTGAAAAAACACAACACAAAATGTCGCAAAAATCTGAAATCTGTTGCATAGGACATATTACCCTTGATAAAATCGTAACCCCGCGCCACACCGTCTACATGCCCGGCGGCACCGCATTCTACTTTGCCCACGGCATCAGCAGCCTCAAACATGCCAACTTCCTGCTGGTCACCTCGCTGGCCCAGTCGGAAATGAAAGCCGTCGACGATATCCGCGCAAAAGGCGTAACTGTGGAAGTGCTTCCCAGCGAACATTCCGTCTACTTTGAAAACAAATACGGCGAAGACCAGAACCACCGCACACAGCGCGTACTTGCCAAGGCCGCCCCGTTCACCGTCGACAGCCTGCGCAACGTGGAGGCAAAATATTTCCACCTCGGCACACTGCTGGCCGATGATTTCCCATTGGAAGCCATCAAGCACCTCTCCACCAAAGGGATTGTATCGGTGGACGCACAGGGCTATCTGCGCGAAGTGCGCGGCGAGGATGTATTTGCCGTTGACTGGCCCGAGAAAGTGGAGGCCATGAAGTACATCCACATCCTCAAGGCAAACGAAAAGGAGATGGAAACACTCACAGGCAGCAGTGACCCCTACGAAGCCGCCCGCATTCTGGCCGACTGGGGCGTGAAGGAGGTGATCCTCACCCTCGGCAGCAACGGCTCCCTAATCTATGCCGACGGCAAATTCCACGAAATCCCGGCCTATCCCCCCGTAGATGTGGTTGATGCCACCGGCTGCGGCGACACCTACATGACAGGCTACCTCTACAAACGCAATATGGGCGCCGGTTACACCGAGGCAGGCGACTTTGCCGCCGCCATGTGCACCCTCAAGCTCGCCGCCTCCGGCCCCTTCTCCGCCACCGAGCAGGACGTCGAAGCCGTCATCGCCGCCGGCCGCGCCGTCTGCCCCATGCCAGCGCAAATACAACCGTAACCATCTATTAAAACACAAAACACGACGGCGATGCATTGATTGCGATGCATCGCCGTCGCGTGTTTTGTTGTGTTATTTGCTCAGCGCTCAACGTTTGGAGCGGAGCTGAGCGAAGGCATAGAAGGCCACGAAGAGGTAGCCGAGGCACGGAACCACAAACGAGGTGGCGATACCCCAGGCATCGGCGGCCGCGCCCATGAGCGTGGTGCCCACGGCACCCCCGAGGGGAGTCATCATCATTATCGCACCGGCCATCTTCGTGTCGGCGCCGGCCTTCGGGATGGTCAGGGCAAAAACCGTGGGGAACATGATAGCCTCGAAGGCATAGCACAGGAACACGCCGTAGCGCGCCATTCCGCCCCAATTCAAGGCAACGATGAGCGAACCCAGCACTGTGAGCACCGCACAGAAAGCAAGCACCTTGCGGGCCTCGATGCGGCTCATCACGAAGCTGCCGAGCACGCGGGCAAGCATGAACAGGCCCAGTCCGCAGAACGACAGCACTGCCGCTGCAGCCGTCGGTGTCATCCAGCCGCCGTCGGTGGCGTAATTGATGAAAAACGTGTTAATCGAAATTTCCGCTATCTCATAGCAGAACAATGCGCCAACGCCCATCATGAAACCTTTGTTGCTTACAAGCCGTTTCAACGTAGCCACGGTGCCCTGCTGCTGTGCGTCAAGCGCCGACATTGGCTCTGCATCGCCCTTGGCATTGATTTCGGGAAGCTTCACAAAGCAGAACACCACGGCAACCAGCAGAACGGCCACACCCATCACAGAGTATGGCAACGCCACGGAGGCCTCAGGATTGTTGAACAGGATTCCGCCCACAATCACCGGGGCGAGAATGCATCCCAGACCGTTGAACGACTGGGCCAGATTCAAACGGCTCGGAGCCGTAGACGGGTCGCCAAGCTCCGTGATGTAGGGGTTGGCAGCGGTTTCAAGCACCACCAGTCCGCATCCTATCACAAAGAGCGACACCAGAAAGAAATCGAACGAATTGAGACCTTCGCCAGGGATGAACATCAGCGACCCGAGACCGAACAGCGTCAGCCCCAGCACCACGCCGCGGCGGTAGCCGAAGCGTGTGATGAACATACCGGCCGGGATGGCCATCAGGAAATAGCCTATATAAGTTGTGGCCTGAATCATGGACGAACGCGTGAGCGTTATGTCCATCGACATCTGGAAATGCTTGTTAAGTACATCGAGAATGGCGCGTGCAAAGCCCCATATGAAGAAAAGCGAAGTGACCAACACGAAAGGCACCACAAACTCTTTCCTTACCAAACGATTTTTTACCTTATCCATTGCTTTTTGTTGTGTGTTAATCGCTCCATTCGCTGCCGGGAGGCTGTGATGGAGTAAGGATTTTATAATTCAGATAAATTCGGATAACTCTGATAAATTCTGATAATTCAGATAATTCAGATAAATCGGATAACCCTGATAAAACTTACAGGAGTTATCAGAATTATCCGAATTATAAGAGTTATCCAACTTAAATTATCATGCGGGGGATTATTCCCACTCGATTGTGGCTGGCGGTTTGGAGGAGATGTCGTAGCAAACGCGGTTCACGCCACGCACATGGTTGATAATCTTGTTTGACACGTCGGCCAGGAAGTCGTAGGGAAGATGGGCCCAGTCGGCTGTCATGGCGTCGGTGGAGGTGACGGCACGCAGTGCCACGGCACGTTCGTAAGTACGCTCGTCGCCCATCACGCCCACGCTCTGCACGGGCAGCAGAATCACGCCGGCCTGCCATACCTGATCGTAAAGATTCCAGTCGCGCAGCCCCTGGATGAAGATGTGGTCAGCTTCCTGCAGCACGCGCACCTTCTCTGGGGTGATATCGCCGAGGATACGCACCGCCAGACCGGGACCGGGGAAGGGGTGGCGCTTGATAAGATGCTCGGGCATGCCGAGAGCGCGGCCAACGGCTCGCACCTCATCCTTGAACAGAAGTCGCAGCGGCTCGCACAGACGGAGATTCATCTTTTCGGGGAGGCCGCCCACGTTATGATGGCTCTTGATGGTTGTGCCGGTGATTGAAAGGCTTTCGATGCAGTCGGGATAGATGGTGCCCTGTGCAAGCCATTTCACATCCTTTATCTTGTGGGCCTCCTCGTCGAACACATCGATGAAGCCTTTGCCAATAATCTTGCGTTTGCGTTCGGGGTCGGTCACTCCGGCAAGTTCGGCAAAGAATTTGGCCGAGGCGTCAACACCGATAACGTTCAGTCCGAGGCATTCGTAATCGTGAAGCACATTGCGGAACTCGTCCTTGCGCAGCATGCCGTGATCAACGAAGATGCAGGTGAGGTTGCGGCCGATGGCACGGTTGAGCAGCACTGCAGCAACCGACGAGTCAACACCGCCCGAAAGACCAAGCACCACCTTGTCGTCGCCAAGTTGCTCGCGGAGCTGACGCACCGTCGACTCAATGAACGATTCGGCGCTCCAGTCCTGTCTGGAACCGCAGATGCCGACAACAAAATTCTTCAGCAGCTGCATTCCGCACAGCGAATGGTACACCTCCGGATGGAACTGCACGCCCCATGTGCTTTCGCCGCCGATGCGGTAGGCAGCCACGCGCACTTTTTCTGTCGAAGCGATGACGCTGAAATCAGAGGGGATGGAGGTGATGGTGTCACCATGGCTCATCCAAACCTGACTGCCGGGAGTTATCCCTTCCATCAGGGGGTCGGCGGCATCAACTTCGGTGAGCATGGCGCGGCCGTATTCTCTGGTAGCGGCAGGCTCAACGGTGCCACCGTTGGTCCATGCCAGGAACTGCGCGCCGTAGCAGATGCCGAGCACAGGCAGCTTGCCGCGGATGCCGTCGAGTTCGGCACGGAAAGCCTTCTCATCGTAGACCGAGAAGGGGGAACCCGACAGAATCACGCCGATAACCGATGCATCGCCGTGGGGAAACTTGTTGTAGGGAACAATTTCGCAATAAGTGTTGAGTTCGCGCACGCGCCTGCCTATGAGCTGAGTGGTCTGCGAGCCGAAATCAAGGATAATGATTTTCTCCTGCATAGCAAAAGGGGAGGTTTTTGAAGATAGTGATATTCTGACCGCAAAGTTACAATTTTTTTTGCCCTCGGACAACTATTTGATTTTTGCAGCCATGGCCGGTGTCCCCACAATCCATAGGCGGTCGGCCGGCATGAGGGGGATGGAGGCCGGATGGTCGAAAAATTCGCCGTAGCGCTCCAGTGCCACCACATGAATCTGATAATTACGGCGCACATCGGCCGTGGCGAGGGTCTGCCCTATCAGAGGTGATGTGTCGGAAAGCGCCACATCGGTCAGTTTGAAATCGTTCAGTTCGGGGCCGTCGGCGTCGGGAGTGGGTTCACTGTCAATGACAGGGAGCACGGCAGCTATCTGCTCGTCGGTGCCTATCACCCCGATCACGTCGGCGGGGAATATGCGTGTATCGCCAGCAGGGACCACAATCAGCTTGCTGCCGCGCTGAATCATCACCACGCTTATGCCGAAACGCTCGCGTATGTGCGAGTTCACCAGCCGCTCGCCCACAAAGGGGCATGCATATCCCACGCGGATATAGGCAAGGTGGAGATTGCTCACCAGATTGTTGTTTTTGCCCGAACGGCGCAGCTCCCGCTCATTGAGGTTGTTGAAGAACTGCGATTCGATGCTACGCAACTGGTGTATGAGTTTCTTTGAGAAGAACATTATGAGTATCAGCATCACAGCCACACTCAGTAGCACCGCCACCTTCAGCGAATAGAACATGGAGATGGCGTGCACCAGAAACGCCATGGCCAGCACCAGACGGAACACCATCATGATTATGCGCGGCACTCGGAGCTGACGGGCGGTGAGGCGTTCGCGTTCGTTGCCTTTAGTCATGGCCGGAGGGAGGCACAGCGCAAGCAGGAACGGCGCCATGAACACAAGGGTAACAATCATGCTGCAGAAACGTCCCCATGAGGGGAGCCATTCCATGAGCTTCGGCGTCATGTAGCGGCCGCTCACCATCCCTATGGCTACAAGAATGATGGAATAAGTGAGGATGCGCCACAGATAACGGCGGCCGAGCGACATCCATGCACGGCGTGTGGCCCCGCGCTCGGAATCATCTGGGGAGGAGATGTGTGTTCGGCCTGCAATCAGCCCGTCGCAGAACGACGGCAGTTTTGGCGCGAGCCAGTTGTACACCGGATCGGCCATGCGTATGAAATATGGAGTGGTGAAGGTGGTGAGCACCGACACCGCCACCACAATGGGATATATCTCTGCATTCAGCACGCCAAGGCTCATGCCCAGGGTGGCGATGATAAAAGCGAATTCACCAATCTGCGTGAGCGAGAAGCCTGATTCGAGAGCTATGCGCAGCGGCTGTCCGGTGATAAGCATGCCGAATGTGCCGAACACTATCATACCTCCTACAACCACAAGCGACAGCACCAGTATCGGCCACCAGTATTGCACAATCACCCCCGGCTGCACCATCATGCCCACCGAGATGAAGAACACCGAACCGAAAAGGTCCTTCACCGGAGTGCACACATGCTCGATGCGCTCGGCATAGCTCGTGCCGGCCAGAATGGAACCCATGACGAAAGCCCCAAGAGCCAGCGAGAAGCCGCACAGCACCGAAAAGACCGCCATACCCAGACACAGCCCCATCGACACCACCAGCAGTGTCTCGTTGTTGAGATGCCGGCGGAAGCGGTTGAGCGCCGACGGAAGCACGAACACCCCCACAAGGAACCATATGATAAGGAAAAACACGAGTTTGCTCACACTCAGCAACATCTCACCTCCGGCCACACTGTTGTTGATGGCTATGGACGAAAGCACCACCATCATGACCACGGCAAAAAGATCCTCGACGATAAGAACGGCGAACACCAGCGAGGCAAACTTTTTCTGAATCAGGTTGAGATCGGTGAATGCCTTTATTATGATTGTGGTGGAGGACATGGAGAGCATTCCGCCGAGAAACAGCGAGTTGATGTGCGTGAACCCGAGCGCATGCCCTATGAAGAACCCTGTCACCATCATCCCGGCCACTATGACGAGCGCCGTCACAAGGGCCGACCCTCCGGTGTTGACCAGTTTTTTGAAACTGAATTCCAGTCCGAGCGAGAAGAGGAGCACCACAATGCCTATCTGCGCCCAGAATTCAATATTGGCCTCGGTAGTCACACTGGGCAGCGGTTCGAAATTGGGGCTTGCAAGAAATCCGGCCACGATGTAGCCCAGCACCACAGGCTGCTTTATCCATTTGACAAGAAGCGTCACCACTGCGCCGAGCAGCAGAATGAACGCGAGGTCGGAAATCAGGCTGTCAATGCTTTGCATAATCTGATGATTAACGCGGGGATTTATTTTTCCCGAGATTCTCGAGAGTCTCGGGAACCTCGAGGATCTCGGGAACCTCGAGATGCTCGAGTGTCAGGAATAAAGATAACGTTTTATCGACTTTTTGGGTGTTTTCTCAAACTCATGCGGTATGAGCTGAATGTGGTCCACACGCTCGTAGGGAGCCACCAGCGTGTTAAGCTCCACACGGTTCCGCTCCATCAGTTCGGGCAGTCCGGCCACTTCCACTCCATCGAGGTCCATCCGCTCATAATCGGGATAGACAATGGCAGTAAGCCCTTTGCCACGCTCCACTATCAGGCTTTCGTTGACATAAGGCATATTGTTGAGCTTGGCCTCTATCTCTTCGGGATAGATATTCTGCCCCGATGCGCTGAGAATCATTGTCTTGTAACGCCCCTTGATGAACAGTGTGCCATCGGCCGAGCGTGTGCCCATGTCGCCTGTGTGCAGCCATCCATCCTCGTCGATGGTTGATGCCGTCACTGAAGGATTCTTGTAATAACCTTTCATGCAGTCCTGCCCGCGCACGCATATTTCGCCCGGCACGTTTTCCGGGTCGTCGCTCAGCACCTTCGACTCCATGTTTGGGAGCGTGCGTCCGCACGACGACGGCACGAACGACCGCCATGGTGTGTGGCTGATCAACGGGCCGCACTCCGTCATGCCATAGCCCACGGTGAAGGGGAATTTTATCTTGTAGAGAAACTGCTCCACCTCGCCGTTAAGCGGGGCTCCACCGATAATCACTTCCTCAAACGAGCCACCGAAAGCCTCGACCAGACGGTTGCGGATCTTGGCATAGATGGCATGGTCAATGAACGGCACCGCCAGCGCCCAGCGGATGGCACGGCGCGTAATCATCGGCACAATCTGCTTGCGGTAGATTTTTTCAAGAATCAGCGGCACACATATCACGAGATTGGGACGCACCTTGGCCAGTGCGGCAAGCAGCAACTTGGGGGTGGGCGTCTTTCCGAAAATTGTGACATAGGTTCCCACGGCCAACGGCACGAGCATGTCGAACGCACACCCGTAGGCATGCGCCAGCGGCAGGAACGCCAATGCGCGCGAACCCTCGTAGTGCAGGCGGCTCTGGATACCATATCCCACGTTGCCGGCAATATTGCCGAACGTGAGCATAACCCCTTTCGAGAAGCCGGTGGTGCCGGATGTATAATTTATGATTGCAGTCTGGTCGGCAGCCATCTCAGGATATTTCACATCCTCCTTGGCGAAACCGTTGCGGTAGCGGCTGCTGAACTTGCGCGAAAGATTGCGGATAAGCTTGGTCACGGGCTTTTCAGCCTGCTGAGGCCGTGCGCCCGCAGTGTCGGCGTCATCTCCGCCGGCCACGACATGTTCGGCCAGCACCTGACGCGTTTCGAGCGACAAAGCCGCCTTCAGTCGCGGCATCTGTTCGAATTCCAGTGTCTCCCAGATGCTCTGTGTCACGAAAAGCAGCGTGGCATCGGAATGGTTGATGATATGCTGCGCATCGTGAGCATTGAAATCGGCAAGAATAGGCACGATGGTCGCACCGTAAGTGATGGTGCCCATGAACACCACTACCCAGGTAACCGAATTTTTGCCGAGAAGGGCAATCTTGTCACCGGGACGAACGCCCGACTGCTTGTAGAACAGATGCAGGCGGGCTATCCGGCGGGCAAGCTCGCCGTAGGTAAGCACCTCGTCCGAGCCATATTCGTCAAGCGCGGGCAAATCCCAGTTGTCCTTGAACGAATTTTCGTATATCTTAAGTACGTTGTTGTCGTATATCATTTCAATCATTCTTAATCATAAATAACAAAGCCTTGATCACCCAGGCGCCACGGGTGAAATGCACAAACCGTGCAGAAGTGTGCAACCACGACACAAAGATAGCAAATTAATCCGTAACCGCCGCAATCTCCGGCAAAAAGCGGCCCGCAGCATCACGGATGCCGAAAGTGTGGAAAGGATTTTGTAACTTCGCACAATTATTGCGCGTGTGCGTGCGTTTTAACGTTATGATGAATTCAGGAAAACAAGCATTATGGATTCTTGTCTCGGTGGCAATCCTGTTGCTGCTCGGCAGTTGCCGTGGAGCCAAACTGTCGGTGGCCAACGAGCAGTATGAACGCGGCGAATACTTCGAGGCGCAGAAAACCTACCGCAAGGTCTATAACAAGCTCACGAAACGAGAGCAACGCCCGCAGCGAGGCGAAGTGGCCTACCGCATGGGGCTTTGCTACACCAAGCTCGGCATGAGTTCGCGCGCGGCATCGGCCTACACCAACGCCCTGCGCTACGGCTACCCCGATTCCATGGCGCTCCTTTACCGTGGTCAGGCGCTCCAGGCCGAGGGGAAATATGCCGAAGCTGAAAAGTCCTACGCCGAATTTCTGGAGAAAGTGCCTCAGTCGGCCGAAGCCCAGAACGGCATTGCCGGTTGCCGCATGGCACTCGCCGGCAAGAACCAGACCACACGCTATGTGGTTAAGAATGCCAAGCTCTTCAACTCGCGTCGTGCCGACTTCGCCCCCATGTTCATCGACCCGCAGCAGGCCGACGTGCTCTATTTCACCACAACCAACGAAAAGGTGACCGGCGACAAGAAAAGCGAAATCACCGGCATGAAAAAGGGCGACATCTGGATGGCCAAAAAGAACGAGAAAGGTGAATGGCAGCGCCCGGAAGCAGTGGAAGGCGAGCTGAACACGGAATTCGACGAAGGCATCATAAGCTTCACCCCCGATGGCTCCACCATGTATCTTACCCGCGCCCGTCGCGAACCCAACGCCAACACCGGAGTTGAGATCTATACCTCTCAGCGTTCCGACGCAAGCTGGAGCGCCCCGGTGAAATTCGAGATAACCGCCGACACAATCTCAAGCTACGGACATCCGGCGGTCTCACCCGACGGCAACTGGCTTTACTTCACATCCGACATGCCCGGAGGCTCCGGAGGCAAGGACATATGGCGCATCAACCTGCGCGAACGGGTGGGCACACTCGAGAACATGGGCGAATTCATCAACACCCCCGGCGACGAGATGTTCCCCTTCGTACGCACCGACTCCATCCTCTACTTCGCCTCCGACGGCCACCCCGGCTACGGCGGCCTCGACATCTTCAAGGCCACACTGAGCAAATCGGGTGGATGGAAAGTGGAGAACATGGGCAAGCCCGTCAACTCGAGCGCCGATGATTTCGGCATAACGTTCGGCAACGGCGAACGCGGATTCTTCAGTTCCAACCGCACCGACGGCCGCGGATACGACCACATATATTCGTTCGAGCTGCCCGACCTCCAGATATGGATTTCAGGATGGGTGCTCGACAAGGATGAGGAACCGGTGCCCAACGCCGTTATCCGCATCGTGGGCAACGACGGCTCGAACCAGAAAGCCGTGGCCAAGCCTGACGGCTCGTTCCGGTTCCCGCTGCAGCGCGGCATCAACTACGTGATGCTGGCCGGGGCAAAAGGCTATCTGAACGCAAAGCAGGAATTCACCTCCGACACAGCCGAGGAGGACGCCGAGTACGGTGTAGACTTCATTCTGGCCTCGATCAACAAGCCGGTGGTTGTGGACAATATTTTCTATGATTTCGACAAGGCCACGCTGCGCCCCGAATCGCAGGCAGCCCTCGACGAACTGGCCCAGGTGCTGCGCGACAATCCCAACGTCACAATCGAAATGGCCTCGCACACCGACCGCCACGGATCCGACGAATATAACATCAACCTCTCCGGCCGTCGCGCCAAATCCGTGATCGACTATCTGATTTCCGTTGGCATCAAGCCCGACCGCCTGCAGAGCCAGGGATACGGCGAGAGCCGCCCGAAAACCATCACCAAGAAACTGGCACGCCTCTACCCGCAATTCGAGGAAGGCGACGTGCTCACCCCTGAATATATCGAGGCTCTTTCGGAAGAGGACCAGGATGCAGCCGACCAGATAAACCGCCGCACCGAGTTCCAGGTGCTGTCAATCAACTACCGGATGTTCTAACCAAACGCAACCGCACATGGAATGGTCGACAGAAGTAAAGATTCCGGAATCGCCTGACAAGATAGCGCACGGCATGCCTGTTGTCACCATCGGCTCCTGCTTTTCCGATGCCGTCGGCGACAGGCTGCGTCAACGGCTGTTCAACGTTCAGGTCAACCCTCTCGGCACCCTCTATAACCCGCTATCCATCGCCGATGCCCTGGAACGCGCCATCAATGGCTATTCATACACCACTGCCGACCTCTTCCAGGCCCGCGGGATGTGGCACTGTCTCGATTTCCACTCGGCGTTCTCTCGCACCGATTGCGCCGAAGCCCTCGAAGGGATGAACAGTGCTGTCACGGCACTCCACGATGCCTTGCCATCACTCAAAGTGCTGATGATAACGTTCGGCTCGGCGCATGCTTTCGTTCATAAGGCCACCGGACGAGTGGCCGGCAACTGCCACAAGCTCCCTCCATCCGAATTTTCAGAGACCGACATCACGGTCGAGGCGATTGCAGCACGCTTCACGGCGCTCGTCAAGAGGCTGCAGGCCATGTCGCCCGGACTGATGGTAATATTCACCGTAAGTCCCATTCGCCACAAAGCCTACGGATTCCATGCCGACAAACTTAGCAAGGCACGGCTGCTGCTGGCCACAGAGGAGATATGCGCGGCCACCGGCGCACATTATTTCCCGGCCTACGAAATCATGAACGACGAACTGCGCGACTACCGCTTTTATGCCGCCGACATGATTCACCCCTCCGAAACGGCCGCTGACCATATTTTCGGTCGTTTCTCCCACACCTATTTCTCCCCCGGCACACGCGCCCTGGCGGAAAGTTGCCTGCGCCTTTACCGACGTCTGGCACATCGCCCGATGGCCGGTGACTGTTCAGACGAATATGCACGTTTCGCACAAGACACCATCGGTCTGGCCGAAGAACTCACAGAAAAACATCCCGAACTTACGGAGGCCATGAACCGCATGACATCCGGCAATCCGATTTTCCAATAGAAGCAATGAAATATACCGTTACCGAAATAATCGAGGCCCTGCAGCCGGCGGCCGAAAAGCTCGGTCTGCATGTAACACCGGGCAGCAGCCGTAACGCGGTGGCACATCTGCTCATCGACAGCCGCAGCCTCACCGAACCCGACACCACAATGTTCTTCGCGCTGCGCACGCACAGCGGCGACGGACACCTATATATCCCCGCACTTTACGCCAAGGGCGTGCGCGCCTTCGTTGTCGACAACAATTTCGCCGACGCGCATCTCTATCCCGAAGCCACTTTCCTGCACGCCGCCTCACCGGCTGCCACGCTGGCAGCCATCGCGGCAGCCCTCCGCGCCCGTTTCAACGGCCTTATGATAGGGATAACCGGCTCAAAAGGGAAAACCATGGTGAAGGAGTGGCTCTACAGGCTGTTCAAACCGGAAGTAGCCGTTGAGCGCTCACCGCGCAGCTACAATTCCTCGCTTGGCGTGCCTCTTTCGCTATGGCAGACCGCCCCCGACGCCAATGTAGCGTTGATAGAGGCCGGGATTTCGCGTCCCGGCGAAATGGCGCTCCTTGAGAGCATCATACGACCGGACATAGTTGTTCTTACGGACATTAGCGAACCGCACGACGAAGGGTTCACCTCCCGTCAGGAAAAAATCGCGGAAAAACTGCTGCTGGCACGCAACGCTGCCACACTTGTATATCCCGCCGACGACCCCGAAATAGAACAGGCCGTAAGGGAGGCACGTGCCGAAGGACGTCTGCGTCATGACGTCCGTCTGGTCAACGCCTCGGATGCACATCCGGACATCGACAACCCGAATCTCACCAAGCCATGGCAAGTGCGCAACCTGCACACATGTCTGGCCACCATCGCGGCATCAGGTATTGATATACCATCGGCAGCAGCCACAGCGGCCACCATCCGCCCCATGCGGACACGCCTGAACGTGACCGACGGGGTGAACAACTGCATCATCGTGGCCGATGACTACACCTGCGACCTCCATTCGCTCGCCCCTGCCATCGATTTCCTGTCGCTGCATGCCACCGAACGCCACTCGCTCACACTCATCCTCGCCGACCTTGACCACACCGGCAATGATGCCGCCGAAGCTTATGCGGCACTCGCACGGCTTTGCAAAGCGCGCCACATCACCCGCCTCATCGGTATCGGGAAAGAGATTTCGGCCTTCCGCGACGTCCTGCCGGAAGGCACACGCTGCTATCCCGACATGGACAGCGCACTGACCGCTCTCTCCCCCTCCGATTTCAGCAACGAGGCCATCCTGATAAAAGGCAACCCCGACTCCGGCATGGACCGTCTGGTTCACCGTCTTGAGGCACGCACACACGAAACCGTGCTTGAAGTGAACCTCGATGCCATGGTCAGCAATTTCAACTTCTACCGCTCCAAACTCAAGCCCACCACCGGCATGGTGGCCATGGTGAAAGCCTCGGGCTACGGTGCAGGGTCGTACGAACTGGCCAAAACCCTGCAGAGCCGAGGTGCGGCATATCTTGCCGTGGCAGTGCTCGATGAAGGCATAGACTTGCGCAACGCCGGAATCACGATGCCCATAATGGTGCTGAATCCCAAGGTGCTCAACTATCCCCTGCTGTTCCAGAACCGCCTCGAACCGGAGATATTCGGCTTCGACATTCTTGAGGAAATCATCGCCGAGGCCCGCAAGCTCGGCATTACCCGTTATCCCATCCACATCAAGCTCGACACGGGCATGCACCGTCTGGGATTCCTGGAGTCCGACCTTCCCCGCCTCATCGAGCTGCTCCGAAGCCAGAACGAAGTGGAGGTAAGCTCGGTGTTCTCACATCTTGCCACAGCCGACTGTTTCGATAAAGACGACTACACCATGCACCAGCTCAACCTTTTCGAACGGTGCTCACGCGCCATAACCGATGCCTTCCCACACAAAATCAAGCGCCACATACTCAACACGGCGGGGATGATCCGCTTCCCCGAGTATCAGTACGACATGGTGCGCCTGGGGATAGGGCTTTACGGCGTACCGGTGCTTAACGACGGTTCGGAAGCTCAGCTACGTCCGGTATCCACCCTCCGCTCACCCATAATCGCGTTGAAAACATGGGAAGCCGGCACAACCATAGGCTACGGGCAGCGCGGTGTGCTGAAACGCCGCAGCGTAATAGCCACCGTTCCCATCGGGTATGCCGACGGCATTGACCGTCACATGGGCTGCGGCAACGTCAGCTTCCTTGTAAACGGTGTGAAGTGCCCCACCGTGGGCAACATCTGCATGGACATCCTCATGCTCGACGTGACCGATGCCGATGCACATGTGGGCGACAGCGTAGTGATTTTCGGCGAAGAGAATCCTGCCTCCCTGCTGTCCGACGCACTCGGCACCATCCCCTACGAAATTCTAACCTCGGTAAGCCCGCGCGTACGCCGCACTTACTATTCAGAATAACCGACGATGAACCACTTTGTCCGCCTGCTGCTTGCATGCCTGCTTCCCCTTGGCTTCGCCGCCGAGTCGACGGCAGCCCTGCGCGTGAGCCTGCTCACCTGCGCCCCCGGACGGGAGGTGTACCAGCTCGAGGGGCACACTGCTCTCCGGCTGATTGAAACGCCGGATTCCATCACACAGAATGACTATGACATTGTGGTGAACTGGGGCGTGTTCGATTTCACCACCCCCAACTTTGTATACAGATTCGTCAAAGGCGCCACCGACTACATGGCCGTGGCCTATCCCACCGAACTGTTCGTGGAGGAATACAGCCGCGAGCACCGGTGCGTCACCGAGCAGGTCATCGACCTCTCCCCCATGCAGGCCCAACGGCTGAAGGAGCTTGTGGCCGAAAATCTGCGTCCCGAGAACCGCACGTACCGTTATAATTACGTAAAGGACAACTGCGCCACCCGCCCGCTGGCACTGATAGAAGCAGCCGCAGGCACCTCCATCCAGCTGCCCGACGCCCCCGAATCCACATTCCGCCGGGACATGACGCGCTACCATGGCGCCTATCCGTGGTATCAGTTCGGCATAGACCTCGCACTGGGCTCCGGCATAGACCACCCCATCACGTCGCGCGAACAGACATTCGCCCCCGTCGACCTCCAGCAGAAGCTGAGCAGCGCCGTATTTATCCCCTCATCGGCCGGAGAAACACCGCGGCCGGTGGTGTCGTCCACATCAATTCTGGTTGACGGTGCTCCCGAAGGAACCGCCGACAAGCCCACGCCCTGGCCGTTGTCACCAATGGGAATGGCCGTAATGCTGCTGGTGGTGACAGCACTGCTGAGTATCCGCGACATCCGCGCCCACAGCCTCTCGCGGTGGTTCGACAGTGTGCTTTATTCCGCTTTCTTCCTTGCCGGATGCGTACTCACGTTCCTGATTTTCGTATCGGAGCATGAGGCAACATCGCCCAACTGGCTATATCTCTGGCTCAATCCCCTGTGCATCATTCCTGCCGTCGGCATCTGGATAAAAAAATGCCGACGCGCGGTTTATTGCTACCAAATTTGTAACTTTGCGGCGCTGACTGTGCTTTTGGCCGGCAGCCACTTTTTCGGGCAAGCCCTAAACACGGCTTTCCCTTTGCTTGTTTTGTGTGATATGATGCGCTCGGCCACATATATGTACATATATAAAAAGCACAGCATTCATCACATTCTGACAAACCGACCATAAAACTATAATGAAAAGAAAACAACTCACAACCTCTGTGGCAGCGCTGCTCGTGGCAGCGTTCACCACTATCGGCGTGACAGGGCAGACTGCACCCCACCAGGGTGCGCAGGCGCCCCGGCAACGTCCGGCACTGGTTGTGGGGATAGTTGTGGAGGGGCTGACGGTAGATTACCTCAACCTGCTCCGCGCCCAGTTTGCCGACGGAGGATTCCGCCGCCTGCTGGACCAGGGAGTGTTTATCACCGACCTTGACTACGGCACACCGCTCGACGGTGCCGCCGCCACTGCCATGGTGATGACGGGTACATCTCCTTCGGTCAACGGCATTCCGGCCAAGGAGGTCTACAACCCCACCGACCGCCGCGTGGCCTCCATCCTGCTTGACACCGAAACAATAGGCAACTACACGGACGAGACCCTGTCGCCCAAAGGGCTCACTGCCTCGACCATCGCCGATGAGCTGCGGATCGATGCCGGAGGACTGGGCTATGTCTACGCCATAGCCCCGGATGCCCCGCAGGCCATAATCCTGGGCGGACATGCAGGCAACAGCGCATTCTGGATCAACGACCAGACGGGCAAATGGGCCACAACAACCTATTATAAGGACCTCCCCTCGCCTGCGCAGGACCGCAACCGCCGGCAGCCCAACGAGTACCGCCTCGACACCCTGCAATGGACGCCGCTGGTGTCGCTCGACAAGCTCCCCGACCTTCCGGAATACAAGAAACTCTATCCGTTCCGCCACACATTCCCCCGGCAGAACACCAACCGTTTCATCGCCTACAAGAACTCGCCGTCCGTCAACACCGACATAACCGGCATGGCCACTGACTACATAGGCATCCTGCAGTTAGGCAAACGCCAGAGCATCGATATGCTCAACATCGGCTACTCGCTGCAGCCCTATATCTATGGCCGCGAGGCGGACAACAGGCCGGAAATGATGGACGCTTACCTGCGTCTGGACCGCGACCTGGCACAGCTCTTCAAGGCCATCGACACCAACGGTCCCGGAATGGACCGCACAATGGTATTCCTGGCCGGAACACCACCCACCAACCGCAGCCGCCGCGACGACGACAAATGGGGAACCCCGTTCGGCGAATTTTCCTCGCGGAAGGCCGTGTCGCTGCTCAACATGTACCTCATGGCCATCCATGGCAACGGCGAATGGGTATCGGGGTATCATAACGGACAACTCTTTCTCAACCATAACCTCATAAAGGAACGCGGCAAGGACCTGCGCGCCATGCGCGATGAATCAGCCCGTTTCCTTACCCGCATGAGCGGCGTGACCAACGCCTGGACAATCGACGACGTGCTCGACCGCCGTGCCACTGAGCGTCCGGACGCCATGCGGCGCAACACGCTTGTGAACACAGCGGGCGACGTGTTTGTTTCAATAGCGCCGGGATGGCACGAGACAGACGACGACAGCCTGCTCGACAGCCCGCAGACCACCCTGCGTGCCGCAGCCTCGGTGTCTCCGGCCTTCATCCTCTCCCCGTCGCTGCAGCCTGTCACCATCACCACCCCGGTGGATGCACGGGCACTCGCTCCGACTGTGACCGGAATCCTGCGCATACGTGCTCCCAGCGGCGCCGCCCTTCCCGGGCTGCGTCTGTAACAGTGCTTCCCGGGTGCCTCATTCTCCATCACCACAATAAAAACAAGAAAATTCAATTACCAGAATTATACACCTATAATGTCACTCCAATCAATTCTGGGCAAACTCTTTGGGAATAAATCGCAACGCGACCTCAAGGAAATCAAGCCCATAGTAGACAAAATCAACGCCCTCGGTCCCACGCTCACCGACCTCACCAACGATCAGCTCCGCGACAACATCAATCAGGTCAGGGCCGACATAGCCAATGCCATAAAAGCCGACGAGGATTCGGCCGCCGAAATCCGCTCCCGTGTGGAGGACCTCCCCTTCGACCAGCGCCAGCCGCTGTGGGACGAGATCGACAAGCATGAAAAGAACATACTCGACATTCTCGAGGACCAGCTCAACGAACATCTGCCCATCGTGTTCGCCACCATGCGCGAAACCGCACGCCGTTTCGCCAACAACGAAGTGGTGGAAGTGACCGCCACCGACCTCGACCGCGAACTTGCCGCTCAGGGTAAGGAGTTCGTGACCATCGAAGGCGACAAGGCTCTTTGGAAAAACCGCTGGCTTGCCGGCGGCAACGAGATAGTATGGGACATGGTGCACTACGATGTGCAGCTCATCGGCGGCGTGGTGCTCCACCAGGGTAAAATCGCCGAAATGGCAACCGGTGAAGGCAAGACCCTTGTGGCCACCCTCCCGGTATTCCTCCGTTCGCTTTCGCGCAAAGGCGTGCATGTGGTCACCGTCAACGACTATCTGTCGAAACGTGACTCGGAATGGATGGGTCCGCTCTACATGTTCCACGGCTCCACCGTTGACTGCATCGACAAGCACCAGCCCAACACCCCCCAGCGCCGCCGCGCATACGAATGCGACATCACATTCGGAACAAACAACGAATTCGGTTTCGACTATCTGCGCGACAACATGGCCATGTCGCCTCAGGACATGGTGCAGCGCAAACATTACTATGCCATTGTCGACGAGGTTGACTCGGTGCTCATCGACGATGCCCGCACGCCGCTCATCATCTCCGGTCCGGTGCCCAAGGGTGACGACCAGATGTTCAACGAGTACAAACCCAACGTAGAGAAGGTGGTGCAGGCACAGCGCCGTCTGGTCACCCAGATTCTGGCCGAAGCCAAGCAGAAGATTGCAAGCGAGGACAAGGAGGTGCGCAAGGAAGGCGAACTGCTGCTGTTCCGCGCATTCAAGGGTCTGCCCAAGTATGGCCCCCTCATCAAGTTCCTCAGCGAGGAGGGGATGAAGAACGCCCTGCTCAAGACCGAGGCATATTATCTTCAGGACAACTCGCGCGAGATGCCCGTTGTCACCGACCCGCTCTACTTCGTGATCGACGAGAAGAACCGTTCGGTGGAACTTACCGACAAGGGCTTCGACGTGCTCACCGACCGCAATCAGGACCCTCAGTTCTTTGTGCTCCCCGACATCGCGGCAAAACTTTCCGACCTCGAGCATATCACCGACCTTGCCGAACGTCAGCAGAAAAAGGACGAGGCCATGGCTGATTATGCCGTGAAATCGGAACGTGTGCACACCGTGACACAGCTGCTCAAGGCCTACACCCTCTTCGAGAAGGACAATGAGTATGTGATAGACGACAACAAAATCAAGATTGTCGACGAACAGACAGGCCGTATCATGGAGGGACGCCGCTACAGCGACGGACTGCACCAGGCCATCGAGGCCAAGGAGGGCGTGAAAGTGGAGGCGGCCACACAGACCTTCGCCACCATCACCCTGCAGAACTACTTCCGCATGTACCACAAGCTGGCCGGTATGACCGGTACGGCCGAAACGGAGGCAGGCGAGTTGTGGGATATCTACAAACTCGACGTTGTCACCATCCCCACCAACCGCCCGGTGGCACGCATCGACATGGACGACCGCGTTTACAAAACCAAGAAGGAGAAATATGCGGCGGTTATCGAGGAGATTGTTCGTCTGCGCGAGGCCGGACGCCCCGTGCTGGTAGGTACCACCTCGGTGGAAATTTCCGAACTGCTCAAACGCATGCTCGACATGCGCCACATAGAAAGCCAGGTGCTCAACGCCAAGCTCCACCAAAAGGAAGCCCAGGTTGTGGCACTCGCAGGCCGTGCAGGCACCGTGACCATCGCCACCAACATGGCCGGCCGTGGTACGGACATCAAGCTCACACCTGAAGTGAAGGAGGCAGGCGGTCTGGCCATCATCGGTACGGAGCGCCATGAAAGCCGCCGCGTAGACCGCCAGCTGCGCGGACGTTCAGGCCGTCAGGGCGACCCCGGTTCGTCGGTGTTCTACGTATCGTTCGAGGACCAGCTCATGCGTCTGTTCGCCACCGACCGCGTTATGAAGATGCTCGACACACTCGGCCTGAAAGAGGGCGAGATGATCGAGAGCAAGATGGTGACCCGCGCCATCGAGAACGCCCAGAAGCGCGTGGAGGAGAACAACTTCGGCGTGCGTAAACGTCTGCTTGAATACGACGACGTGATGAACAAGCAGCGTACCTACATCTACAACCGCCGCCACCACGCCCTGCTCGGCGAACGCATCGGTATCGACATCGCCAACATGATCTACGACCTGATCGAAAATCTTGTTGTCAACTACGACCAGGCCACCGACTATGAGGAGCTGTCGCTCGAACTGATGCGCGTGCTCACCATCGAGCCGCCGTTCACCGAAAAGGAATTCGCATCGCTCAACCGCGAGGAGAAAATTGACCGCCTGTATGCCGCAGCCAACGAGAATCTCGACCGCCGCTCGCAGCGCATCATAGAGATAGCCACCCCGGTAATCAAGGAATGGGTGGAAAACCGCGGCGCCACAGGCAACATTCTCGTGCCCATGACCGACGGCAAACGTGTGTTCAATCTCCGTGCCGACATCAACGAGGCATATAACACAGGATGCAAATCCATCGTCAAGGAATGGCACAAGGCCATCCTGCTCGTCACCATCGACGAACTATGGAAAGAGCACCTGCGTGAACTCGACGACCTGCGCCAGAGCGTGCAGAACGCCTCCTACGAGCAGAAGGACCCGCTGGTAATCTATAAGGTGGAATCGTTCCACATCTTCGAGGCCATGCTCAACAACCTCAACCAGAAGGCACTGGCAGCCCTGATGCGCGGACAGATCTACATTCCGCGTCCCCAGCCGCAGCCCATGCCGTCGAACGTGAGCGTCAGCGGTCAGGGCGCACCAGCACCGGCACCTCAGGCACCCGCACCCGAAGTGCGCAAGGCAATGCCCGAGCGCCCCAACGACTACTCGCAGTACACTGCATCGAAAGAGGGTCTGCCGGGCGAGGACGCCAACCGTCAGGCCATGGCCAACGCCGGTGGAGGCCCCAGGAAAGTGCAGCCAGCCAAGGCCGCACCAAAAGTGGGGCGCAACGATCCCTGCCCATGCGGTTCAGGCAAGAAATTCAAGAATTGCCACGGCCGCGGACTCTGATACGCCCAAGCATTCTCTCTTCATCCGATTTATGTTCCGTTCTGAAATTTTGAACTATGGCAAACGAAAATAATCCACTTCCCGGAGGGGAAACACTGAACGACCGCCTGCGGCGTGCAGCTGCCATGGCACGCAAAGCCGAGATGCGGCAGGAAGCGGCAGAACAGGGTCCGGCCACGGTTTCGACCGCACAGCCCAAAACTGACGCCGCCCCTGAGCAACCCAAGTATGAAAATAGCCGCCCCGAGCCTCCGGTGCGGAACGAACGTCCGGTGGAACCTCCACGTCGTCCCTACACTCCGGAACCGGCCATGCCACCCCGACCGCAGATGGCTCCCGAGCCACCGCGGCCCGAGCGCCATGCCCACCGTCGCCCGGAGCGCGAATACGTGGTGACCGACCCGACTCCGGCCCGTAAAAAGGCCAAGGGCACTGCCATGTGGGTCACCATTCTCGCCGCACTGCTGGTGCTTGCCATCGCAGCCGTGGTTCTGCTCACTCTGAGCCACAACAAGGAAGCCCGCGAGCAACAGCAGCAGATAGAACAGCTGCAGCTGGCCAACGAGCAGATTCAGCTGGCCAACGAATACGACGCGCTAAACAACGAGTTCGCCCAGTATGAGAACCAGACCTCGCTGCTGGCCAACGACTCGATTGTGCAGAAATATTCGGCGGCCCGCGCCCAGGTGGAAAAACTCCTTCAGGAACTGAAGAACGAGAAGAACAAATCGGCCGCACAGATCAAGAAACTGCAGGACGAAATCGGAACCCTCAAGGGGATTCTGCGTCAGTATGTTGAGCAGATCAACGCCCTGAATCAGGAGAATCAGGAACTGCGCACCGAAAATCAGGAAGTCAAGGCTCAGAACCAGCAGCTGTCGCAGAACATTCAGACCGTGCAGGCCAACAACAAGGTGCTCAACGAGCGCATGACACTGGCAGAGAAACTGAATGTCACCGGGGTGAACCTTGTGGCCCTCAACAAAAAGGGCCGTAACGAAAAGAACGTGACCAAGGCCCGTCAGCTCATGGTCACCTTTACCATTCCGCAGAACAATTCCACCCCTGTGGGCGAGAAAACCATATGGGTACGCATCACCAACCCTGAAGGCGACCTCCTTTCGGGTGGCGGTTCGTTCACTTTCGAAGGCGCCACACTGGCAGCCACGGCAAGAAAATCGATTGAATATGCCGGCGAGGAGATAGGCGGCGTCACCGTCTACTGGGACGTGAACACCACCCTGACTCCCGGCGATTACACCGTTGAACTTTTCTGCGACAACTACCGTCTGGCCTCGCGTCACTTCACATTAAAGAAATAAGGCCAGCACCGAACAGCACACCACAGGGGCAGCCGGTTCTCCGCAGGAAAGCGCTCATTTCCCCACCGCTGACCTTGAACTTTTCATCCCTGCCATCGTTGAAACAATAAACATGTTTCAACGATGGCAGGGATTCTTTTAAACTTTTTCGTGCTGGCCGCTACAGCATCAGACGCCTCCCGACCGGACGCCATTTCAGACAGCGGAGAGGCCGTGGCGCAAGCAGCACACTCTTCGCTCGTGCCGAGCCACAGTTTCGCCGTGTGGATTATGAAAATGATCCGCCAGGGACTTGATGCAGTCGGATTCCACCACAACGACCTGATCGAGGAGCTGATTTATGCGGCCATAGTGCTGGTTATGGCCATTTTTATCGGTGTGATCATACGTAAATCGGCGCTTTACACCGCCCGAAAAATCGTGGCTCTGCGTCATAGCCACGCCGCCGAACTGCTGCTGTCGCAGCGCGTGCTCCACACATGCTCCAACATCATACCGCCGCTGGTGTTCCTGGCCCTGATTCCGTTCGCATTCTCGTCCAACCTGCGCATACTCGACTGGATTCTGCGCCTGGCAGGAGTGTACACCCTTATCACGTTCGCCATAGCCATGAACTCCATCCTTGTGTACTGCTGGACACGGTTCGACGAACGCGAGAACACCCAGAACCATCCCCTCAAAGGGGTGCTCAACGTGTGTCAGGGCATTCTCTGGATAATCATCATAATTATCTCGATTTCAGTGCTTATAAACAGGTCGCCGATGACACTGCTTGCCGGGCTGGGAGCTTTCGCCGCAGCGCTGATGCTGATTTTCAAGGATTCGATTCTGGGATTCGTGGCCGGCATCCAGCTGTCGCAGAACGACATGCTCCGCGTGGGCGACTGGATCAACGTCCCCTCCACCATAGCCAACGGCATAGTGATGGATGTGACCCTGACGGTGGTGAAAGTGCAGAACTTCGACAACACCATGGTAATGCTGCCGCCCTACACGCTGGTATCCACCTCCTTCCAGAACTGGCGCAACATGTTTGCCGTAGGAGCGCGCATGATTGACCACAACATCTTCATCGACCACTCGAGCATCCGTCCGGCCACGCCCGAACTTCTTGCTGAAACAAGCAGGAAATATCCCCTTCTGGCCGACTTCATCGAAAAGCAGCAGAAAGCCAAGGAGATGGCAGGCAGCAAAGCCGTATTCACCCAGGAATACAACAACTCGCACGGCGTGAACGGCACCATAGACACCAACCTCGGCCTGTTCCGCGCCTATGCCTGCTGCTACCTCATGAACCATCCGCGCATCAATTCGCAGACCCAGGACATGCTCATATCCATGGATCCCCCCGAAAGCTACGGTGTGGCTCTGAACATCAACTGCTACTCCAACATGACCGGATGGGCGCAGTTCGAGGCCGTGAAAGCGGAAATCATCGAACACCTGCATGCCGCCGCGCCCGACTTCGGTCTGACAGTCTACAACACTCCCGACCGCAACCGCTTTGAAATCAGCACAGACAGCAACGCAACGGACATTTCTGCCGGCAACGGCCGCAACGGCGCACCTGTGTCAGTACCACCTGCCGCCCGGGCTTCGTAAGCGTCGTCTGTAGCTTTTCCGAAATTTTTTCCTAAATTTGGGGTGCAATTAGGTCATCCGGCCTGATTTCACCCCAAATTTCATAACACAACGACACATCTGATGAAAAACAATAATAACAGCGCGGCACAGGAAGAAAGCCGCCGACAGCAACAGGCCGAAGCTCCCGACAGCACCGACCGCCTCCGCGTGGGCATCACCCACGGTGATTTCAACGGCGTGGGCTACGAAGTGATACTCAAAATGCTTGACGACGCGCGCATTCTCGAACTGTGCACCCCCATAATCTACGGCAGTGCCAAGATTGCAGCCTTCTACCGCAAAAGTCTGGAACTCGCCGGGCCCTGGCAGCCGGTGCAGATAAATTCAGCCGCAGATGCCTCCGCCGACGCGGTCAACATCATAAACGTTATAGGCCAGGAGGCGCACATCACCCCCGGCGAAGCCTCGAAGGAGGCCGGCGAAGCAGCCTTCATCGCGCTCGAGCGCGCCGTCGAGGACCTCAAGAACGGACATATCGACGTGCTGCTGACCGCTCCGATCAACAAGAGTACAATACAGAGCGACACCTTCCGCTTCCCCGGACACACCGAATATCTGGCAGCATCGGCCGCCGACGGCTCGCAGCCGCTGATGATTCTCTTCAACGAGAACATTCGCGTAGCGCTGGTCACCACCCATCTCCCAATAGCCAAAGTGCCCGAGGCCATCACCACTGAGAACATTGTGGAGAAACTGGCGCTGTTCAACAAATCGCTCACCACCGACTTCGCCGTGGTGAAACCGCGCATCGCCGTGCTCGCCCTCAACCCGCATGCCGGCGAGGAGGGGCTGCTTGGGAAAGAGGAAAAAGAGATTATCGCACCGGCCATAGAGAAAGCCCGCCAGATGAAAATACATGCGTTCGGCCCCTATGCCGCCGACGGATTTTTCGGCAACGGACTGTACACCAAATTCGACGGCGTACTGGCCATGTATCACGACCAGGGCCTGGCACCATTCAAAACACTCGCCATGGACTCCGGAGTGAACTTCACCGCCGGCCTCCCCTTTGTGCGCACATCGCCCGACCACGGCACCGGCTACGACATAGCCGGGAAAAACCGCGCCTCGGAGGAATCGATGCGCGCCGCACTCTACGCCGCCATCGACATTTACCGCTCCCGTCAGGCATTCAATGAGATGACAGCCTCACCACTGCCCAAGCTCTACCATGAAAAAGGGCGCGACAACGTGGTGCTCGACCTGACCTCCGACAAATAATCATAAATCATACATACACAACGTCGCCGCAGTGAACTGTATTCGCTGCGGCGGCGTTGTAGTTTAAGTGTTTCCGTACAGCGGCATTCACCGTAATCTTAAATATTCAAAAAATTAATTATTACGGAAATTTTTCCTTAATCAGCGTTGGCAAATAAACAAAAAGTGATTAACTTTGCACTCGGAAAACAGCAGCCCTACGCCCTCCGCGACGAATGACGCTGCAGCGATTACCTGAAAACCAAAAACTTCATTTTAAGATATTTATACAAAAATGAGCACAATTGATTTAACCCAGTATGGTATCAAGGGCACTCCCAAGATCTACCACAACCCCTCGTGGGACGAACTGTTTATCGACGAGACCAAACCCGGCCTGACAGGCTACGAAAAAGGTCAGGAAACCGAACTCGGTGCAGTGAACGTGATGACCGGTATCTACACCGGCCGTTCGCCCAAGGACAAATTCTTCGTAGAGGACAGCGTATCGAAAGATACCATCTGGTGGACATCTGACGAATACAAGAACGACAACAAGCCCATCTCGCCCAAGACTTGGGACGCACTGAAGGAAATCGCCGACAAAGAGCTCAGCGACAAGCCCCTCTATGTTGTCGACGCATTCTGCGGCACAAACAAGGACACCCGTCTGGCAGTGCGCTTCATCATGGAAGTGGCATGGCAGGCTCACTTCGTGACCAACATGTTCGTTCGCCCCACCAAGGAAGAACTTGAAAACTTCACCCCCGACTTCGTGGTTCTCAACGCCTCCAAGGCAAAAGTTGAAAACTGGAAAGAACTCGGCATCAACAGCGAGACTTGCGTTGCCTTCAACCTCACACAGCGCATGCAGGTGATCATCAACACATGGTACGGCGGTGAGATGAAGAAAGGTATGTTCTCGATCATGAACTACTACCTCCCCCTCCGCGGCATGGCCTCCATGCACTGCTCCGCAAACACCGACATGAAGGGCGAGAACACCGCCATCTTCTTCGGCCTCAGCGGTACAGGTAAGACCACCCTGTCCACCGACCCCAAACGTCTGCTCATCGGTGACGACGAACACGGCTGGGACGACAACGGCGTGTTCAACTACGAAGGCGGCTGCTACGCCAAGGTTATCAACCTCGACAAAGAGAGCGAGCCCGACATCTACAACGCCATCCGTCGCAACGCCCTCCTCGAGAACGTAACCGTCGACAAAGAAGGTAAAATCGACTTCGCCGACAAGAGCGTTACAGAGAACACCCGCGTAAGCTACCCCATCAACTTCATCGAGAAGATCGCCCCGGGTAGCCACGGCCCCGCCGCCAAGAACGTTATCTTCCTGAGCGCTGACGCATTCGGCGTGCTCCCCCCTGTTTCGATCCTGACACCCGAGCAGACCAAATACTACTTCCTGAGCGGCTTCACCTCGAAACTGGCCGGCACAGAGCGCGGCATCACAGAGCCCACCCCCACCTTCTCGGCTTGCTTCGGCGCAGCCTTCCTGAGCCTGCACCCCACCAAGTACGCAGAAGAACTCGTGAAGAAGATGGAAAAGAGCGGTGCCAAGGCATATCTGGTGAACACTGGCTGGAACGGTACCGGCAAACGTATCTCCATCCGTGACACCCGCGGTATCATCGACGCCATCCTCGACGGCGCCATCCTTTCCGCTCCCACCAAGCAGATTCCTATCTTCGACTTCACAGTTCCCACCGAGCTCCCCGGCGTAGATCCCAAGATCCTTGATCCCCGCGACACCTACACCAACCCCGAAGAATGGACTGTAAAGGCAACCAAACTTGCTGAAATGTTCATCAACAACTTCAAGAAGTTCGAGCACAACGAAGCCGGCAAGGCCCTCGTTGCAGCTGGTCCCAAACTCTAAGCAACACCGTCCAGCCGGTCCCACACCGGCCTGACCAATAACCACAAGCGGCGCGTCCCCATCCGGACGCGCCGCTTTCTTTTGCCCCTGCCCCGCCATCCCCGCACCATATGCGGCCATATCCAGCCTATCTCGGCGTCAACTGCCACACATACAGAGGATGCCACTATGGCGATAGAACAACTGATAATAGCGGACAGCAAGCGTGAGGACAAATGTCCCCCAAGGGAAAAATGCTGCCAGCGGGAAGTAATTCACTCATGAACAGCCATAAATACTTTCGTTTAAGATACTCTAATTTTCTCTTCAATTTCCACATGTATATTTGGATTGGGGAAATATTTCATGTATCTTTGTGGACAAATTTATAGTTGCAAAATAAATTTGTCCAAATTACATTTAGATATCATTTCTAATGGAGTATATTGATCGCTCGCTGGGTACGACATTGCAGGTAACCCATGACATTTTCCCCGTTATCACCCTGACAGGTCCCCGACAATCAGGGAAGACCACTTTATGCCGTCATATGTACCCGGATATGCCATATATCAATTTCGAGAATGTTCAAACCGGCCTGTTATTTAATGACAACCCCGTAGGCTTTATTGACAGTTTCAATAATGGAGTTATCATTGATGAAGCACAGAGAGAGCCTTCGGTATTCCGGGCATTGCAAACCGTCGTCGATGAAGACAGGCATATTGGGCGCAACAGGAAATTTATCATTACAGGCAGCAGTAATTTTTCGATAATGGCCAACAGTTCCGAGTCTATGGCGGGTCGAACTGCACCGCTGACACTACTGCCTCTTTCTGTGAATGAAATTTTACAGAATCGTAAGGATTATGTTTCTACGAATGAATTAATGTATCTTGGTGGCTATCCACAAATATGGACGTCTCCAATCAAGGCCGCTGAAATAATATTACAGAGCTACATTGACACCTATGTTGAGCGCGATTTGCGTCAACTGATGAATATTAAGGATCTTAACAAATTCATAAAATTTCTTGGACTATGTGCCGGCCGTGTGGGTACTGAATTAAACCGCTCGTCACTCGCTGTTGAAACAGGCGTTACTGTCGCAACAATTGATTCATGGCTGAGTGTTTTGGAGGCTTCCTATGTTATATGGATGCTGCCACCGTGGAGTACCAACATAAACAAGCGTCTGACTAAATCATCAAAATTATACTTCTGTGATACGGGGTTACTATGTTATTTGCTCGGAATAAAAGAGGCGAAGCAATTGGATAATTATCCTTTACGTGGAGCCATCTTTGAAAACATGGTAGTAAACAATTTCCTTAAAGCAGCTTATAATGCCGGTAAGAAACCTCGGTTGAGCTTTTTCAGGGATAAAACCGGAAGGGAAATAGACTTAATCGTGGAGAATACAGATGGTATCAGTGCTTTTGAAATTAAAGCGTCCTCCGGATTCAATCCCGATTATTACAAGCATATTCGGTACTTTGAGAAAACTTTCCCTCAAAAAGTGCTTTACGCTACAATAATATATGATGGCGAAACAACAAGTGAAGTACCCACATCCGGATTATACAATTTTAGAGATATCAAATTATACGAAAGACCTTTATTTACCGTATAATCTGAAATAATCGAATTAGAATCTTTAACAGCCATACATTGAATTCATATCACGACATAGAAGCGCAATTTGAAAAACTATTCGACGATAATTATCGCCGTCTGATTTTTCATGCTCTCCGATTTGTAGATAGTCAGGAAGAAGCAGAAGATATTGTCTCTGACGTGTACTTGCGTGCTGTAATGTCCAAATAAATTTGGCATTACTCCCGAGTTATTCGTATATTTGCGACGAAACGGAAAGAGTTCTGTTTCAGTTTACATATTTTTAAAGCGTTTTAGCTGACTACCAATCGAAATTCGCCAAAATTTTCATCCCAGTAGTCAAGCAGTCGAAAACGCTCATGCGTGCTTATATCCACCCCGCACGCGGGGTCGACATATCGGCATGGCGTGAGGGGTGGACTGTCTATTTGGGATTAGGCGTTTGGCGATGCCTCGATTGAATAGCCAGTGAACTTTGTCCTCACGCTTTTTTGTGCTTTGCCTTAAACATTTATCTATCTCTTTATTTAATTTTTACCCGATTCGAGGGGGACACGCAAAGGGTTCTTAACCAATCTCATCCTAATATGAATGTTATCAACAAAATGCATGTGCGCCTTGGGGTAATTATGCTTCTATGGACCGCGACGCTATTTGGTGCAGATTCGGCTTATGCGCAAAGCAGCGACCCTTTAGCCGGCATCGACGAAGGCATTACGGTGCCCACCGACATCCGCGATGCCGTGCCATCAGATTATCCTAATCTGATATACCTTAAATCGCTCGACAACGAAAATTCCCTTGAAGGGTGGACGGGCACCTACACCGCTCAAACAACCAAATCCGGAGAGTTCGATGGATTTAAGATTGACATGGTGACATCCCCCGAACTTGACCTTTCAAGTGCACGCCATCCGGTACTCTGCCTATACGGCGCGGGGAAATTGTCACAATACAGTTTCTCGACTGACGGGAAAAAGTTTTCCACCTTATCGACTCGCGGCGATAACTTCATTGAGATTCCGGCAACAACGAAATATATCAGAATAACAGGTGCAAGAGTTTATAAAACCTCCCTCTTTATTGTAGACGAAGCCGATTCCACACCGGAATACTCCTTAGAGTATACAAGCCAACATTGGCAAGTAGCCTATGCTGACGGGAAAATATACAATCCAGTCAAATATATACCAGAACACGCACATGAAAAAGTTGAGCGCCGATATTTCGACTTTTTGAGGTCGGAAGCATTTGCAAGTGGTTTTTCGAGAGTCACCCAGACCGGAGCAAAAACCACAGAACAGATTATAGTTATAGCCAGCTCGGGATTGGAGTACATTCGACTGAAGGCATTTTTTATTGATAGCAATCCGAGCTATTTTGTTCCGAAAGGCACTAAGACCATATATGCTTGTAAAGAAGATCCCTCTCAAGATGGCGACGCAATCCGCTTTGGCGCACGCATAACGGATGAGATGTATTCCTATTACAACTCCACCGTGACCCCTCCGGAAAAACCCACCCTGGTTATACCGACTTGTCCACTCCATAAACCATCATGGTACGATATCAACGGCGATGGGATATTGGACTTCATAAGCGATAAGATTTATGTCTACACTGACGATGGATATTCCGAATACGCTTTTGGAGGAAATAATAACTACACTGGCAACCTCCTGAACGTCGGTGGCGACAACGGCATCTTGTGGTACAGCAATTATGTGCGGCATATCGACACCGCCAGCCTCTCTGCATCCGTCCTGGATGGCGATGAAAACGACAAGAATCATGTCTATTATCCTGCCGATGTGAACAACGACGGCCGCTACGACCTTCTTCGTCTCAGCGGCGGAGATGAGGTTGCCGATCCAAAACGCTTTGTTTCGATGAGTCCCGACGGCAAGAGTTTAACTGTAAAATACGATGTCATACCGCTTTCGGAATATCTCGATATGCCGATTCAGGGTTCTACGGGCGACATCCAAAGCGCTCTGGCGTCCATGTCGGGCATGGGCATTTACAGTCCTCCTGTCTATGAAAAATCCAAGGGTGTGAAATTCGAGTCGCACGACATCAACAACGACGGAATGCCCGATATCGTCGACTATGTTCACGGCAAAATCTACTACAATATCGGACAGAACCGTTATGCCACCACCGATTTCGGCGGCCAAATGATTGTACGCGACCTCAACGGTGACGGCATCGAGGACTTCATAATCGCTGATGACGCCTCACAAACCATAACCTCCCACATCCAGATTCCCGAGGGTGGCATAACCGAGAAAACGCTCCTTTCCGGCTACTACATCGCAGGTGACATCTATACCGCCGATTTCAATGCCGACGGTCTTGTCGACGTTCTTATTCCGATAAAAACCGACAATGGTTACAACTCGGCCTGCACATTCGTGCTTATTCTTGAAAACAAAGGTAACGGATCATTCAAGCGACATGAATGCCCACTGACTGAAAAGTGTACCGTGTTCGACATGCGCGACCTCGACAACGATGGCGTCTACGAACTCTGGCTCAAACCTCTATCATCCCAATCGACGGTTCAGCAATTCCCGATCAGCAACTTCAAACTTGCTGCCACCCCGACATTGTATGAAGACAGTAACGGAATCAGTGTCAAGTCCTCAGGAACAGTGCCGGCAATCTACCCCGATGTAACCTCCCCCTCACGAAATATGCTCTATATCAAAAACCGCGGTATAGTATTCGATCAGGCGGCCAACACGGTGCCCAAAACGCCCGGCCGTCCCGATATTTTCTACGAGCCTTCCTCGGGGATGATAAAAGTGTCCTGGCAGCCGACTACCGACAAGGAGACTCCTGCTGCCGATCTCACCTATTCGCTCCGCATCGGCACAGCTCCAGACCTCGACGACATCGTGACGGCAGACGCTCTGCCCGACGGGCGGCGTCGGAATCTCACCGGCGGCAACATGGGCTACGGACTGCACCGCAAATTCGACACCAAGTCGTGGCCCGACGGCAAGATTTACATCTCCGTCCAGGCTGTCGACGGTGCCAACGGCGGCTCGCCGTTCAGCGAATACGCAGTTCTCGAAAAGCGTGAGCCCACCTCAGGATTCCTCCTTTCCTACGAGAAGCCGTTTGCCGTGAACGACATCTGTACTGCAACGCTCTCCATTATGCCCAAAGAGGGGTACACCTATCAGTGGGACTTTGCTGGCGCACGCATCCTCAGTGCTGACGAGAGTACACAGACCTATAAAATCGCCTATGAAACCGGCGGCGAAAAGACCATCTCACTTACGGTGACCGCCGACGGCTACTCCTCTCCAACCGTCTCGCAAACGCTTGATGTTCATCCCGGCAATATCAAGCAACATGAGCTGCTGGTAAACAACTATAGCACATCAGTTGAATGGGCCGCTGACATTGACGAAGACGGCGAATACGAATTGTATCGCAGTAATTTCCTGGAATCCTCAAAGCCGGGAGAGTACACCTCAATTCAACGGCTGTTCAACAACCACTCCTCTATCGGGTCATTCTCTAACGGTGTCCACACCGACATCAACGGCGACGGACACGTCGACATCTACAATCCCGGAGGCACCGCCGCCATCAATATGGAGGACAAGGACATGGAGATTGTAACCGACATGTTCAAATTGCCTTCGTACGACTATAAATACTTCATGGATCTTGATAATGACGGAAAACTCGATTTTGTAGAACGTCTGCACCCCTCGGAGATTTATTTCAATAATGGCGACTATAAGTCCTTCGAGGAGTATGCGCCATACACAGGCAACGAGTACAATTGGGCAGCTATCTGGCAGGATTTCAACGGCGACGGACTGATTGATTTCGCCACGACAACCTACGATGCGAATGATAAGTTGACGCTCAATATCTATGAAAACCGGGGCGACTACACATTCGAAAAAAGGACGCTGGCCACAAACTGTTCCGATTTTTACCTTCTTGCCATCCGCGACTTCGACAACAACGGAACGCTCGATTTTTATGGAGCAAGAACCGTTGCCCGCGATACCTACACTTTCTCCATAATCTGGGATAATGGTGAGGGTGGTGAAACACCCATTGCCGGAAAGATGGGCAATTTAGACTCATTCCAGTTAGTAACCGATCATAGAGGTATATGCCATACCCACGATTTTGACAACAACGGCTATATAGATTTCTACGCCGATGCGCCCAAAGAGATTCAGACCGAGCGCGGAATCTGGGGATATATTGCCTACCAGTTGCCGGGCCATAAGTTCGAGATAAAGAAGTACGACCATGATGCGAACGATTACGGATTTTATCTTGAAGATGCTTCCACCTATAATTACGACCTGTTTCTCGCAAACGACGGCCACAGGCATCTGACAAGAGCCGGTGTGACTATCGACACACCCAACACGCGCCCTGAAGCACCGAAAAATCTGCGCCACTCGCAGACTTCGAGAGCGATAGTGCTCGAATGGGATCCCTCCGCCGACAAGGAGACGCCTGCCGCCGGCATGCGCTACAATGTAAGCATCAAGCATAAGGGGATGGAAGGTGAAGGGGCATATCTCTTCTCGCCATGCAACGGCGGAAAGAACGGAGTACCCGTGCCGACCCACAAGCCTCTGCTCGGTTCCTCCCGTATTACAATCCCCTACGCAAGTATTCCCGCCGGCACATATGAGGTGAAAGTGCAGGGTGTCGACCTGATGCACGAGGCTTCGGATTTCTCTGAGGTGTATGAGATGACTGTCGACGAACAGTGCAGCTTCGACCTGCCCACAAGCGGTATTGTCGGTTATCCTGTGAAAGTCAGCGTTTATGCCTCTATCGCTACCGCGCCCGAATGGGACGGCGGCGAAGCGAAGTCGTCCGGCTCCGGTCGATACACCATCATATGGCATACACCGGGCAGAAAGTGCGTCACCATCGGCGACAAGACGGCCTACATCCAGATCAATCCGGCTCCCGACGCCACGTTCTCGCTGCCGGCTGTTTGCCACCGCGGCGACCGCGTGAAATTCTCAGCTCCTAACGCAGATAAAGGTAAATGGGAAATCCGCCTGACTGGCAAGCCCTACGACTGGGAACCGCTCTCCGACACGGAGGATTCGCGTTTTGCGACGCTTGAAATCACTGATGACAAAAATGCAGTGCTGACTTTCAAGGTTACTAACCGCTACGATGTGCGTCACACGCTTACGGAAGGGGTTGCCACGGAAGAACATACGGAAATTACGGAAGTGGTATGGAACAATGCTCCGGCCATCTCTCTTGTCGATATCGACGATACCACCGGCAAGCACCGTATCCGCTGGCAGGCTCCATCGGCCACCGATACCGATATTATCGGCCTGAATCTCTATAAAGAGACATCGGTTGCCGGTAAATACATCCTGTTGGAGCAGCTCGCGCCGTCGGTTACTTCCTACATCGACCTCACCTCTTCTCCTGATGCGAAGGCTTCACGCTACATGATGACGTATGAGCTTGCATACGGCGAATCCGACCGCAGCGCCGCCCATATGCCCATCCACGTGATGATCAACCGCGGTATAGGCGATTCATGGAATCTTATCTGGACCCGCTATGAGGGTGTTACGGTAGACTCCTACAGGATTTTGCGCGGCAGTTCTCCCGAAGCGCTTACAATGATCGATGAGGTTTCGGGCAACATGACCTCATTCTGCGATGTGAATCCTCCTGCCGGACCGCTCTTCTACGCTGTGGAAATCATCAATCCGGCAAGCGCCTCCGCTTCGCAGCAGGCCGCTTCCCGCGCCATCGCTACAGGAGCCTATTCCAGAAGCAACGTAGTTGTGGCCTCGGGCGATGCATCGGTCAATCTTGTAGAGCGTATCGAAGTCTTCTCCGTCAACGGCGAGAACACCATCAACTACTCGCAGACCCAGACGCTCGACCTCCAGGCCCGCGTATTCCCCTTCAATGCCACCCTCACGTCGCCCAACTGGATTGTAGTATCCGGCGAGGACATCGCCACTGTCGATGCCCGCGGCCGCGTTACCGCCACAGGGCGCGGTAACGGACAGGCTACTGTCCGTGCATGTGCCATAGACGGATCCGGCGTTTCCGGCGAATTCACCGTTAACATTAACAATGCGGTTTCCGGCATTGCCACCATTAACACGGGTTCTGCCGATATGCTCACGGTAAATCCGCCGATTGCTGACACAGAGATTCATCTCGACGGTATCCCTGGAGATGAAAACAACCGTACCAAGCTATACATATTTAGCGTCAGCGGCATGATAGTACATGAGGCCACTCTAACAGGCTCCTCCGCCACTATCAACGTGAGTTCCCTGGCCGACGGTGTTTATATAATAAAAGCCGTCAGCAAACGTGGATGTTCCAGCGCCCGATTCATAAAACAATGACGCCAACATCCCACGATATATAAACATCCTCATTCCCATAATAAAATGCGCCCCGATAGTTTAAAACAAAACTTTGGGGTGCATTTCTTGTTTTACCCGATTGAACCTTGACATATTTTTATGGCTTGGCATCGGCTGCAATTTCAGGACGATGATTCATTGTGTGACGTCAGATTCAACTTTTGGGCGATTTTGTGGCGAATTACTGGCAGATTTTTGGAGAGGGGAGGTTGTAAATTTGTAAGTGATTAATCGGCTGAGGGAATCAGCAACCACATTCGGCTGAAATGCCCGGTGACACCCACAAAGCTTCGCATCTCTTTCACCTGACTAAGCCATGATTTTAATATGAACCTCTCAATGTCAAAGTTTATTTTAACAGCCATGCTTATGGCTGCCGCCGCGATACACGGCGCGGCATCTGCGACAGAAACAATCGCCTTACGCAAGGACGTGCCTCTGGATGGCAAATGGATGTTTTCCAAAACTCCGGCCGAAGGCCAGCAACGGCAATGGGAATACGTCGATATCCCCCATTCATGGAACGCCGACGACGGTACTACACCGGACTATTATCGCGGCAGAGCAAGATATGAATATGATCTGTACCTCGATTCCGTTCCCACTGCCAAACGCGGATTCCTGCGTTTCGAGGCCGTGAGCCAAGAGGCCGATGTAGCTGTCAACGGCGTTCCGGCGGGCAACCACAAAGGGGCGTTCAATGCGTTCTGTTTTGAGGTGACCGGACTGCTGCATGCCGGCAACAACCGGATAACCGTGGATGCGACGAATGCCCACAACGACAATATAGCACCGCTTGAAGGGGATTTCACCATATTCGGAGGCATCTACCGGCCGGCCAAACTGATGTGGTTGCCCTCCACGTGCATCACTCCGCTTGATTATGCGTCGTCAGGCACCTACATCACCCAAAGGGAGGTGACCGACGACATGGTAAAACTGCATATAGTGACAAAACTCGACGGAAAGGCACTCACTCATAAAAACGACCTTTCGCTACGCACCACCATCATCGCCCCCGACGGCAATGTGGTTGCCACCCGCTCTACCAAATGTGGCAAGAATCGCGACGGAAAAGTGGAGGTGACCGGTGATTTCGAGATAAAGCATCCGGCCCTGTGGAGCAAAGAAACTCCCGAAAACCGCTACACCGTGCGGCACGAACTGATGGATGGCAAAGCGATTGCCGACACACTGTCGCAACGCATCGGGCTGCGCTATTTCTCCATCGACCCCGAAAAGGGATTCTTCTTCAACGGCAAGCCGTACCGTCTGGCCGGAGTGAACCGCCATCAGGACCGCCCGGGGAAGGGCTGGGCAATCTCGCAGGCCGACCACGAGGAGGATATGGCGCTCATCAAGGAGATAGGGGCAAACACCATCCGTCTGGCCCATTATCCTCATGCCGAACAGTTCTACAACCTGTGCGACGACAACGGCATGCTCGTGTGGGCAGAAATCCCGTTTGTCGGTCACGGCACCGATTCGCCTGAATTTACCGAAAATCTCAAGACACAGCTCACCGAACTTATACGCCAGAACTACAATCATCCCTCGATTTTCACATGGAGCCTGTTCAACGAAATAGGGTTCGGAGACAACCCGGTGGTGAAACCTGCCGGTATCGTGGCCGAGCTTAACGACCTGGCCCATGCCGAAGACCCCTCACGCCCCACAATCGCCGCCACCAACCGCGACGACCTGCCTGAGAACTGGATTCCGGATTATCTTGCCTATAACAATTATCCGGGATGGTACTGGGCGGAACCATCGGCCATGGGGCCGTCGATCGACCAGAAAAACAAGGGACGCGGCGTGGCAGTCAGCGAATATGGCGCAGGCGGAAGTATCGATGTCCACGACCAGCATGTCACCGTGGCTCCCCGCCCCGACGGACATTATCATCCCGAGGAGTGGCAGGCCACCGTGCACGAAGGCACCTACAGCGAACTTGCCAAGCGCCCCTACGTATGGGCCACCTGGGTGTGGAACATGTTTGACTTCGCCAGTTCATGGCGCAACGAAGGGAACGCACGCGGCATTAACGACAAGGGGCTCGTGACCTACGACCGCAAGACCCCAAAAGACGCTTTCTACTTCTATAAAGCCCAATGGAGCGACACGCCGATGGTGCACATCACCTCACAGCGGCACACAATCCGCGACAAGGCCAGCACCCCCGTAAAGGTGTACAGCAATTGCGACACAGTCGAGCTGAGCATAAACGGCCGCACCCTCTCTGCTGTCAAGCCCGAAAACGGCATTGCCACGTGGGACAACGTCGCACTGCAACCGGGCAAAAACCGGATTTCAGCCACAGGCAAATCCGGCTCCCGCACCATCACCGACAGCTGTGAATGGGAGCTGAAATAGCCGCAGGATTCTGAATCGTATCACTGCAGCAATGAAAGGCCGTAGGAGCGGGATGCGTCGATAAGAGCGGGGACGTGTGCATCCGAGTTTACAATCATCGGGACACCGGCTTCTTTCAATATCCTCACCAGACGCTCCGAGGGGAAGATTCGGCGGTTATGGTCGGCGTATGCCTTGGTGTTTATCTCGACAGTGAGCGGACGCTGTGTGGCGCCATTACCCGCTGCCACGGCTATAATGTGGTCAACGAGGCCGTCGGCAAGAGCGCGGTAGCGCGGCTCATTCTCAATCCCCTCGCGGTAATGGCCGGCGTTGTGTCCTATTTTGTCGAGATGCCCCACAATGTCCAGTCCTCCGGCATCAAGCATGCGGTGGCTCGCCTCAAAAAAGGCATCCACCACATAGTCTATGTCATCGTGGAAATAGCGCTTCATCTTGCCACGGAACGCATCATAATGTCCGTCGATATCCACCAGCTCCCCCTCTTGCGACCGTATGAAATGCACCGAGCCGATGGTATAGTCGAGCGGCAGCGATGCGAAATAAGGTGAAGCCGGACCCCAGTCGTCGCCCAGATAATCAATCTCCATCCCGGCATAAAAGCGGCAACGGTCGCCATAAGTGAGGCGGATGCGCTCCACCTCGGCAAAATATCGTGCCACATCAGCGGCTCTCATGTTGCAGGGCGATTCGATGGGCACAGGCGAATGCGGCGTGAAGCCGTAGTGGGTGAAGCCGCGTTTCACCGCCTCGCGGGCAAAAGCCTCCATTTGGGCGCGCCCGTCGCAGAATTCCGTATGGGAATGAAAAGTATATAGTTTACTTGTACCTATCTCTTTAAGAAAATCCATATATCTGTTGAAACCTAAAATCGGCGTATCAAGAATCCCGACAAAATGCATAAACATCGCAGCTCCTCAGGAATGCCGTCAGGCACGCTGAGGAGCTGTAAACATGTTCAATCGGCTACCGGCGGAACTATCTCGGGACGTAACGCCCGCTTCCAGCGCATGAACATACCAGCGAACAATCCGGCCATCACGCAGCCCGTCGAAACGCCCAACACGTGGTCAAGACCGAACCCTTCGGGTGACGGGGCCACGAGCAGATAGGCAGTGCAAACCACCGTCATGAACATTGCCGGAATAAAAGTTATGATGTACATCTTGCCGCGGCGTGCCAGATAGACCGTGCATGCCCACAGAGTGAACACGGCAAGAGTCTGATTGCTCCAGGCGAAATAGCGCCACAGCACGTTGAAATCGATCTGCAGAAGAAGGAAAGTGAGCACAAACAGCGGAAGCGCCACAAGCGCACGCTGCCAGAAACGGCGCTGGTCGAAACGGGCGAAGTCGGCCACGATGAGACGCGCGCTGCGGAGTGCTGTATCGCCCGTGGTAATCGGCGCGGCAATCACGCCGATCATGGCCACAATGCCGCCGACAACACCGAACCACGACTGAGAAATTTCGTGTATCAGCGATCCGGGGCCGTGAGCCGGATCGGCCATATAGGCCGACAGACCCTCGTAGCCACCGGTGAATGTGATGGTGGCTGCAGCCCAGATAAGTGCCACCACGCCTTCGGCCACCATGGCCCCATAAAATATGGGACGTGCCTGGCACTCATTGGTCATGCACCGCGCCATCATCGGCGACTGTGTGGCGTGAAAACCGGATATGGCACCGCAGGCTATGGAGATGAACAGCATGGGCATTATGGGATGCGTAGCCACAAGATCGGCCGCATAACGGTTGCCAAGGCCCCCCGCAAATGCCTCCGACACTTCCACATCGCCGAACACCATCACCGCCACCAGCCCCACGGCCATGAAGAAAAGCACCACGGCAAACAGCGGATAGATGTTGCCGATCAGTTTGTCGACAGGGAAAAGCGTGGCAAGCAGATAATACACAAAAATCACCGCAGCCCAGAACGTGGCGTCGAGGGCTTCGGGTGTGAGCGACGCAATAAGGCCGGATGTGGTGACCACAAACACACCGCCCACCAGAATGAGCAGGACAATGGAGAACACGCGCATCACCTGCTTCACGCCCGATCCAAGTTCCTGACCCACTATCTCAGGGAGCGAGATGCCGCCGGCCCGCAGGGAAATCATACCCGACACGAAATCATGAACGGCCCCGGCGAAAATAGTGCCAAGCACTATCCACAGATAAGCGGCAGGGCCGTACATGATGCCCATTATAGCACCGAAGATGGGCCCCAGACCGGCGATGTTAAGGAACTGGACCAAAAATATTTTCCATCCGGGCATGGGCACAAAGTCCACACCATCGTTGTGTGTGATTGCAGGTGTGGGGCGGTCTGGTTCGATGCCAAACACGCGCTCCACAAAGAGGCCATAGATGAAATAGCCGCCGATAAGCACGGCCAATGCCACAAGAAATGAAATCATGGAAACTGGTTTATTGGGGTTAGCGTTCGAGGGTGATCACATCGTTGCGCATGGCGGTGAGCTCGGCACGCGCGGCATCGAGCTGTGCCTCGGCCTGCTCGATAAGGTCGGCCGAAGAGCGGTTGCCTTTGGCATAATCGGCGCGCATGTCGTCAAGCGACGCCTTTGCCCGGTTGAAGCGTTCAAGATGGTCCATGTAGGAATGCATGGCCTGACGCGCAGCCGGTGTGCGGAAATCCTCATAGTTGGTGTAGACTCCACGGCCCGGTACCGACAGGCTGAACTGCACCGGACGCTGCGAGGCATCGGATTTAAGCGCCACGATACGCTCTATCAGCGCATTGCGGTCGGTAGTGGGAAGCCATGTGTCGCGTATGGCATCAATGCGTGCACGCGAAGCCAACTCCGGGGCATCGGGATCGATGTTGCGCCGCAGCTCCGAGGGAACAAACACATAGATGGTGACCTTGCCGGGGATACGGTTGCGGTCGGTGGCCCACCACCCTACTCCGGTAAGTTCGTCGATGGCGAGCATGTAATCATCATAGGGGGAATTATAGGGCATGCCGAGATTCTGCGGCTGCAGGAATCCGTCGTCGCCTTTGCGCGATATGAAGATGTCGAGGCCGCCAAGCGAATTTTCCCCGTCATTGGCAAAATAAAGGGTGATACCGTCGGGCATGAGGAAGGGATAATTGGCATCGCCGCCCTCTCCGAGGGCATCGCCCACCGGCACCGGACGCTCCCAGCTGTTGCCATAGAGCGCCGAACTCGACACCAGACGAAACACTCCGGCTGTGTCGGGCATTGCCCACAGCATCTCGCGACGGCTCTCAGGCTCATAGACCACGGTGGGGCGTGCCGCCGGGAATGTCTCAGGCAACACATCGGAGGGTTCGTTGAGCGAACCGCTCTCGGCCGACAGGCGGTAGTGGCGGAAGAAATCATCGGCGTCGACCACAAGCGAGTCGATTATCTCAATCTGCTCAACGCGCCCGAGCATGTTCTCCGTACGGTCGATGCGGTCCTCAAGATTGCCGGAATTGTCGGGGTGCACAGTCTTGCGGCCACGTTTGAGCGATGCGCGGTACTCCTCGAGCAGACTGCGCGCATCATCCACTTCGTAGCGCAGGTTGGCCAGTTCGGCCAACGAGAGGATGGCCTCGCGGTTTCCCTTGGCACGGGCAGCCTCAAACGCATCGGCAGCCTTGGCATCGCGTCCGGTGGCCATATAAAGCCGTCCAAGTTCCATGCGGACGTCGGCATTCTTCGGCTCGCGTTCGGCAATTTCATTGAGCATGTCGATTGCGGCCGCTGTCTCGCCGTCCTCGGCAAGCTGCAAGGCATCGGCTACTGTCTGCGCAGTCACCACCGGCCCACAAGCCAGTGCTGCAAGTAACATGAATATTGACGCTATATGTTTCATTTCGGTACTTATCTTTATGCTTTGTGTATGAGTGGGAATTAACATGCTGTCACACAGATACACCTTTTTGTCCAAGCGGGTTGAGAATATGGATGAGGAGGTCGAAAAACAATGCATACGGGTCGGTGCGCGAGCCGTTGCCTTTCGACTCGGCATCAAAGCGCCTGATCAGCCCCACAATCTCAATGGCCTGCCAGGGTCCGTAATTGCGCATGGCAGCCTTAATGTCCTTGAGCTGCCCGGCCCATTTCAGCCCAAGCTCACCCATGAGGCCGTGGTCCGATTTGTCCTGCGCATAATGCGCCACCAGCACACTGGCAAACAGATTGAACAGCGAGGGGGCCACCATCTGCACGGGATGCGCCTTTGGATTTGCGCTGAAATTATTGTAGATGGCAAGCGTCTTGACCACATCGGCATTTGCCACGGCCGACACAAGCTCGAAATTGTTGAACTCCTTTGAGACGCCGATGTTGCGCTCCACAGCCTCAGGAGTGACCATGGCTCCTTCACCGAGTGTGACGGTGAGCTTGTCGACCTCGTTGTACAGGCGCGAGAGGTCGGACCCCACGAAGTCGCACAGCATTGTGAGCGCCTTCGGATCGACCGACAGACCTTTCTCCCTGATGAATTCCGACACCACAGAGGCCACATTGCTTTCACGCAGTTTCACCGACTCGAAAGCCACACCGCCCCCGGCACGCAAAGCCTTGAAGAATTCGGCTCCGGTGGCCTTTTTGCCCCTGAAACAGAGGCAGAGCACCGATGCCGGATTGGGCGATGCCACATAGGAGGCCAAAGCGTTAAGAAATGTGGCGCCCCCGTTCTGCACCTCCTTGACCACAACCACCTGACGCTGCGAGAACATAGGCACACGCCGGGCGGCATTCACCACCTCGAGAGGCGATGAAAGCTCAGGGGCATAGAGTACGGTAAGATCGAAATCGCGGTCGGATTCCGGCACGAGCTTCACGAACCAGTCGACCAGCGCATCGATATAATACCCCTCCTCGCCATGAAGCAGATAGACCGGCGCCGGCCTTCCGGCCCGCAGATCGCGGCATATGGATGTGTAGGTCAGAGTCTCAGCCATTGGTGGAACAGGTATCGGATGAAAAAGCTTCCTCACGGCAAACGCCAACACAACGTGAACCGATGCCGTTCGGAAAAAGTTTTGTAAATTTATACATTAAATTCCGATAAGCACGCCGTCCAAAGGATTTTAAACTAATTTTTCATTCCACGCCATGCGTACCGACCGCAACACCGACATCAGCCTCCCTGCGCTTCACCTTCCCCCCACACATCTGGAGGTGAAGCAATGCGCCGACGGAGTGGTGCGCGTGTTCGACCGTCTGCGCCGCAAACCTGTAGCGCTGACGCCGGAGGAATGGGTGCGGCAGCATTTCGTGGCCTATCTCATCGATTCGCTCGGCTTTCCGGAGACACTGATGGCCAATGAAGTGGCGATAACCCTCAACGGCACATCACGCCGCTGCGACACGGTGGTGTACTCCCGTCAGGGGCTTGTGCCGCAGGTGATAGTGGAATACAAAGCACCGTCGGTAGCCATCACACAACGGGTGTTCGACCAGATAGTGCGCTACAACATGGTTCTACAGGTGGAATGGCTGATGGTGAGCAACGGCCTGCAGCATTTCTGCTGCCATGTGGATTACGCCAACCGCCGGGTGCGCTTCCTCGAATCCATACCGGCTTACGCCGAGCTGCACTAAAGTGCAGCTGCCTAAACAAAAGGCGCGCTGAGGAGCGGCTGCTTTAACAAAAGGCGGCGTGCCTGAAATTTC
>UQER01000020.1 GCA_900540205.1 uncultured Porphyromonadaceae bacterium | reverse complement strand
GCGACAGCCATGCTCTCATAGAGCAGGCTGCCGCCGGGATTGCTTTATTGGCATCTGATGGTTCGGCAATTCGCCGGTCCGGCTTCATCGAGAGCGAGCCGTGGGGATTCGAATCGCCCCACAGGTTCATCAACCTCGGAGTAGAAATAGCAACCGACCTTTCACCGGAAGAGCTGCTCGACAGGCTACAGGCCATCGAGCGTATTATCTCAGCCAAATCCCACCGCAATGCCGAGGGGGGATACGCCGACCGCCTAATCGACATTGACCTCATCTGCATGGAGCAGACCGTGACAGACACCCCGACCCTTACGCTGCCGCATCCGCGCATGCACCTGCGCCGCTTCGCTCTCGAACCGCTCATGGAACTTTCGCCGCAATGGATTCATCCTCTGCTGCATAAAACTCCGGCCCAAATGCTTGCCGACCTCAACGAAAAAGTGTAATTTAGGGGAATCAACCGTCTATCACCTCTAAACGCACCATGGAAGCCCTCCTCCAGTTTGTATGGCAACACCGTCTGGCACTCCGGCCCGACATGCAGACTGTGGACCACCGCAAAGTGCGCGTAATCCATCCAGGTACACTCAACACAGATGCAGGCCCAGACTTTTTCAACGCCACCATCGAGATTGACGGCCAGCAGTGGGCCGGAAACGTGGAGATTCATGTCCGCGCGTCCGACTGGTTCCGCCATCATCACGACACCGACCCGGCATATGATTCGGTGGTTCTTCATGTGGTGCAGATTGACGATGCACCCGTGCACCGCCGCAACGGCAATCTTATCCCTCAGATAGTAATCAACTGCACACCCGATGCCGCCCGGCGGTGCAACCGCCTGATGGAATATTCGGCTGCCTCGCTGCCATGCGCCTCGACAATCGAAAAACTGCCCCGGCTCTATCACACCGACTGGCTCACATCGCTGGGCGCAGAACGTCTCCTTGAAAAAAGCGAACACATACTGACAATAGTAAAAGAGACAGGCGGACATTGGGAAGGCGCGGCATACATAACCCTTGCACGCGCTCTCGGATTCGGCCTTAACAGCCTGCCGTTCGAGACCGTAGCCCGCAACCTGCCACTGCAGTTTCTTAACCGTCACCGCGACGAACTGCTCACCACTGAGGCATTCCTTTTCGGGCAGGCAGGACTGATTCCGCAACCGCACCCGGGTGAGGACGCCTACATCCAGGCCCTGCGCCGCGAATACACCTTCATGGCAGCCAAATTCTCCCTCAGGCCACTCACGCTGCAATGGAAAATGGCACGCACGCGCCCGCAGAACCTTCCACATCGCCGCATGGCCGCATTGGCCGAAAAGATACATCAGGGATTCCATCTCGTCGGCACGCTCCACGATGCCGCCACGCTCGACGATATGCGCCGCGAACTGGCCGTGGAACTTCATGGGTACTGGGCAACCCATTTCACATTCTCAGGCGAAAGCGCGCACACGCCGCGCGCACTGGGCAAAAGCTCCATCGACACACTGATTATAAACGTAGCCATACCGCTCAGGCTGGCATATGCCATCTATCAGGGTGACACCACTGCCTTAACATCCAACATAGAACTCCTCGAACAGCTTGAGCCTGAAAATAATTCAGTGACAAGAATCTTTGCCGACACGGGGCTTGACATTTCCGATGCGTTCCGCTCACAGGCCCTCATACAGTTAAGGCGTGAATACTGCGAAAAGCGCAAATGCATCTATTGCCGCTTCGGTCACAAAATGCTCTCGGCCGAAATCCAGCGCTGACACACACGCATGCCACCCTTATTTCCCGGATTTTTTGGAGGCGAGATGACGGTTGCGGTTGAAAATGAATGTGGCCGTGCGTGGTTTCATGGTGCGCGGATTTATTATTTCAGCCGGGTTTATCGGCCGTGCGCAATAGCGTGTCTCGAAATGCAGATGAGGTCCCGTGGAATTGCCCGACATACCACCTATGGCAATCGGGTCACCGGCTTCAACACGGGTGGACGGCACCACAAGGAAACGGTCAAGATGGGCATAGAAGGTCTGAAGCCCGTTGGGGTGAGTGAGAATGATATAATAGCCGTATCCCCTGGCATCGAACCGTGTCAGCGACACCGTGCCGGGGAATGCCGCCCTTACGGTATCACCTGTGCACAAAGCTATGTCGATGCCGTTGTGAAAACGCTTGAACCGCTTCCGGAATCCGAACGGCGACGACAGCTTACCCTTTACGGGGGGATAGAACTCGCTCACATTGATAGGCACATCACCTTCGGGCAATGCCATGTGCGACAACGCATCGGCATCGCCGCCAAGAATCTGCGGCACATCGAGCGCTGAGGAGAACAGTTCCGCCATATAATCGAGTGTTCCATCCACAGCCACATCCACTTCCGGATCTGTATCTTTCTCAAGATACACAGCATTCATGGAGGACAGGATGCGGTCAAACGAAAAGGTGCTCACCGTGTCGGGTGCGGCAGGCTCAGCCGCTGCGATAAGCGGAAACGCAAACCACAGAAGCACCATACACCAGCGGCCGATCCGGCGGATGCAACCGCCGGCGGTCATAAATTCTTTATGATTTCTTTTCAAATACCTGTGTCTTTATAGCCTCGATTGAATCGGCAAAAATAATCTGCACTGACGCAGCCACCACACCCAGGAACACAAAACCCACAAGAATCATAATCTTCGATGGTTTTGATGCACGGACAGGCACTGTGGCAGGCTCTACCACGGCATAGACCGGAGTGTTCTCCTGCACCTTCGCCTTGGCCAGCTGAAGCTGCTGCGCAGTCTGGTTGAAAAGGCTGAAAGCAAGCTGGGCCTCGTTAGAAAGGCGGTCGCGCGTCACCTGCGCCGAATGGAGCGACAGCCCCTGATTGCGGTCGAGATACTGCGCCAGACGCTGCTGGGCTTCATAGTAGCTTTTACGGGCCTCCTCATTGAGTTTCTCGGCATAGGCCAGATCCTTGCGTGCCTTTGAGGTGCGGTAGTCAGTGATGAACTGCTGCAAGTGCGTGGCCACCGTGTCGGCAAGCGTGGCCGACACCAGGGGATCCTGCATGGTCACAGATATGGTGTTCACACCGGTTTTCTGGTCAAAATCGCAGGAAATGCGCCCATTCAGCGATTCCTTAATGACCATCTCCTCACGTGTGAGTTTAAACGGATTGGTCACACCGTCGCCCTCCTCCACCTCTTCGGAGGTGAAAAGCGACTTGACACCACCGATAGCCATCGACGGCAGCCCGGTAATCACGCTCCACCACGGGGCGGACTGATGTTCGGTCATGTAGGTGCGCACTGTATAGGTTGAATCCGTCTTGCTTTCCGTGACAGGGACATCGAACAGTCCCACCATGAACGGCACCGACGACAACACATCGGCATAAAGCTGCGGCACCACCGCGTCGCCCCCTTTTGCATTCGAAGTGTTGAATCCGGCCATTGCGGCAAGTGCGCCGAGGCTTCCAGAGCCTGAAGCGGCATTGGCCTCGGCTGCAAGCTTGATGGTAGTGGTGTATTCCTTGGGGATGCTGAAAGCCACCACCAGTCCCAGGACAGCGGCGATACACCCGTATTTCACAATTGTGCGGCGTCCGCCCCACAGTTTTGCCACTAATTCAAGCAGGTCGATCTCCTTCCCCTCGTCTGCGGGGACAGATGTAATATCCTTATTGTCGCTCATATGGTGAATGCTGAAGATATTATTTAAACATTGTGGCCAGCGCCGCCGACATGGTTCCGAGCGAACCGAGCGTTGTGGCTATGGTCATGGCCTTCGCCCAGTCGAATCCCTTCTTGTCGGGTTTGGAGGGCACGATTATCTGACATCCGGGTTCAACCACGGTGCTACGTTTTGCACGTTGCACCATGCCGTTCATATACACCACGAATACTTTCCCCTTGTTGGCTCGATTGCCGTAACCGCCGGCAAGGTTGATATAGTCCTTGACTTTCAGCCCCTCCTTGAAGGTGACAGTGTTGGGCACCATCACATCGCCGGAAATCTTCACGGTGCTGACCATTTCGGGCACAAACAGGCGGTCGCCTGCACGCATCACGAGGTCGTCGGTGCTTCCCGGATTTGCCAGAGCCTTCTCCAGGTCAATGCCTACTGAGTAGTAATCGGAAACCTGGAGTTTACTTACCGAAATAGAGTCGTTGCCCGAACTGCTCATGGCCAGACGCAGTGTCTCGTCGCGTGCGGCTCTTTCATCCTCCGTCATCCGTCGCATAAGATGCGCGCCACGTATGTAGGCAGAGGGGGTTATGCCGCCGGCACGCTGCACCAGTGTGCTTATGCGCTCGTTGCGGCGCTGCAGTGCATAGCCTCCGGCAAATGTCACCTCACCGGCAATGGTCACAAACTGCTGCTGCATATAGTTGGGGCTTGTGCGCACCTCCACCACATCATATGGTTTGAGAGTGAAATTGTTGTCGTCGCCCATGAGCAGACCGTCGCGCAATGAGAACGAGAAAATCTCGGCAATCTGAGCTTCCGAAGTGGTGGCCATCGGATCGTTGATGCGCCGCGACACATCAACCTTGGCATACGAAGCGCCTTCAAGCAGGCCGCCGGCAGCAAGAATCAGATCCTCAATGGTGGTATTCTCGGCATACGGATATGTGCCGGGGTTGGCCACGCGGCCGGAGATGGTGAAACCGCCGCGTTCAAAGATATCCTTCACACTCGAAATCACGAGCACGTCATTGCGACGCAGGGGTATATCAGGAACCGTGCCGGCAAGCACCGCCCCGAGGTCGATCGACTGCGACACGAGTGTGAGGTCGTCCGATTCGCGGTAGAGCAACGCACGCACCTTGTAAGCGTCCTCGGCCAGACCGTCGGCGTTGCGGATAAGGTCGCGCACGGTCTTTATGCCTGAACCGAGCGAATACATGCCCGGACGCATGGCCGCACCGCGCAGTTCCACACGGTTTGCATAACGGTCGAGAGTGGTGCCTATAGTCACAATATCGCCGTCGCGCAGGCGGTAGGTGTCGAACTCCTTGGCGGAAATATTGAAAAGCTCCTTGTCCTTTCCATTCAGACGCGCCACGCGCACCATATCGGAATAGGCGTCACTTGAGAAACCGCCGGCATATTCAATCGCTTCGGCGAGCGATTCATCCGATTTCAGCTCATAAAGCATCGGACGCTTCACGTTGCCGACAACGTTGACAAGCTGGGAATACGGGGGAACCATGATCATGTCGCCCTCCTGCAGACGCACATTTCCTTTCTGACGCCCGTTGAACAGGAAGTCATACACATCGATAGAGGCTATACGTTTGCCGCCACGGTACACCTCGATGTTTCGCATCGTACCTATATCGTTGATACCTCCGGCCTTATAAAGCGCATGGAACACATTGGAGAACGGCGACAGCCTGTAGGTGCCCGGCACGGAGACTTCGCCCATGATGTCAACCTGAATGGTGCGCAACTGGCCAAGGGTGACCGAGATATCGGTCGATGCGTTGTCAACGCCGGCATATTTCGACGAGAAGGCCGAACGGATGTGATTGCTGGCCTCGCTGATGGTCATACCATTGAGATAAAGCGGGCCAAGCTGCGGAATCATGATGTTTCCTTCAGGCGATATGGTGTGGCGCATATGGTCCTCACTGTCGCCCCATATGTCAATCACCAGCTCGTCGCCGGGTCCGAGGCGATAGTTCTGCGGTGTGGCGGCGTTCTCGTTAGGCTCGAATGTGAGATTGCGGGAGTTGAACACCTTGTGGCCGAACACCTCGTTGGGCTGCTGCCCCGCCCCGGTGCCGCGGGCCACATTCTCTTCAACGTCCTCGAACACCACGTCGACCTCCGTTTCGCCGTGAGCGCGGTTGCGCGTGGCGAGATTCTGATTCACTTTCTCCTTCGTGGTCGGCTGATCCGCGGCTTCATGCTGCTCCTTGATGCGGTTCACCTGATCGGGAGTCACTCCGCGCGCCACAAGCTCGCGGCCTATCTGCTGCTCCGATTTTCCAAGTGCCGTCTGGGCTTTTATATAATCAACTACCTGCTGGTCGGTCATTTTTGCTTCCATGCAAAAAGCGCCGGCAAACATACATGCAACGAATAAAAATGCTTTGATATTCATAAGGTTGGTTATATCTCTATGCTGTCAGGCCGCGCGCTGCGGCCGCAAAAATGCATAATCCTCGCAAAATTAGCAATTTTCGTTATTATGTGCAACGTCGGGACTGTGAAATTTATATATAGAAATGTGCCTGTAGTGCTCGCCGGGCATCAGCACGACCGATGGAAATTCCGGATGATTAGGGGCATCGGGATATCCCTGACACTCCAGTGCCACAGCCTGATGGTCGGCATGCGGACGGCCATGGCGGTCGGCGGGGCTGTTGGAGAGCCAGCCGCCGGTGTAAACCATTATGCCCGGGCAGGACGTGAACACATCCAGCTGCCGGCCGCTTGACCCGCAACAAAGGGTAGCCGCCAGTGAGACAGCCGGTTTGTCCGATGGCGCGTCCGAGGCTCCACCGTCAGCTTCATCCAATATGAAATAGTGATTCAACCCTCTGTTAAGCCGCAACGTAGGCATGTCGGAGGCAAGGCATGGGGCAAGATACTCACCACGGCTGAAGTCCATGGGACTTTCCGCACGGCAAACACGTCCGGTGGGAATAAACCCTTCGTCCGTCTCGAGAAAATGCCGTGATCTCAGCCACAATCTGTGGCTCCCCACATTTGCCGAATCCTCTCCGTCCAGATTGAAATATGCATGGTTGGTCAGATTCACAACAGTAACGCCGTCGGCCTGAGCATGAAAATCGATGGAAAGCTCACAGGCATCGTTCCATGTATATGTCACGGACACATCCAACGCCCCCGGGAATCCGCACTCCCCGTCCGGGCTGTGATAACAGAACCTGACACCGTCGGGCAACGCCTCCGCGTTCCAGATGCGGTTCATGAACCCGTCCGGGCCGCCGTGAAGCGAATTCTTTCCGTCATTGGCCGGCAGCCGGTACTCCTTCCCTCCAAGCACAAATGCGGCATTGCCGATGCGGTTGGCCACGCGCCCGATGGTTTTTCCGGCACACGGGCCGTCACGGAAATAATCGGCCGGAGAGCCATACCCCAGCACCACATTGTCCAGATTACCATCACGGTCGGGGACATTCACGGCAATTATACCGGCCCCGAGGGTGGAAAGCACCACCGACGCACCATGCCTGTTGGTTATAGTGAATAATGTAACATCGCCCGCAACGGACTTAAGCCCCTGCTCAATTGAAATTTTCATGGTTAACAGTTATTTTTGCTGCCCTGTATTCCGTACTAAATGTACGCATTTCTGTAACCGCAAAGCTAATGTTTTTTTTTGACTAAACGCGCCACAAACAAGCCAAAACCGGACTTTGATGCATCTATTCTATATTTTGAACCATGATTGGCCATTGAGGAAGCGGACGTAAAACTAATTTTGCCGACGGATTAACATGCAAAAACTAATACCCGACCATGAGAAATAAAAACCTTTTATTTTCGATTATTCTTGCGATATTGTCCGTTCCGACAGGTTCCGGACAGAAATTATGGTACAAACAGGGCGCCGACAAGTGGATGCAGGCCATCCCCATAGGCAACGGACGCCTTTCAGGCATGGTCTACGGCGGCGCCGGTCACGACACCGTGGCGCTCAACGAAATCAGCATGTGGTCGGGGCAGCCTGACAGCACCAGCAACGACCTGTGCGGACGCGAGGCTCTCGCCGAGATGCGCGACGCATTTTTCAAGGGGGACAATGCCCTGGGGAACTCCCTCGGCGAAAAGTATCTCACCGGACGCATGACCTCGTTCGGCACACATGTGCCTGTAGGCGACCTCGTGATCGACACCGACAACACCGGTGAAATCACCGGCTACACACGCCAGCTTGAACTCGACAAGGCCCTCACAACCGTACGCTACACCCACGGAGGAACGGCCTACACACGCGAGTACATCGCCGATTACCCCGATGACGTTATAGCCATCCGCTACACAGCCGATAAAAAAGGCTCGCTCACGGCCACCATCGGTTTCAACCTGCTCCGCGAGGCTGACATAAAGGCATTTGGCAATGAACTGGAATTCAGCGGCAAAGTCAACTTCCCGCTGCATGGCCCCGGCGGAGTGAATTTCTACGGCAACCTTAAAGCCGATGTGGAAGGTGGCAAAGTCTCCGCTGCCGATGGCCGGCTGCACATCAGCGGCGCCGATGCGTTCACTCTGATTTTCGACCTCCGCACCGACTACATCCATCCCGATTACAAGGCCCTCTGCCGCAGCACCGTGGAGAAAGCTTCCAAAAAAGGGTTCAGCAGCCTACGCAAGGCTCACATAGCCGATTACAAGCATCTCTACGACCGCATGTCAATCAATTTCGGCAAGGATACCAACTCCCATATCCCCACCGACATGCGCATGAAGGCCATCGCCGAGGGGAAAACCGACAACGGTTTCGACGCACTGTTCTTCCAGTACGGCCGCTACATGCTCATCTCCTCTTCCCGACCCACCGACATGCCCCTGTGCGCCAACCTTCAGGGAATCTGGAACGACAACGGCGCCTGCAACATGCCCTGGACATGCGACTACCACCTGGACATAAACACACAGCAGAACTACTGGTCGGCCAACCGCGCCAACCTGGCCGAATGCAACGAACCGCTCTTCAAGTATCTTGGACTGCTTGCCCGCCACGGCCGCGATGCCGCATCTAAAATCTACGGCTGCCGCGGATGGGTGGCCCACACTGTGTGCAACGCATGGGGCTACACCGCACCCGGCTGGAGTGTGGGATGGGGCATGAACGTCACCGGCGGTGCATGGCTCGCCACACATCTTTGGAGCCACTACCAGTACACGGCCGACAAGGATTACCTGCGCAATACGGCTTACCCGATTCTCCGCGAGGCCGCCATGTTCTTCAGCGACTACATGACCGAGGACCCCAATTCAGGCAAACTGGTCACCGGCCCGAGCGTTTCGCCCGAAAACGGCTACAAGGCTGCCGACGGGCGCCATTACAGCCTCTCCATGATGCCTACAATCGACCGCGTGATGGTTCACGACATCTACAACGCCTGCATCCGTTCGGCCGATATTCTCGGTATCGACGACGAGTTCACTGCCCGTCTGCGCACCGACATCAAGCGCCTGCCGCCTCTCGCAGTGGGCAAAGACGGTCTGTTGAAGGAGTGGATGCCCGATGTGGAGCGCGGTGATCCCTCCCACCGCCACTCGTCGCATGTTCATGCACTGTTCCCGCTCGACCAGATTTCATTCACCAAAAATCCTGACCTGATCGAGGCATGCCGCAAGTCGCTGACCACACAGACAAGCGATCCCAACTGGGAGGACACCGAATGGAGCACCGCCAACATGCTCTGCTTCCATGCCCGCATGAAGGATGGCGAAGCCGCTCACGGATGGCTTCAGAACCTCTTCAACCGCTTCATGCGCGAGAACCTCATGACAGTGTCGCCCGCCGGAGTGGCCTCTGCCGAGTACGACATATTCAGCTTCGACGCAACTGAAGGCGCCGTGGCAGGCATGTGCGAGATGCTGATGCAGTGCTACGACGGTTTCATCGAATTCCTTCCGGCACTCCCCTCCCAGTGGGCTTCGGGCGAAGTAAAGGGTCTCTGCGCCTACGACGGCCTGGTAGTTGACATGAAATGGGAAAACGGCCGCATGAAACATGCCGCCCTCACCGCCTCAGCCAACGACTGCACCGTCAACGTCAAAAATTATGCCGACAATCTGACCATTAAGAAAGGAAACACAATTCACCTTAATTTCAAATGAAACACTTGATATCAGCGGCATTGGCCGCAATGATGCTTGCATCGTCCGCGTATGCGGCCGTGTCGCAACGCAACATTCACGACGGATGGCAGTTCCGGCAGGGACGTTCCGAAATCTGGTATCCAGCCACCGTTCCCGGCACCGTTCACACCGACCTCATGGCCAACGAGATCATCGAGGACCCGTTTTTCCGCCTCAACGAGCGCGGAGTGCAGTGGGTGGACAAAGAAGACTGGATGTATCAGACAACGTTTGTTCCCACCGAGGCTGAACTGGCTGCCAACAATTGCGAACTGGTTTTCTACGGACTCGACACCTATGCCGACGTCTATCTCAACGGCTCTCCGCTGCTCAACGCCGACAATATGCACCGCACATGGCGCGTCGACGTAAAGGACAAGCTCAAACAAGGCGAGAATAAGCTGGAAATCTATTTCCATTCGCCCATCAAAATCGACCTACCCAAATGCGACCAGTACGACTACGGGTTCAACACCGGGCCTGACCAGTCGCAGAACGGAGGCATATTCGACAAACTCGTGAGTATCTTCGCCCGCAAGGCAGGCTATCACTACGGCTGGGACTGGGGGCCTCGTCTGGTCACATCAGGCATCTGGCGCCCCGTGGTGCTCGAGGCATGGAACGGCCCGCGTCTGGCCGACGTACAGGTAATCCAGAACAAGGTGACCGACCGCCGCGCCGACCTCACCCTGGTGAGCGAGGTGATGGCCGACAGCGATGTTCCTGCTGCTGATCTCACAGTCACAGCCGACGGCAAGCAGATTGCGGCCAGGACTGTGGCTCTCAAGAAAGGGATGAACCGCATCAAAATGCCTGCCACAGTGAAGAATCCGCGCCTCTGGTGGCCCAACGGTCTGGGGGAAGCATATCTCTACAACCTCACCACGGCAGTGAACGTCGACGGGACAGCTTCCGACACCGATAACAAGAAAATCGGACTCCGTTCCATCGTCCTGCACAACGACAAGGACCAGTACGGCCACAACCTCTACTTCGAGGTCAACGGCAAGCCCGTGTTCATGAAAGGCGTGGACATGGTGCCGCTCGACAACTTCCTCCCCCGCGTCACCCGCGAAAAGTACAAGAAACATGTGCTTGATGCCAAGGACGTGAACATGAACATGATCCGTGTGTGGGGCGGCGGCGTCTACGAGGACGACTGTTTCTATGAACTGTGCGACAGCGCCGGCATCATGGTATGGCAGGACTTCATGTTCGCCTGCTCCACCTATCCGGCCGACGACAAGTTCATAGCCAGCATCCGCGCCGAGGCCATCGACAATGTGCGCCGCCTGCGCAACCATCCGTGCATCGCCCTGTGGTGCGGCAACAACGAATGCCAGGACGTGTTCTACGGCTGGGGCAACCGCAAACAGTATTACGAGGAGAAGGGAGTGCTGCCTCTGCTTGAATCGCAGTTCAAGAACATGTACTTCAAATGTCTCCCCGAAGTGGTCAAGGAATATGGCGGGGGCACAGCCTACCGTCCCTCTTCGCCGTTTGCATTCGAGGATACCCCCAGCGACGGCATCAACGGCGACGCCCACTACTGGGGCGTATGGCATGGCCGCGATTCCATCGGACACTACAACGTGGAGCGCGCACGCTTCTTCTCGGAATACGGCTTCCAGTCGTTCCCCGAATTCGAATCCGTGAAAATCTATGCCCCGCAGGAGCGCGACTGGGACATAAACAGCGAGGTAATGATGGCTCACCAGCGCGCCGGCTCATATGCCAACAACCTCATCCGCGAATACATGAACGACGAATTCGTCACCCCCGACAATTTCGAGGATTTCCTCTATGTGGGCATGATCCTGCAGGGCGACGCCATAAAGACTGCCATGGAGGCGCACCGCCGAGACATGCCCTACTGCATGGGCACACTGGTGTGGCAGCACAACGACTGCTGGCCGGTGGCATCGTGGGCCGGACGTGACTACTACGGCCGCTGGAAAGCGCAGCAGTATTTTGCCCGCAACGCTTACCGCGACATCCTCGTGTCGCCGGTGGTTAAGGGCGACACACTTTCGGTCAATCTGGTGTCCGACCGCCGTTCCGACGCCCGCGGCAAATTCCATCTGCGTGCCATGACTCTCGACGGGACCACCGTATGGGAAAAGCGGATGAACACCACAGCCGAGGCTCTAACCTCGAAAAAGATTTTCGAATCCGACCTCAAATCGATAATCGGCGACCGCAAGAAAGGCGACCTCATTTTCGCCGTGACTTTCGAGACACCGGGAAGCGAGCCGTACACCAACATCGCCTACGCCGTGCGTCAGAAATTCATGAACTACCCGGCCCCCGATTTCAATGTGGAAATTGCACACGCTCCTGAAGGCGACGGTTACGACGTTACCATCGGTAGCGACGTGTTCGCCCGCGGTGTCTTCCTCTCGCTCGAAGGCATCGACAACTTTTTTTCGGACAACTATTTCGACATCCTCCCCGGCAAGAACAGGAAAATTCATGTAAAAACCGGCCTTGATGTCGACAACTTCAAGAAACAACTGAAAATCAATTCAATAGGCAACACTTTAACCTCAAAAAAGATATAAAAAGGATTTAAAAATGGTTTAAATTTTCTATTTTTTGGCACATCTTTTACCATAAGTTGCACCAATCAGTATGTAATTTTGCCATACCTAATTCCATCGAAGAAACTTTAACCAATCAAAATCATGAAAAAAATCATCAGTGTACTGTTACTGTTTGTAGCCACCTGCCATCTGGCGTTGGCACAGACCAGTGTGACCGGAACGGTGGTGGATGAAAACCGGGAACCGCTTCCCGGCGCCTCCGTTGTATTAAAGGGTTCAGGTACCGGCGTCACAACCGACCTTGACGGAAACTTCTCGATCCAGGCCAAGACCGGAGCCACCCTTAACATCTCCTACGTAGGCTATGAAACAGCCGAAGTCAAGGTTCCTGCATCTGGCAAGCTTGACGTTATCCTGAAAGAATCCTCATCACTGCTCGACGAAGTTGTCGTTGTGGGTGTGTCCATGAAAAAGAGCGACCTCACCGGCTCGGTGAGCAGCATCAGCTCCGACGAACTCACACAGAAGCCCGTCACCACCATCAACGAGGCCCTGCAGGGTCTGGTTACCGGTGTGTCCGTGACCCGCGCTTCCAAGCCCTCCGACGATTCTTCCATAAAGGTACGTGGTACAAACACCATCAACGCCGGCTCCGACCCCATCTACGTAGTCGACGGTCTGGTTATGGGCAACGAATTCGGATTCTACAATTCACTCAACGTTAACGACATCGCCAGCATCCAGGTGCTCAAGGACGCATCGGCAACCGCTCTCTACGGTTCGCGAGGCGCCAACGGTGTGATCATCATCACCACCAAGAAGGGTAAGACAGGCAACGGCGAAGTCAGCTACGACGGATGGGTATCATGGCAGACCCTTGGTCACCGCCCCGACCGCATGAACGCCCACGAACTCGGCGACCTGCGTATCCAGTCCTACCAGAACGGCTACATGTTCGAGAACCCCAACGCTACGGCAGCCGACCTGGCCAACCACACAAACAACTTCATCCTGGCTCCCAACAACGCTTTCGCACAGGAAGAGCTCGACACCTACTATTCGGGCGCATCCTACGACTGGGTTGAGCCTCTGACCCGCACAGGTTTCACCACAAACCACAACCTCTCGTTCTCACGCGCGTCGGAAAAGACCAACTTCTACATCTCTCTGGGTCTGAAGGATCTGAAAGGCACAATGAGGGGCACTGACCAGCAGCGCTACAACGGACGTATCAACGCATCGGCCGAAATCACCTCGTGGCTGCGTGTGGGCACCAACACTACCTACAGCTACACCCACGACAACATGACGGACGACAACGCCTACTACAAGGCTTACTATTGCGACCCGCTGATCGACAATAACCCGTACATGAACGATGCCACCCGTTTCGAGACAGAGTACCTCACCACATGGTGGCAGAGCCCCAACACCGAGAGAACCAACAACTTCAACCCCTACAACACTATCGAAATCCAGACCGAGCGTTCGCGCTACCACTTCACCTCCTCGAACTACATCAACATCAACCCCATCGAGGGTCTGAACATCCGCTCCACATTCGCCATTAACCGCGCCGAACAGAGCTGGAACCAGTACCAGCCCACCGGCATCCAGGAAGCCATCCGCTACCGCGGCGGCGATGCCTATGCCACACAGCAGCGCTTCGGCAACACACAGTGGCAGTGGGATAACACCGCACAGTACGTGCGCTCGTTCAACAACGAACACAACCTCGACGTATTCTTCGGTACATCCGCTTCACGCAACATCTACAACTACGTGAAGGCCAACGGCCAGCGCTTCGCCTCCAACGATCTCGGCTGGGATCAGCTCGGCTCCGCCGCCGACTGGGAAAACTCCCGTCCCGACAGCGGTCACACCGTTACATCGCTCATGTCGTATGTAGGCCGCGTGAACTATAACTACAAGTACCGCTACTTCGCCACATTCACCGGCCGTTACGACGGTTCGTCGAAATTCGGCAAAGGCCACCAGTGGGGCTTCTTCCCCTCGTTCTCGCTGGCATGGGACATCACCAACGAACCCTTCTTCCCCAAACTGACATGGATCGACCAGATCAAGGTTCGCGGCGGTTACGGTTCGGTAGGTAACCAGAACATCGGCAACTACCTCTATGCCACAATGTACTATCCCAAAGCTTCGAACGGCGAGGCATCATTCGTTACCGACGGCCGTCGCGGTACACCCTCGCTGACATGGGAAAAGCAGAAACAGACCAACATCGGTGTCGACCTCTCGTTCTTCAACCGCCGACTCAACGTTACAGCCGACGTGTTCTTCACCCGCAACAAAGACCTGTTGATGAGCCACTCGCTCCCCACCTCAAGCGGTTACACCACAACAACCGAGAACATCGGTGACCTCGACAACCGCGGTTTCGAACTCCAGATCAAGGCCACACCCGTTGCTACAAAAGACTTCACTTGGAACGTAGGTCTGAACATTTCTCGCGACCACAACGAAATCAAGAGCCTCTATGGTGGCGTAGACCGTCAGCTCAGCGTCACATCACAGAGCTCAACACCTGACCGCACCGGTAACCTCTTCGTAGGCGAACCCCTCCACAACATCTTCTGCTACAAGTACGGCGGCATCGCCAACGAGGATAACCGCGCAATCTGGGAAGGCGTTGACTATCAGGGACGCACAGTAGGTCTCGGCGATATCTTCCCGCTCGACATCTCAGGCCCCGACGGTGTGCCCGACGGCGTGATCGACATCCACGACCGCTGCATCACAGCCTACCAGGATCCCAAACTCTACGGCGGTTTCAACACCGACCTCACATGGAAAGGCCTCACCCTCAATGCCCTGTTCACCTACAGCATCGGCGGCCACCGCATCAGCGGCTACTACGAAGGCCTCGTATCGTCCACCGGTCTGAGCCATGCATCCCCCGACCTCATCGGCAACACATGGACACCCGAGAACACCGGTGCTGAGTTCCCCCGCCGCATCACCAACGCTTCGGGCTACACCCCCTACGGAGCCGGCGACACCGACAAGTACATCCAGAACACTTCGTATCTGCGTCTGTCAACTCTCACACTCAGCTATAACTTCTCGAAGAAAGTCCTCGACAAAATCCGCATGAACAACCTGCGTGTCTACTTCACCGCATCGAACGTGTTCACCGCAACCAAGGACAAAGGTTTCGACCCCGAATTCGGCGACAACCTCTATCCCACCGAACGCAGCTACACCCTCGGACTTTCATTCAGCATTTTCTAAACTCTTAAAACTATCGACATGAAAATCTATAATAAATTCATATCGCTGGGCGTGGCCACCGTTGCAGCTCTCGGATTTGCATCGTGCAACGACTTCCTCGATGAGCCGAGCCGCACCGGCCTGACCGAAGAGCAGATCTACGGTAACCTCGAGACAGCATCGAAGTCGCTCGACGGCCTCTACACCCAATGGCGCGGCCTCTGGACCGACCACAACTTCTATTATCTCTCGGACGGTACCGACGAAATCCAGAACGGCGCCTATCAGGCTCTGAAGGAGAACGGCGGCAAGAACGGTGCCATCGACCGCTTCGACGCCCTCCTCAGCTCCGAGCAGGAGTATGTGACCAACACCTGGAACTGGCGCTGGCCCAAAATCTCCGAGGCTGCAAAACTCATCAACGCTCTCGAACCGCAGGTTGCTGAAAATGCCCAGGCCAAAACCATGTGGGCGGAGGCATCCGGTATCCGCGGACAGCTGATGATGGACATGACCATGATTTATGGCCGCATCCCCGTAATCGATATCGCTAACCTTGAGGAACTCGGCACACGCCGTCAGGACCTCACCACCGTGTGGACATACATCATCAACGACCTCACCGTGGCAGCCAACAACGCACCCGAGACCAACAATCCCGGACGCTTCACACGCTACGCAGGCCTGATGCTCCTTGGCTACGCCTACATGTCGGCTCCGGTTGAAACCGGTTTGCGCGACTTCAGCAAGGCAGAGGAATGCCTCCGCCAGGTTGTCAACGGTCCGTTCTCTCTGGTTCCCTATTATGATCTGTTCGACTACTCCACACCCAACACTTCGGAAGCCATCCTCGAATTCCAGTTCAGCAATGCTTACCCCGACAACAACATGATCCAGCTTGAAATCGGTTCGCGTGCTGCAGCGGCCATGGGTGCCGACGGATGCTACTTTGCCGGCTACGACCACGCTGTTCCCACCCCCTGGGCTTACTCCGACATCGAAGACGGCGGTATCTGGGAAGACGGCGACATCCGCAAAGAAGAGTCAATGCGCTACGAATTCACATGGAACGGTAAAAACGCCCTCGACTATATTCCCGGTCTGAGCTGGGAAGGCCTCACCGAAGAGGATCAGGACGAGTGCAAGCCCCACATCAAGAAATATGAGGACTTCCGCACCGACATCCAGTCGGGCTTCGGCTACAACAACATGTGGTACTGCGGCAAGAACATCCCCTGGCTCCGTCTTGGCAACGCCTACCTGCTCTATGCCGAATGTCTCAACGAGCTTAACCGTGGCGACGAGGCTGTTGAATGGGTTAACGACGTGCGCTCACGTGCATGGGAATTCAACCTTCCCGCCGACAAGATGTGGCAGCCAATGAGCAAGGAAGCGTTCCGCGAGGCCATCATGACCGAGCGCGTACGCGAGCTCTTCGGCGAACGCTGGCGCCGCTTCGACCTGGTACGCACAGGCAAGTTCTACGAATACGTCAAGGAACGCAACAAATGGGCAAAACGCTCCGGTACAATCCAGCCCTGGCACTCGGTTTGGCCCATTCCTATGACTGAAATCGAACAGAACGACGAAATCAGCCGCGCCGACCAGAACGAAGGCTATATCTAAACAGAAGATTCTGCCGGCACAACACCAAACCGGCATAAGCGACCTCTAAAATTCAGTACAACTCATATATGCAGGGGGCAATCCTCCCCCCTGCATATATTTCCTATCCTTTTCTAAACCACCTAACCAACAACCAACACACTAATTATGAAGAAAATATTACTCACACTCGCAACAGCTGCCACCATATTGCCGGCATTCGGCGCAGCCCGTATCCCCAACTACTCACACATCGACTGGAAAGGCACCGTGTCGGGCGGCCTGATACACGGCAACATGATATGCGCAGATATTGACAATGACGGTCTCATGGAGCTGATTGCCAAGGGACGTGACCTTGCGGCAAGCTGGGCCATCACCATCAAGGCACTGCATCTCGACGCCGACACCAAGCAGTTCACCACCTCGGCCGACATCACCGATCCCGACGGCCAATCATGGGAACGCATCGCCTATGTCATCGACTATAACAACGACGGCAACGTTGACCTGCTGCTCGCCAACTCCTACAACTCACAACTGCTGAAAGGCGACGGTAAAGGAAATTTCGAGAAAGTCGAGGACTTCAAGCTCGAAGGGGAAATATCCATCCAGGATGCAGACCAAGAGAAATGGTATACCGGCACCCTCGGCGTTGCCGACTTCAACGGTGACGGCTATCAGGACATCGTAACATTCTGCGGCAATCCGCGTGACGATCAGGGAACTCCTGTAGTGTTCTTCAACGACGGAGGCAAAGGTACATTCATCAAGGACGAGAACACTGGCATTGAAGCACAACGAGGTGGCACACTCTGCGTAGGCGACTATAACGCCGACGGCGCCGTGGATATCCTCGTGAACGGATGGGCAGGCGACAACGACCACACATACATCTGGAAAAACAACGGTTCCGGCAAGTTCACCAAAGTGGACGTAGGCGAAAAAGCCGGTGCTGAAAAAGGGCAGTCGTTCTTTGTCGACGTCACAGGCAACGGCCTGCTCGACGTGTTCGTTACAGGCGAATCATGCCCCAACAACTGGGAAAAAGCAGCCTATCTCTACAAGAATAACGGCGATGACACGTTTACAAAGATGGAAACCGGCCTTCCCGGCTGCTCGGTAGGCGGCGGTGACTGGTGCGACCTCAACAGCGACGGCCTTGTCGACCTCGTTTACGTAGGCCAAGGCCTCGGTAGCGCAGTCTTCGCGCTCAACGAAGGTGAAGGAAATTTCACAGCCTACACCGACAAGCTCAGCCGTCACCGCGGTGGCGCAGTCGCACTTGCCTACGACCTCAACAACAACGACGTTGTCGACATTGCCCTGATGGGTTACAATGATGACGACGCCAACAACAAGAGCTTCATGTTCTACAACGGATACGGCACCCGCCTGAACAACAAGGCACCCAACGCCCCCACCGGCCTTACAGCCACTGCCGACGGCAACAAGACAGTGCTGACATGGGAAGCCGGTTCAGATGAGAAGCATACCCAGGGTTCAGGCTTCACTCCCGCCGATGCTCTCCGCTACAACTACTTCGTAAAGACCACCGACGGCCAGATCATCACAGCCGTTCCGGCCGACACTGAAACAGGCAAACTCCGCTCGGCCAACGTTAACGCCGCATCGGCAGCCCGCACAGTGACCCTCAACATCGCCTCCGACAAAATCGCATCGTGGGGTGTGCAGAGCATCGACGGTGCCAAGGCAGCCAGCGCATTCGCAGTGGCCGGCACATCAGGCATCGAAAACGTGCTTACCGAAGCCGACGCCAATGCCCCCGTTGAATACTTCAACATCCAGGGTGTACGTGTTGCCAACCCGCAGAACGGTCTCTACATCCGCCGTCAGGGCAACAAAGTGGACAAGATCTACCTCAAATAAACATACCTTACTCGAATATGACCATCAGAAAACAACTTGCAATTATTGCAGCTGTAGTAGCCAGCGCTCCGGTTCTCCTCGCAGGGGAACTGGACGCTGAATACGGCGGATGGAAGTTCACCATGGGCAACAAGCTCATGACGGTGGAACAGAACGGCACTCAGCTCCTCAAGGGCGTCTACATGACCGCCTGGGACGAGAACGACAACAACCTCGAATCGACCACCTACGACAACGTGACGAAGAAAGAGGAGGACATCACCGACGCATTCGGATCGGGCAAGCGCTTCACATGGACCTACACCAAGAGCGGCAGCCCCACACTGGAGCAGATCGTATCGGTTTACCCCTCGCTCCCCTATGCCACATTCGAAGGCGCGGTGGTTGCACCTTCGGGCACCACATCGACCCGTCAGATCTGCCCCATCGTGGTCAACACAACCAACACTCTGCCACTCGAGACCTCGGAGAACCGCATCTACAACATGCCTTTCGCCAACGACAACTGGGCCACATTCAGCACCACACGCTGGAACACCGGCCAACTCATGACCTCGTGCGAGGCAACCGCCCTTTTCAACGTGGCATCGCGCAAGGGTCTGGTAATCGGCTCGATCGACCACTCCGTATGGAAATCGGCCATCAACGTGCAGCCCAACTCCACCAACCGCCTGCGCAAACTCAGCGCCCAGGCCGGCTACGTGAGCCTGCGCACATGGGACAACAACTTAGGGAGCGGCAGAGCCGACTTTGACAAGCATGGCGCAGTGAAAGGTGCACGTGTGGTTTCGCCGCGCTTCATGCTGGGTATGTTCGACGACTGGCGCGAGGGTCTGGAAACCTACGGCGCCGCCAACACCGTGCTCTGCCCGAAACTGAAGATGCCCAACGACGAAAAATCAATCTTCGGCTGGCAAAGCTGGGGCGGCCAGGAGGCTCAGCTCAACTACACCTCAGCCATGTCGGTGCTCGACTTCTTTGAAAGAGAGCTCAAGCCCGTAGACTTCGCCGACGAGAAAGGCACATGCTGGATGGTGCTCGACTCCTTCTGGGACAACATGAGCCGCATGGAACGCCGCGAATTCGCCAAACGCTGCAAGGAACTCGGCTATCACCCCGGCATCTACACCACACCTTTCTCAATCTGGCTCGGAAGCGACAATGAAGTGACAGATTATCCCTACGAAACCGTTGACGGCAAAACCTATTCGCGCAAGGATGTGGTGCTCACCGCCAACGGCAAGCCCCGCAAAATCACAGGCTATTCGCTCGACCCCACCCATCCTGCCGTGAAGGAAGCCAACCGCAAACGCTTCCAGGAATTCAAGGAGGACGGATTCGAATACGTGAAAATCGACTTCATGAACAACGGTTCGCAGGAAGCCGACCGCTGGTACGACCCCAACATCACCACCGGCATGATGGCCTACAACTACGGTATGGACTACATCCTGGAGATGGCCGGCGACATGGTGCTCGACTTCTCTATCGCACCCGTGTTCCCCGCCAAGGCCCACATCCGCCGCATCGGCTGCGACGCCTGGGGCGAGCTCAACAACTCCATGTACACCCTCAACTGCATCAACGGCTCCTGGTGGCTCGACCAATGCTACGCATTCAACGACCCTGACCTGATGTGCCTCAACAAGGTGTTCACAGGCAAGGGCTCGAACGATGAGCAGGAGGCCCGCATCCGCTACACCAGCGGCATCATTACCGGCCACACCCTGTTCGGCGGCACATACGCTTACGAGGGAGGTACGATGAACTACAACGGCAAGCCCACAAAAATCGAAGGCACCGACGAGGAGCGCGCACGCGCCGTGAAGTTCGCATCAAACAAGGACCTCACCGAGGTTGCCCGCATCGGCAAAACCTTCCGCCCCATTGAGGGAACCATGCCCTATCAGACCCAGATGTGGCAGCTTATAATCCCTGTGGACAACGAGTTCGTATACGACACACCCGAGGCATTCTACTATGTGGTGTTCAACTACGACACAAGCAACCCCTTCAACAAGCAGCCCGACTTCGACCGCCTCGGCATCAAGGCTTCTGACTTCGTGAACGTAAAGGAACTCTGGACCGGCACAACATGCAAGCCTTCTGAACTTCAGGTTTCGGTGCCCGCAAAGGATGTGCGTGTCTACCGTCTGGAACGTTCAAGCTACAGCGGTGTCGCAGCCGCCGTGGCCGACCCGGCCGAAAGCATCGACATGACTGTCGACGGCAAGAATCTCAACATCTCTGCAGCAGCTCCAATCAGCTCTGTCACAATATATGGAATTGACGGTACAACCGTCAATTCCATATCCCTTTCGGGGAAAAGCATGACAGAAGCGTCCTTGAATATCGAAAAAATGGGGTGCGGCATGTCAATCGCCTCCGTCACCCTTGAATCAGGCTTAACAGAAAACCGAAAATTATTGTTCAGATAATGCGCAGACACATTCCGGTACTGGTTTTCCTGTCGGCGGCACTGATGGCACCGGCAGGAAAATTCACGTCTTATGTAAACCCGTTCATCGGCACAGGAGCTGTGGAGGGCAGCCTGTCGGGCAACAACTATCCCGGCGCCACCGTGCCATTCGGCATGGTGCAGCTCAGCCCCGACACCGATCAGGCCCCCGACTGGTACAACGCCTCGGGCTACGACTACAACGACTCGGTGATACACTGCTTCTCGCACACTCGCCTGAGCGGTACCGGAGCAAGCGACCTTATCGACATTGCCCTCTTCCCCACCACCGGCAATGCCACTTCCTCGCGGTTCTCACACCATGACGAGGCGGCTTCGCCCGGATTCTACCGCGTCCGCCTCGCCGACGAGGGGATTGACGCGGAACTCACAGCCACCACCCGCACCGGCGTGCACCGCTACACCTATCCGCAGGGGGCACAGCGCAACATCATCCTCGACCTTGACCATTCGGCCAACAAAGGGAGCTGGAACCGCCGCGTGGTGCAGTCGCAGATACGCCGCACCGGACCGTCGCGGATTGAAGGCTACCGGGTGATCACCGGATGGGCTAAGCTACGTAAAATCTACTTCGTGGCCGATTTCTCCGAGGAGATCACCGACCTCGAACTCACCGACGGCGACACACCCCGACGCGGAGCCTCGGTGGTCAACGGATGTGCACTCAAGGCCAGAATCGGATTCAGCTCCGCTAACCGCCCTGTCACTGTGAAAGTGGCATTGTCGGGAGTATCGGCGGCCAATGCCGCCATGAACATGGATGCCGAGGCCCCGCACTTCGATTTCAACCGTTATGCAGCCGATGCCGATGCCCGCTGGGACAAGGAGCTGGGCCGCATCGAAGCCACCGGCGACCCCGAAAAGCTTACAACATTCTACACCGCCCTCTACCACACCATGATTCAGCCCAACACGTTCAGCGACGTAAACGGCGAATACATGACACCGGTCTACACCGTAGGCCATGTGCCTGAAGGCGACACCCAGTACACCACCTTCTCACTGTGGGACACCTATCGCGGGGCACATCCGCTCTACTCGCTGCTGATGCCGCAGCTCAACGCCTCGTTTGTCAACAGCATGCTGCGCCATTACAAGGACTACGGCTACCTCCCCGTGTGGCATCTGTGGGGGCAGGACAATTACTGCATGATAGGCAACCACGCCATTCCGGTGATAGCCGACGCCGTGCTGCGCGACATTCCCGGAATCGACCACGATCTGGCTTACGAGGCAGTGAGGAACTCCACGCTGCAGCCGCACCTCAACTCGCCGTTCGACGTGTGGGAACATTACGGCTATATGCCCGAAACCCTGCAGTCGCAATCCGTAAGCATCACTCTTGAAATGGCTTACGACGACTGGTGCGTGGCCCAGATGGCACGCAAACTCGGACATGAAGCCGATTATGAGCGTTTCAGCCGGCGCGCGCAGTTTTTCCGCAATCTCCATGACAGTTCAACAGGATTTTTCCGCGCCAAGGACGAGCACGGCAACTGGACCGAGCCGTTCGACCCGCTGAAATTCGGCGCCAACGGCGGATACCCCTTCACCGAGGGAAACGCATGGCAGTATTACTGGTATGTTCCGCACGACATTCCTGCCCTGATAACCCTCACCGGCGGCAAGAAAGCCTTCGAGCGCAAACTCGATGACTTTTTCAGCATCACCGACACCAGCGGTGTGAAGAACGACAACATCTCGGGCTGCATCGGCCAGTATGCCCACGGCAACGAGCCGAGTCACCATGTGGCCTACCTCTACAATGACGCCGGCGCACCGGCCAAAGCGCAGGCTCTGATTGCCCGCATAATGGACGAGATGTACAACAACACCTCCTCAGGCTATGCCGGCAACGACGATTGCGGCGAGATGTCGGCATGGTACGTGTTCAGCGCCATGGGCTTCTACCCCGTGAATCCCGCCTTGGGCGAATACAGCCTCGGCACGCCGCTGTTCGACTCCTGCACGCTCCATCTCCCCGAGGGCCGCACATTCACCATCACCGCATCGCGCAAATCAACCGACAGGCATCTGGTGAAAAGCGTGCAGCTCAACGGCAAACGCGTTGACGGCCACACCGTGACTTACGCCGACATAATGAACTGCGGACACCTGCATTTCAACATGTAATCCGCAGCCACAACCGCCACATGCCGAAAAAAAAATAGTGCGGACGCCGCAACATGACGCGTCCGCATAGCAAAAAAACGACGCGGAATGCGTATCTTCGCATAGCACCACATCAAACCATCCCCATGAAGACTACACGGCATTTTATCATCTTCATCATTGCCATGCTGCTTTCAATCCCTGCGGCAAGCATGTGCCATGCATACAGCGGCCAATATAATTTCCGTCATCTCGACAGCAACGACGGCTTGTCGGCCAACAACGTGAAATGCATTGTGCGCGACAGGCTCGGATTCATGTGGTTCGGCACCAAGAACGGCCTCAACCGCTACGACGGGAGCAAAATAAAGGTGTACAACTGCTACGACGAGGCTCTTGGCCGAGGCAACAACAACATCGGCGCCCTCTACGAGGACGAGAATTCAATGCTGTGGATCGGCACAGACCGCGGCATCTACCGCTACGACCCGCATGCCGATGTCATCACTCATGTTGAAAGCAAAGCCGACGACGGCGTGGAAGCCGGCAACTGGGTGCAGCGCATCACCGGCGACCGGAAAGGAACCATATGGGCTGCGCTCCCCAACCAGGGCATCTTCCGCTATCGCGACGGGAAGGTAAAACATTTCCCAATGATTCTGTCGGGCAACACAAAGCCAACTTATGCCGGCGACATATGCGTGACAAGCGACGGGAATCTCTGGGTGATAACAAGCGGCGACGGCATACTGAAATACGACGACAAAGCCGAGCGGTTCAACCGCGTACGCTCCAATGGAAACGACACCGACTGCCTCTGGCTCTGCTGTATATGCGAGAACCCGGAGGGCAACCTTATTGTAGGCACACCTACTGGCAAACTGTTTGAATACAATCCGCTGACAGATGTGATAACTCCAATCCCGTTCACACGTCCGGCCGGCACGTATCTGCGATACCTTGAATGTTTCGGCGACGAACTGTGGATAGGCACACAGACGGGCCTGTTCGTCTACAACCGCTGCTCCGGAGAAACCATTGAACTGAAGAACAATCCGCTCAACCCGTTCTCACTGTCGAACAACACCATCTACTGCATCTACCGCGACAACGAGAACGGAGCATGGCTCGGCACAATGTTCGGCGGCGTCAACTACATGCCTCACAGAAAATTCGGATTTACGAATTACGGCCTGCACCACGGGCTGTCGAGCCAGCTGATCATCGGCCTGGGGCAGGACGACAAAGGCCGGATATGGATAGGCACCGAGGACAATGGTGTGAATACCCTCGATCCCTCCACCGGCGCCATCCAGCGCGCACCGGGATTCAGTTCCAATGACAATCTCGTCCTTTCGATGACCACTCTCGACAACAAGGTCTACACAAGTTTCGCCCGCTCAGGCTTAAAGCGGGCGGATGCATCGGGTGTGCAGATGGTCTATCCGGCCGATACGGAACATAACAACAACGTTTACTCCTACCTGATTGACAAGCAAGGCACGGAGTGGGTCGGCATGGGACTTTCGCTGTTCCGACGCATGCAAGGGGAAACCACATTCTCTGAAATCCCCGGAACTGCCGCGCTATGGATATATACACTGTTCGAAGCCTCTGACGGCACCATATGGATAGGCACAATGGGTAACGGAATGTTTAAACATGACCCGCGGACCGACACATTCAAACCATACGTCTATCACCAGACCGCCGACAATACCTCCGGGCTGCGCTCCAACTCCATAAATTCAATCATGGAGGACTCGCGCGGAACCATATGGGTTTCAACCGAGCGCGGCGGACTGAGCCGATACAATCCCGAAACCGACAGTTTCGAGACATTCGGCATTCCGGAAGGCCTGCCCGACGATGTGGTGTACACCGTGCTGGAGGACAGCGGCAACAACCTGTGGTTCGGAACAAACCACGGACTTGTGCGTTTCTCACCCACAACAGGCGACATACGTGTATTCACCGACCGCGACGGGATTCCGTTCAATCAGTACAACTACAAATCCGGAATCAAAACCCCCGACGGCACCTTCTACATGGGCGGCATCAACGGCGTGATTGCCTTCCGTCCCGACGATTTCGAGGAAGACACCTCGGAGATTCCTATCTATTTCACAGGGCTGAACGTACTCAACGAGTCCGTACAGGCAAATTCCGGTGGAACCGCCCTTAAGGGAAACATCGTGTTCGCCGACAAGATTGCCCTCGATTACAATCAGGCCACATTCACAATCTCGGTGGCCTCGCCCGATTTCAATCATACCGGCCGCGTAAAATTCTATTACCGCCTGCTCCCTGTCAACAAGGAGTGGATAGGCATGAATGACAACGAAATTTCGTTTACCAATCTTGCATCAGGCAACTACACCCTTCAGGTCAAGGCCGACAACGGAGCCGTGTCGTCCATCCGGCAACTCGGCATACGCATAACCCCGCCGTGGTGGGAGTCTTTATGGGCCTATATTATTTACGGCATGGCTTTCATCGCCGCAATCATACTGTGCATCATGTGGTGGCAGAAACGGAACGAGCTCAAGCTCAAGGAACGCGAGCAAGCCTTCCACGACAAGAAAGACAAGGAACTCTACCGCAGCAAAGTGGACTTTTTCACGGAAATAGCCCACGAAATCCGGACACCGCTGTCGCTCATCGACCTTCCGCTCGAAGCCATCGAGGAGATCGGAGTGGACAACCCCGACATAGAGCGCTATGTAAAAGTGACCCGACAGAACACCAAGCGCCTTCTGGAACTGACCGGACAACTGCTTGATTTCGAGAAAATCGACGCCAAACGCCTCACTCTCAAGAATGAGAATGTCAACATCAACGAATTCGTGCGCAACATCGTCTCTCGTTTCGAGCCGTCCATCTCACTCACAGGCAAGCACCTGGAATGCGACTTCGACGCACATCCGCTGGTGGTGTCGGTGGACCGCGAGGCGCTCACCAAAATAGTGAGCAACCTGCTCAACAATGCGCTGAAATACGCCACACACAACATCATCATCACATTCAAGCGTCCCGAGGGTGGCGACAATTTCATAATTTCCGTTGCAAGCGACGGCAAAAAGATTGCCCCGGACGAGCGCACGCGCATTTTCCAGCCGTTCTATCAGACTGTCAATGCCGAAGAGGAGAAAAACGGCGTGGGCATCGGGCTGTCGCTGTCACGCTCGCTCGCCACACTGCTCGGAGGTTCACTTGAACTGGAGGACAATCCCGACGACACGAACATCTTCACACTCACACTCCCGGTCACCGAACCTCAGGCGGAAAGCAACCCTGCCTCAAGCGAAATCGGGGGCTACATGGTGGAGGAAGGCTCCAATCAGACAAAACCACGGTCGGACATCTACAGTGTGCTCCTTGTCGAGGACAACGAAAGCATATCGTCGTTCCTCGCCGAGCAGCTAAGCAACTCATTCATCGTTGAAACGGCCTCAAATGGCGTTGAAGCTCTCGAAAAGCTGAAAGCCGGCCAGTTCGACATTGTGGTGACCGACATAATGATGCCTCAGATGGACGGCCTCGAGCTTTGCAGCAAGGTGAAGGCCGACATCGACATATCGCACATCCCCGTTGTGTTCATCACCGCCAAGAACGACCTCGAGACCAAAGTGAAGGGTCTCCAGCTCGGAGGCGAGGCTTATGTGGAGAAACCCTTCTCCATCAAGTATCTCAAGCAGCTGCTGCGGTCGCTGCTCGACAACCGCCGCCGCGAACGCGAATCCTTCTCCAAGAATCCGTTCTTCACAGTGTCCAACATGCAGATGAACAAAGCCGACGAGGAATTCATGAACAAGGTGCGCAAAATCATCGAGGACAATGTGAGCGAGGAAGACTTCAATGTGGAGATAATGTGCGACCGTCTGGCCATGAGCCGCTCGAGCCTGCTGCGCAAAATCAAAACGCTGTTCAATCTCTCGCCGGTGGAGCTTATCAGGATTATCAAACTGAAAAAAGCCGCCGAACTGATCCGCGAAGGCAACTACCGCATAAGCGACGTGGGCTATATGGTAGGTATCGCATCCCCGTCCTATTTCAGCAAAATCTTCTTCAAGCAGTTCGGCATGACACCGAAGGACTTTGAGAAACAATGCAAATCCAAAACGGGTAAAAACGCTTCCGTGAATGATAAAAACGCGCCTGATGAAGAATAATTGCAAAATTTTGGCTTGTTTTCATTAAGATTTTCGTTGGTGGCGCCCTAATTTTGCACCGTACACCACTAATCGATATCAATGAAAACAAATCACATTCTGCAATACATTCTTGCCTGCGCCATGGTTTGCATGGTCTCCGTCATCGGAGCCTCCGCAGAAATCAGGCTGCCGGCATTCATCACCGACAACATGGTGGTGCAGCGCAATTCATCTTTGACACTGCGCGGCACAGCCGCCCCCGGATCCACCGTTGTCATTACTCCCGGATGGGGCATCAAAACCATAAAGGCAAAAGCCGGAACCGACGGGACCTTTACGGCAACAGTCAATACTCCGGAAGCCGGCGGCCCCTACTGCCTTACCCTTTCTGACGGCAAGGACGAGCTTACTCTGAACAATATTCTTTCAGGCGAAGTGTGGTTATGCTCCGGCCAGTCGAACATGGAATTCCCGGTTAACGGCTGGACCAATGTGATGGGTTATGACACACTGATTCCCACCGCACAGCATCCCGACATCCGCCTGCTGCAGATAACCAAACAGACTGCCATGAAACCGCAGTCCGACTGCCGCACCAACATGGGTGGATGGGTGGAATGCACTCCTGCCACAGTTCCGGAATTCTCGGCCGTGGCCTACCTTTATGCACGCGAACTTGCAGAAAAGCTTCATGTGCCGGTAGGTGTCATCGACGCCACATGGGGAGGCACACCCGCCGAGGCGTGGACAAGTTTCGAAGGTGTGAAGAATATTGACGGATTCGAGCAGGAAGCCGCCGCACTTGAACGATGCGACTTCGATGCCACCCGGCTGCAGGACGACTACGAAAAGCGCCTTTCAGACTGGATGGCACTCGCCGAAAAGCAGCAACCGGCCGAAGGTCCTGATGCTCAGTCCGGTCTTATGCCCACAGGCACAAACTGGGAGAATACGGTGCTGCCCGCATCGTTCGACGGCATTGTCTGGGTATCAAAAACGATTGAGATTCCTGAAGCTGCAGCCGGAAAACCAATGACCCTGCATCTCGGAGCCATTGACGACGAGGACATAACCTACTTCAACGGAAGCGAGATTGCACGCGGTTCAGGCTACGACACCCCGAGAATCTACTCTGTACCGGCAGAAATGGTCAAGGCCGGCAACGCTGAAATAAAGATCCGCATATCCGATTTCGGCGGAGGCGGCGGCTTCAACGGCGGCGACAAAATGACGGCCGAAGCCGGCGGAGTATCCATCCCCCTCGACGGGGACTGGAATTACAACGTGGCGGTAGATTTTGCAAAACTGCCGGCAAAACCTGTCTCGGTCACCGGATCGAGTTATCCCACCGTACTCTACAACGCAATGATACATCCACTGTCGGTAATGCCGGTGAAAGGCGTTATCTGGTATCAGGGATGTGCCAACGTGGGGCGCGACCGCCAGTATGAGCCCCTTTTCCAGACCCTGATCACCGACTGGCGCAAACTCTGGAAAAATCAGGAGATGCCTTTCTATTTCGTGCAGCTCGCAGGTTATCTCAAACCCTCGTACTGCCAACCCGATTCGGAATGGGCAGCCCTGCGCAACGCACAGGCCAAGGCCCTGAAGCTCCCGCACACCGGAATGGCAACAGCCATCGACCTCGGCAACCCCGCCGACATACATCCGCGCAACAAGCAGGATGTGGCCCACCGGCTGGCCCTGCTTGCCATGGCACAGGACTACGGACAGGACGTGACATGCCGTGCACCGGCACTTTCCAAGGCTGAAAGCAATGGCGACAGGATAATCCTCACGTTCGACGGCGAATTGAAACCCACAAGCGTGGCCATCACCGGATTCATCATTTCGGATGGCAAAGGCAACTTCGCTCCGGCTTGCGGACGCCTCACCGGCGAGCGCACCATCGAGCTGTCCTCACCTAAAGTTCCTCGCCCCACAGTTGTCCGCTACAATTGGGCCGACTATCCCGGCGGTAACCTTTACGGCACCACAGGTCTGCCCGTAGCCCCCTTCGCAACCGATAAATAAACCAATCATAATAACACCTTATAATTTAAACGATGAAATCGACCCTTATAAGTGGTGCCATGATGGCGTTCTGCCTCTCCGCTTTCGCCAGCACCACCATCATTCCCGTAGAGACCGATGCCACAGCACTGGTTTACTCTGTGGCAGATAACGGCCGCGTATATCAGAACTATTTTGGCAAACGCCTCGACAACGCCGCTGAATACGCAAACCTCCCTGCCGGTAAAGAGGCTTACCTCACCCACGGCATGGAAGATTATTATGAGCCGGCTCTGCATATCAACCGTACTGCAACCCCCAACTCATCCACCCTTCTCAAATATAAGAAGCATGAAGTGGTGAAGCACGACGGCTACACCGAAACCATCATCACAATGGCTGACCCCGAGTTTGCTGACGAGGTGAAACTCCACATTGCAGCCTTCGGACCTGAAAACGTGTTCAAATCCTGGACCGAAATCACCAACAACGAAAAGCAGCCCATCGAGCTGGAGAAATATGCATCCTCGATGCTGCATTTCAACGCCCCGCAGTATTTCCTGACACAGTACACCGGCAAATGGGCCAAAGAGGCCAACCAGCTTAACCAGGAACTGCATTTCGGAAAAAAAGTAATCGACACAAAACTGGGCGCCCGCGCCGACATGTTCGCATCGCCCTTCTTCCAGCTTTCGCTGGGTGAACCCGCAACGGAGACTTCCGGCGACGTTCTTGCCGGCACACTGGCATGGACAGGCAATTTCCGCTTCGTGTTTGAAGTGGACGATCTCGGCGACCTGCGCGTGATCAGCGGAATCAACCCCTACTTCTCGGCATATCCCCTTTCCAAAGGGCAGACCTTCACAACCCCTGAGTTCATCTTCACCCTCAGCGACGAAGGCACAGGCCAGGCAAGCCGCAACCTTCACGACTGGGCGCGCAACCATCAGGTGAAAGACGGCAACGGCAACCGCATGACTCTGCTCAACAACTGGGAAGCAACCTACTTCGACTTCAACGAGGACAAACTCGTTTCGCTCATCGGCGAAGCCAAAGAACTCGGCGTTGATATGTTCCTGCTCGACGACGGATGGTTTGCCAACAAATATCCCCGTCACAGCGACACTCAGGGTCTTGGCGACTGGGACGAGACCGCCGACAAACTCCCCAACGGCATCGGCCGCCTCACCGAGGAAGCAAAGAAACAGGGTGTGAAATTCGGTCTCTGGATCGAACCCGAGATGGTCAATCCCAAATCGGAACTCTACGAGCAGCACAAGGACTGGGTCATCACCCTTCCCAACCGCGAGGAATACTACTTCCGCAACCAGCTGGTACTCGACCTCTCGAATCCCAAAGTACAGGACTTTGTGTTCGACGTGGTGGACAACCTGAAAACCAAGTATCCCGACATCGCCTACTTCAAATGGGACTGCAACAGCCCCATCACCAACATCTACTCAAACCACGAAGGCAAAGAGCAGCAGAAACTCTACGTAGACTATGTGAAGGGTCTCTACAACGTTCTTGACAGACTTAAGGCCAAATATCCCGACCTCCCCATGATGCTCTGCTCGGGCGGCGGCGGACGTACGGACTACGAAGGGCTGAAATACTTCACCGAAATGTGGCCCAGCGACAACACCGACCCCATCGAACGCCTGTTCATCCAGTACGGATATTCACAGGCATTCCCCGCCAAGGTGCAGTGCGCGCATGTCACCACCTGGAACAAGAAGGCCCCCATCAAATTCCGCACCAACGTGGCCATGATGGGCAAACTCGGATTCGACCTCAACCTGCACGACCTCAAGTCCGACGAACTCGCCTACTGCAAGCAGTCAATCAAGGAATACAACCGTCTGAAACCGGTGATTCTCGAAGGTGACCAGTACCGCCTCGTATCACCCTACGAAGGCAACCACGCAGCCACCATGTTCGTTGACAAAGCCGACAGGAATGCAGTGGTGTTCGCATTCGACGTTCATCCCCGCTACAACGAAAAACTCAACAACGTGAAACTGCAGGGTCTCGACCCCAAAGCCACCTACAAGGTCAGCGAGATCAACCGTGCCGACTGCTCGGCAGACAACAATGCCAAGAACTATTCGGGCCAGTATCTAATGACAGTGGGACTGCCCATGTTCACCGCCCGCGATCTCAGCAGCCGCGTTTACGAACTCAACGCGCTTTAAACCGCAAAGGAATACATGAGGATTAGGCATTATGCATAATCTTCCTGGATAATAGATAATTGAGAACTCATAATGGTAAAGATTTAAGGTAAGTAGTATAGGTAAATTCAAAGGTAATAGTAAACGTATTGTTTAGGTTTCCTTACAGCGATGTGCCCCACCGGCACATCGCTTTTCTTATTGGATTCCATAAGATGGACTGCACTGTCTCCTTATAGATGGTATCGGATGGCGCCTCGGCGCATAGTGTCACCTTGGCGCGGCGGCGCGGATTTCGCCATGTGGGATGCTCCCTGTCCACACGGAAAGTTGAATCGTTGACTGCCTCAGCCGGGCCGCTCACATAGCGGACCTTTATCGAGGTCTGCATCCCCGCAGTCTTGGATGTGCGTGTGCTGTCGGTGAATACGGCATGCAGTGTGAACGTGTCCGAGGCATCGGGCTTGATTCTGACATTGATTTTGCAATGGCCGGCCGGATTATAGGCAAACAGGTTGCCTGCGTCATCGGCAAAGCCTATCCAACGCGGCTGTTTTCCTGCCGTCTCGGCATACCGCGCCTCAGCAGCCTCTGCCATCTCCCGGTTGAAGAACCAGAAAGCCTCGTGGCGGCAACCCGAATAATCCTTCCAGGGTGCGGGAGCGGTGCGGTCTGTGCAGCCGGGGTGCCATGCCTGCGCAAGCCAGCCGTCGGCGGGATCCACTGGCATGAGGCCGTTTGAAGTGAGGCGAGTGGCAAGCGCTTCTTCTATAAACTCGGCCATATATGCCGCCGTACGGCCGGAAAGGTCGAAATGTCCGCGCCCGGCATCACCGAGAAACGAGATACAGCTCCCGGGATACATCATCCGGAACGCAAGAGCCGGACGCAACCGGGCATCCCACCATTCATATTCGCCCATAACCATCAGCCCCGGGATGCCGTCGATGTTGCGGGTGCGCCCCCACTCTATGTTCGCGCGGCCATAGCCACACAGGTTGGTGCGCGGAGCATCGCCATGATATGAAATCACACACAGTGTCCTCTCAGGATTCCATGCGGCGAAATTCCAGGGCATCGTTGCCTGCGCCGAATGGCCGAACGGGATAAGCGGTGCGTCAGCAATTTCCGGATGGCCGCTTTCAGTTGCAAGTGCCGACAGCATGCGGTTAAAATTCTCCTGCACTCCGGTGCTTACGTCCCATTCCTGTCCGCAGCCCGGAACAATCCACACAAGAGCGACCCCTGCACGCGCCATGCGCTCGCGGAACGTATCCATCTTAAACAGCGTCTCCTCATTCATGTTCTGAAAGGCGAACATCACGGCAGCCACGCTGTCCGTTTCCGGCAGCTGCATGAAAGCCTCTACCCCGGCACCGGTCTCGTTTGACACCCATTCCGGCATTGTCACACTGCACGTCCACCATCGGCGAGCCTCAAGCGTCTGCGCCAAAACCGGAAGCACAAGCAACAAAATCAGCAAAATTCTTTTCATAACCCTATTAAAAAAATCATTTCAGACGTAGGGTCGCGACCTGTCGCGACTGCAACTTTTAGAACTCCAATTGGTAATTACGGGGCCAATGGACCGTGCTGCAGTCGCGACAGGTCGCGACCCTACAATTATTTCCCTTATTTGACAGAGCAGACAACTCATCATTTTTTGAAATCCCAGTACACCCCATAGCGGCAGCGGTGCAGATCGTAAAGCGGAGCGAATGTCAGGCCGTTTGAGCTGACAAACGTCAGGCCGCCGGATGTGCGTTTCATGTTCCGTGCCACCTCATCGATTCCGAAAGGCAATGAGGTCGGCGTACCGGGGGGGACATGATAATCGTAGGTATAGTAGTCGTTTCGCACAGTTGGGTCAGAGAAAGGGGCGGGTGCAGTCATCCCTTCGGTACCGAGGTTGGCAGCCAGTACAATTGGGCCGTACATTATTGCGCCTTTGTCGGGGTTATCGGGTGTGACGGACACATGCAGCGACATTGGATAGGTCACCTCAACCACATCGCCCGCTTTCCATCTGCGGTTCAAGGTGATATAGGAGGACGGACCGCCATGCACCGCCTGCTTTTTGCCGTTGATTTTCACTTCCGGACGCCCACTCCATGCAGGATAGCGGAGCGAAAGCCCCATTGCCTGCAACGGAGCTTCCTCTATGGTGAAGCGGGTGGTCTCCGATTCAGGGAAACGGGTGTCCTGACGCAATGTCAGCCCTTTCTCTTTCCAGATAAGGCGAGAGGGGATGAACAGGTTGACAAACACGCCGTTGTCATTGTGGAAATAGATTGATTCGGCATACTTCGAGTGGCTTTCAAAACCGCTCCCCACACAGCACCAGAACGACTGCTCCGGAGTGCTGTACACCTTATATGCCCCCGTAAGCATCGGGAGAAAATAGCACACCATGCCGGAAGTGGTGTCCTGCTGGGCGAGGATGTGGTTGAACAGAGCCACCTCGTAGTAGTCGGCCACCTCGGGTGCGGCATCCCAACAGAAAAGGTGCCGGCTGAGTTTCAGCATATTGTACGTGCAGCATGTCTCGCCGGTGTAGCCGTTGATGAATTTTGAGAACCTGGAGGTGTCGAAGAAGTGCTCTTTCTGGCTGCATGAACCTGTGACAAACGAATGCTTGTCAACCACGCACTCCCAGAAATCGGCCGCCATGCGCCGGCTGTCGCCGCTGCCGGTGAGTTCATAATTACGGGCTTCGCCAATCAGCTTGGGTATAAAAGTATTGGTATGCTTGGTGCCCATATCGAAATCCCCCTCACGGAGCGGGTCGAGCACGGCGTTGTGATAGAAATATTCGGCAAGTTCCTTGAAACGTTTGTCGCCTGTAACGGAATAAAGATTGAAAAACGCCTCGTTCATTCCGCCGAACTCATTGCGGAGCATCAGACGCCGAGTTTCCTCGGGCTGACCGATGAGTTTTCCGTAAGCCCAGTCGCCCATTTTGGTTGCCACTTCAAGTGCTTGAGTATTGCCGGAATAAAGATACTGGTCAATCAGTCCGGACATTATTTTGTGCAGCGTGTACCACGGCGCCCATACGCCTTTCCCCTTGAGGTTTCTATTGATAAGTTCCTCCGGGAAAGCGCTGAGATATCCCGACGGGCCAAGTGCCTCCTGCACCTCGGCCAGGCCGGCCACGATGGAGTCGCCTTTGAGTTTGAACACATCGGCACCTGTGGCGGCATACATCAGTCCGTAGGCCGACATAAGGTGGCCGGTGGTATGGCCGCGCAGATCGCAATCAAGCGATTCCCAACCACCAAACTTCTTTACACTCTCATATCCACCTTCCAGTCCGGCAAATACGCCGGCATTATTGCGGAAGCTATGGAGCAACCGGTTCACAGAAATATTAGCCATCCAGGCCGAATCGCGCTCGAGATTATGGCGCACACGGCCGGGAAGCAGCGTCACTTCGCGGAGATCGAAGCTCTGCGCCTTGCCTGCTACCCGGTTTTCAACTTTGAGTTTTCCCGCGTGCTGCCCGGGAACCACGGACTGCGCCCATGCGCCGGTAACACTAAGAGCGGCCGCAGAGCATGCCGCCAGAATCTTTTTGTATATTGATGTCATCATAATCAGGGACTTTAGGATAATAAATTCTTATAAGCTCTTATAATTCTGATAATTTCTTATAAGAGCTTATCAGACCTTATCAGAATTATAAGAGTTTATCCGAACTTATCAGACCTTATGGTTACACACATCAATATACGTGCATAGAGTGCGCGGCGCTCAACACCACGCACTCCATGCAGGCATGCCCACGGCCCCAGCCGCAGGCATTGTCAGGGCCGCATCACCACCCCGGGTTCTGTGTAAGGTTGAGATTGCGCTCCATCTCCACAAGCGGGATAGGCCACAGCTGATGCCGCTCCTGATATGTACGTGTGTACATGAGGTCTCCGAAAATGTCGGTGGCATTTTTCACGGACTGTTCCAGCAGTCCCCAACGCTTCAGATCCCAATAGCGCTGTCCCTCACCGACCAGTTCGAACGCACGTTCACGGCGGATGCGCTCGGCCATATCCTCCTTTCCGCTCACGGCGAGCCATGCCGCACCGCTGTCAAGGCCGGGCATACCCACGCGCTCCCGCACCTTGTTCAGCTCAATCACGGCCTTGTCTGTGGCGCCCGACTCATTGTAGGCTTCGGCCAGCATGAGCAGCACATCGCCCAGACGTATCAGCGGAAATTCATAGGGTGTGCGTGTGTATTCACCCCAATATCCGTCAAGGTTGCCCGTAGGTATCCATTTGCGCCAGAAGTACGAATTCCACCCTTCGGAATTGCGTATGAAGGCCATGGCCTCCATCGGCGCGCCCCCTTTTGTGGGGTCGGCAAGCACGAACTGCTTGTCCATGGGCGAAGAGCCTGCGTCGGTGCCGAGATAATGGGAATAAGGTGTGATGACATTGAGGCACAGACGAGGATCGCGCAAACGGTAGGCGTCCATCACTTTTGTCGTGTCGCTGTCGAGTGTGCTCGTCACTTCCGTGCTCCCCTGATCGATGGCCACGCACATGAGGCGGCGGCGCATCTGCGAATCGCCGGCATTGAAACCGGGAAACACGTCATCCCAGTCGAACTGCGAGCCGTCGGGGTTCTCGTACATGTCGACAAGTGTAGTTGACGGGACTATCCGGTTGCCTGCTATCAGACGCATGGTGGATTTGTTGCCGAAGTACGACACGATGTCGAGGGCATATCCGGCCGTATTCCCGTCGATTGACTGAATGGAAAATATCATCTCATCGCTATGGCGCCCGTTGTACAGGCGGAAAAGGTCGTTGTAGTCCGGATGGAGCGAGTATCCGTAATTGTATGTCTTGTTGTACACAATCTCCTCGAAATCGGCCACGGCCTCATCCCATTGCCGGTTGAACAGGTAGACTTTCCCACGCAGTGCGTAGGCAGCCCCTTTGGTAGCGCGCCCCAGATTTGCGGCGTCCCAGCTCACGGGAAGCTTGCGGATGGCGTCGGTCAGATCGTCAAGTATATGCCCGCGGAGTTCATCGGCCGTGCAGCGCGGGGCATCAAGGTGCGCGAACTCCTCGTTTATGTCGCAGGTCTCGTCGTAGTAAGGCACGCCGCCCCAGCAGTTGAGCATGCGGAAATAGGCCATGGCGCGCAGGAAACGGGCTTCGCCGGTCACGCGGTCGATGGTTTCCTGACTGATCGGCATGCCTGCCACATTGCGGATCACGGTGTTGGCGCGGTGCACCAGCTCATAAAGGTACTGCCAATGATTCTGCACTCCGGAGCTGTTGGAGGAAAATGCATCGCCGCGCGACACATCGGACCACGGCGAAGTGCCGTCGGCCAGGTCGCTGCACATATCGAACGTGAACTCCATGCCGAAGCACCACGGTTCCTTCATGGCGGCATACATCCCCACCGCCGCCTGGCGGGCATGGTCCTCGGTCTGCCAGAATGTCTGGCCCGACATCTGGTCGCCGGGGGTGTAATCAAGGCTCTCGCATCCACCGCAAACCACGGCGATGGCGGCATATAACGCTATATATCTTAATCTCATGATTCAACTGGCTTGTGGTACATTCAGAACGATACATTGACACCCACGGAATACTGCCGCACGGCGGGATAACCCACATTGGCGGCCACCTCGGGGTCAAGACCTGGGAAACTGGTGATGGTGAAAAGATTGTCGATGCTGGTGTAGACCTTGAGATTCTCGACGAAGAATTTCTTGGTGATTTTCCGCGGCACGGTGTAACCGAGCTGAATGTTCTTGCACCGGAAATATGCCGCATTATGCACGAAGGCGTCGCTTGCTATGTTGTTCTTGCCGTTGGCGCTGTTACGGAGAACGGGATAGATGGATTCGTAAGGATTGTCGGGCGTCCAGGCGTTGTCGGTGATATCCTTTATAAGCGACTGGCCTATGACGGTGACAAAGCGGAATGCCTGATTGTTGTAGTACACCTGATGGTTGCCTACCCCCTGAAACAGCATGCTGAAATCAAAATTGTTCCAGCTCAGGCCAAGGCTGGCGCCGTAGGTGAGGCGCGGCACGGTGCCGTGCCCAATCTCCACGCGGTCGTTCGTGTCGAGCTTGCCGTCGCCGTTGGCATCGCGGTAAAGGAAATCGCCCAGTTCCGGACGCTGGTATGTGGCGAAATAATCGGGGTTCCTGTCCACAAGCGACTGTACATAATCCAGATCGGCCTGATCGCGCACGATGCGGTCAACCGTAATCACATAAAGCTGATTGGCAGGGCGCCCCTCCTGAGTCTTGTAAACTCCGTTGATTGAGGACACATCGCCCTGGAACCTTGTCACCTTGTTGGTGACGAACGCCATGTTGAAGCCCACGTTGTACGACACCTTTCCGATGCGGTCGTTCCAGCGTATGTCGAACTCGAAGCCGCGGTTGTTCACCTCGCCCGCATTCTGGTTGGGCACAGTGCTCGTGCCATGTTCCAACGGCGCGGGGAGCGATATCAGAATCCCCTTGGTATCCTTGTTGTATATGTCCACAGAGCCGCTGAGGCGGTTGTTGAACATGGCGTAGTCAACGCCGACATTGGTCATGTATGTTTTCTCCCATGTCAGTTCGGGGTTGGCAAGCACACTCTGTGCCAGACCGCCCGCAATGCTTCCGTTGAGCACATAATTGGCCGTGGCGAAGAGTGACTGGTACATGTAGTAGCTTGTGGTGGCGTTGTTGCCCAGCGAGCCATAGGACACGCGCAGTTTCAGCTGATTGAGCCATGAGGCCGAATTCCTGAGAAAATTCTCCTCGGAGATGCGCCAGCCGGCCGACACCGAAGGGAAATAGCCCCACCGCTTGCCGGGCGCGAACTTCGAAGAGCCGTCGGCCCTCAGATTGGCCTCGAACAGATACTTGTCAGCCCATGAAAGATTCAGGCGCCCGAAATAGGAGCGCATTGCCCATTCGTCGTAATTGCCGGTTATGCTTCCGTTGGTCATGCCGGCGTCGATGGCGCCGAGCGAAGGGTCGACCAGATCATACTTTATGTAGTAGTCATGGTCATATTTGTTGTACTCCTGACTCATGCCTGCAAACACCGATGCCGACAGCCGCCCTGCGTTGAAGTCATAACGCGCCGTCAGTTCGGACGAGCGGAATGTGTTTTTGTAATTATACCTGCGGATGTAGGTGCGCACCACGCCCGCACGGATAAGCACGGGGCCCTCGGGGGTGAAACGGAAGAGGTCGCGGTCGGTGAGATGGTGCTCTATGTTGCGCTCCCAGAAGTTATAGGAGAATGCCCCCTGTATGGTCAGCCCCTTCACCGGCATCACACGTGCATAGAGTTTGGTAACGGAGCGCTTGGTCTTGGTGGGATATTCGGTTTTGTAGAACCACTGGCGGCGATAGGGATTGAAGTTGCTCACGTTCTCCTCCTCCGGATTCTGAATACCGCCGTACAGCCCGGTGGCGGGGTCGTAGAGGGTCATGCCGGGAACGGTGTTGAATGCGCCCGAACCGAAAATAACATCGCCTCCGGCAGCTGCATTCTCCGACGAGGGGTTATTCTTGTCGATATATCCGAAAAGGTTCACGCCCACGCCAAGCCACGGTTTGATATTGACATCCACGTTGGTGCGCAGCTGATAACGCTTGTAATCGGTGTAGTAGATCATGCCGGGATTATTCACATAGCCCACCGAAAGATTATACTGCACGGTTTTCGAGCCGCCGGTCACCGAGAGGTTATGGTTCTGCACCACCGACGGGTTGCGGTAGATATGGTCCTGCCAGTCGGTGTTGGGGTATATGGTGGGATTGCGGCCCGCGTCATTTCGCCACTCATCTATTTTTCCCTGCGAGAAGCGCGGCGCCTGCCCGTTGACAATAAGTCCGGCATTCTGAATCTCCATGAAATCGGCATAATCGGTGACAAGATTCAGGCGCTTGGCTACCGTTTCAAACGACACATTGCCGCTGTAGGTGACTCTTGGAGCACGCTCGGCGCCGTGACGTGTGGTTACAAGTATCACACCGTTGGCTGCACGCGAACCATAGATGGCGGCCGATGCGGCGTCCTTCAGCACGGAGATGTTCTCTATGTCCTGTGGATTTATGTCGCTCAAGGCTATGCCTGTCATCCCGTCCACCACAACCAACGGCGCGGAATTGTTGAGCGTGCCCTGACCGCGCACCAGAATGCTCTGCGATTCATAGCCGGGTGTGTTTCCTCCGGAGTTAGTCACTGTCAGACCGGCAGCCAGACCGGCAAGCGCGTTGGTTGCATTGGTGAGGGGACGGTCGGCAAGCGCATCGACACTCACGGACGACACCGCACCTGTCAGGTCTACCTTTTTCTGTGTGGCGTAGCCCACCACAACCACCTCGTCGAGCATGGTCCGGTTGACGCGCATCCGCACCACATAGCTGTCTGTGCCGGGGAGCACCTTCACCTCCTGAGGTGTATAACCCACATAAGAAACCAGCAGGGTGCATGCGTCTGGAACATCTGTCATCGTGAAATCTCCGTCGGGGCCTGTGGCTACAATCTTACGGGTATCCTCCTTCATCTGCACCGTGGCGCCCGCAATCGGTTCACCCTTGCGGTCAGTCACAATGCCGGTAATCTGTCGGTGATCAACCTCTTCCACAGGTTCCGAAATTGTCTGCGGCATTGCCGGAGCCATAGGCACGGCACCTGCCGCAAACAATATCAAAAGAGCAATTGGATAATGTGTCATTCAGAATTCATTCTTTTCAGACAAATTTACTTTTGCCGCATCCAATTGTAAAGAATCTGTAAATAAACATCGCAAATGTGATAATAAACAGAAAGGAGCCGCCCACCGCAGAGGGACAGCTCCTTATGAGTTCTGATTAACGCGAGGCGTCAATCGGTCTGAATGACAAGATAGTTGGATACGCTCCAGAATTTGGCCGGATCAAGGATGTAGAGCTTTTTCTGGCCGCCGGCATCGCGGATCTCATAAGATGCATCCGGATGGTTTGAGTAAATCTTCACCTTTTCCGTGCCTAACGGAATGGACGTGAGGGTGCGCTTGTCGCCGAGAACAAACATCCCCTTGTCGAACTCCCCTTTCAGCAGTCGCGTTTTCCGAAGGAATCCCGGCTCGATGATGCGGTGACGCTTCAGCTCCTCCTTCGGAGCTAATACGTAATAGCATGCATTCAGCTCATTTTCAAGCTTCAATGAGGACTCATGCACCGAATCCTTTTCTATCTCGGCCGCCGCCATGGCAAAATTCAATGAATCGACCGTGCTGTTGAGTGCGCCTATACGCATGTTGGCGGCCACCAGCTGCTCATGCAGCACCGCCACTTCGGCTGCCTGCGCGTCAAGCATCGACCGGAGGGCGTCGAGCGTGGCCTGAAGTTCTTCATTGAACGTGGAGGATTGCTGCAGCTTCGCCTCAAGCTCATCAAGCCGCTCGCGGCGCTGACGCAGTGTATACTGTATGCCGGAGATATCCGACATAATCTGCGTGCGGCTGTCGGGGGTCTCGCCCGATTGCGCAGGAGCCAGCGACACCACGTTCTCCAGATGCTTGATGCGGTCCATAGTCGACGAAATCTCCTTGACCATGGCCAACAGTTCGTCGCGCTCACCCAATGCGGTGGCAAGTTCCTGACGCGATGCCTCCATTAGCGACGCAGGTTCCTGCGGTTGCCGGTTTCCTCCGCATGCCACAAGCAGACTCGCAACCAGCAAACTCGAAAGTAACAACTGACATTTATTCATTTTCCCGCTTTTTAGTTGTTTTCCACTACAAAGATAAGCGTATTTTTTGATTTGGCTATCCAAAACACCTCCGGTTTATGTTGACCGGTCTGATATTATGCATTAATTTTGTGGCATGAAATCACTGGAAAACAAGACCGCTTTAATTTTCGACCTGTTCTTCTGCATCGTGCTCATGCCGCTGCTGCTGATTCTCGGGCCGGCACGCCACTGGCTGGAAAACTGGCCTTTGTTTTTCTGTCTGGTATGCTTGTATCTCTTCGGATGCTATTTCATCACCAGATATCTCAAACTGCCCAAGCTGATTCTCTCCCGGCAGTATTATAAAATCGCAGGCATAGCTGCGGTGCTTGTCGGCTGCACCTACCTGCTGAGCTGGTATCCGCTGCCCGAGATGGATTTCCTCACGCCCGTAATGAGCCGCTATCAGACCACAATAAGGAACTACAACGTGGCCATCAGCCTGTGGCTGATGTTCTCCGTGGTGATCTGCTATGCACTGACCACGGCGTTTGTGACAGAGCTTTACGAACAGCTGCTGGCAAAAAGGCAGATAGAGAACCAGCGCGACAAGGCCGAACTGGCCGTGTTCAAGGCGCAGATCAGCCCGCATTTCCTGTTCAACACGCTCAACTCGCTCTACAGCCTGGTGATCGGCAATTCACCGAAAACAGAGGACGCGTTCATAAAATTCACCGAACTGCTCAAATACACCTACACCACTATAAGCAACGAAAGCGTGCCGCTGCGGGAGGAGATTGTCTATATCCGGAATTATATCGACCTTCAGGCCATACGTCTCAACAGCTGCACACTCGTGGTGTGGGAATGTGACGTTGACAACGACAACACCATGATTCCGCCGATGATATTGCTGACATTTGTTGAAAACGCCTTCAAATACGGTGCCTCCACCTCCCGTGAGTGCACTATCAACATCAGCATAGCCCTGCACGACGGTATACTGCGTTTCGAGACCCGCAACAGCATCATGAAACACGCGCCGGAATTCCATAGCGACATGCCTGTGGGGCTGGCCAACTGCCGGGCACGTCTAAACGGCATTTTCCCAGGCCGCTATTCGCTCGACACCGTTGAACACGACGGCACATTCACCGTTTCACTGAGAATAAATCTTGAGCCACGATGAACGACCTTATAAAATGCATCGCCATAGATGACGAGCCGCTCGCACTCGACATCATCGAAAAGTTCTGCCAGCGCTATGGGGGCATAGAACTGACCACTTTCGTCGATCCGGTCAAGGGGCTTGAAGCCATCAGGCAGACACATCCGCAGATTGTGTTTCTCGACATCGAGATGGAAAATCTCTCGGGACTGGACATAGCGGCAAGCCTGCCGGAAGGCACATGTTTCATTTTCACCACCGCCTATCTGAAATACACCCTCGACGGATTCAACCTTGATGCCGCCGACTATCTGCACAAGCCGTTCGCCTACAGCCGTTTCCAGACCGCGCTTGCCAAAGCCCTGCGCCGCACCGGCCAGCAGCAGATCGTGACGGCACCGCAATGTATCGTGGTAAAACAGGGATACAACAATGTAAGCATTCCGGTTGACGACATCCTGTACATCGAGGCGATGATGGGATATTCCAAAATTTTCCGTGCCACCGGCGGCCACACCACATCGCGTGTGATTCTGAAAAACCTCTTCGCCATGCTGCCGCAGCAGGAGTTCCTCCGCATCCACCGCTCCTACGTGGTGTCGAAATCGAAAGTACGCAGTTTCAACAAGCAGGAAGTTGTGCTTTCCAACGGCACCACCCTCCCAGTCGGCCGCCAGTATGCCCCTGCCCTCCTCGCCAGCCTCAGCCGGTGAGAAGAGGAGAAGAAAGGGTCAAGCCGAAATATCGGTGCATGAAATCAGCATTTCTCCATGATAATGATTTCATCCACTTGTAGGGTCGCGACCTGTCGCGACTGCAGGCGGGATGTTGCAAATGAATGCCTGATGCTCAAATATGTTCCGCAAGGTTGCAGTCGCGACAGGTCGCGACCCTACAAGTGGATGGAGGCGACGTCGGTTTACGAGAATCAAATGCACCGAACTTTCGGCTTGAACCAAAAGAAATCAATCGGCCGGATGATGCAGAGTTGATTCGATGGCCTTGAGGAGTGCCGGAGCGTCCTCCGATTCGGGAAAACGACGCTGCAGCATTTTCCCATCTCCATCGAACAGTGCTATCGAGGGGATATTGAGCACCCCGTTGTTGTTGCCGAACCTGGCATATATGTCCTGTTTAAGCCACATCGGCATTATCAGGTGGTTGCCTTTGAGACCGTAGGCCCTGACAAGCTTACGCACTGCGCTGTCGCGGTTATCGCCCTCGTCGATAGAGATATAGAGCAGTTCGATGCCATGTTCACGCGCGAAATCACGTATCATGTCGGCATGTTCGAAACTTCTGCGGCACGGCCCGCACCACGTGGCCCACACATCTACCAGCAGCGGTTTCCCCTTAAACTGGTCCAGAATTGAATCAAGTGTGGCACCTTCTGCAACGTCTATAAATCGTATCTCGGGATCCGCCTCCGCAGGCGAGTTTATGGCGAGGTTTTTCGCAACCGCCTCATCCAGCAACGGAGCAACCGCACTGCCGGGATAAAGAGCCGTGAACTCTGTGTAGAGGCTGTCGAGCCCAACGGTAAAACGCGAGTCCTTAGTGTCCTTATATATTAGATTTGCAAGCAGATATTCTCGGGCTTTGCCTGTGTAATTATTGCTGTAGTGGCTGAACCTGGCCTTCAGCATAGCCTCCTGACCGGCGGCGCGCAACGCATCGAGATATTCATCGGTTAGATGCTTGCCCCATTCGTTCGACGCAACATCCCCGAACACCATCGACATGGCATTGGCATCGCTGTCGAGCCGCGCCCAACGGACCATTCGCCCGTCGGCCTGCTTCCAGTCCTCACCCCCGGCCGGAGAATTCACGCTCAGTCCGGCACGATAGAGCGCTCCCAGATATATCTCGTTCCATAACGTCAGTGTGTTGAGCGCCATCTCCTGACGCAGCGCCGTACGCACAGGTTCATCTGTGGCGTTGATTATGGTCATAAGACTATCGGCAAACTGGAGCAGCTTGTTTTCAACTGATGCCGGAACCGTGTCCTGCCTCAGCCCAAGCTTATCGCCGGCACCCGTCACATAATCCCAGAAAAGCCGATAAGGTGCTCCCGCTGCCTTGGCCCCCTCACTCTGCCCTTCGCCAAGGCCCGAGACATCAAACTCCTTATCAGCCGCAGGACTGATGCGGAGAGCTGCGTCGCCGGCAGGATAAAGGGAAATACTGCTGTTAGGAGCCTTTGCCCGGCTGTTGTCCACGACCACAAAAAAATGTTCGGGGCTGTCACCGTTCAAGAGAAAGGACACTGTGCTGTCAGCATCGAAACGCACCCGCTGCTCCATCGGGAGCATTACGCCCCCGAACGAACGGCTCACAACCACACCGGCACTTCCGGCATCACGCACAGAAAGGGTAAGGGCAGGCTGTGTCTGCGCAGTGGCGGTAAACGCAGTGAACAGAACGCAAATAGCGAGAGATTTCATTGACATAAGAGATGTTATTGTCATATAAACTGAGATTGTATTTACATTTATATAAAATATCATGGGGCAAACCGAAAATACTGTGCATTTACTTCTTGTAAACAGAAGTCACATCCATCAAATCGTAGGGACATGCCTTTGGCATGTGAGGCCGGTGTACGATAATGCCCAGAAACCAAAACTGTTACACATGCCGAAGGCATGTCCCTACAATTCGATAACAGCTTTGATTCACTGGATATTAGCAGCGAGGGTGTTGCATCCCTCAGGAGACAACTGTTATATCCAAATAAAAAACGGAGCGTCATCAACGACGACCCGTTCTTAAGGGATAATGAAGTATGTTATTTACTTTGCTCTAAATTACTGTCGAGTATGCTGAGTTTTTTCGATAGATTTAGGTGGTATGACTATTTCGGAGAACCGGCGGCGAGCTAATGCTCTATTGCCGATTGCGATGCAAATTTACAATGGCATTATTACGCAGTTGTTACAGCATTGACACATTTTGAAAACGCAATCATTTTTAACATTTGTTAATCACTCCTGCGCGGTAAGAATCAGGGAACGCGTGGGACGAATTTCACGCATATCCTCGAACATGGGGAGATAATTGCGGTGCGACGGTGCAAGCACCACGAAATTGAGTTGGGTGGTGTTGTCGGAATAATTGTATTGCAGGAAATAAGTGCTCAGATGCACGCCATGCTGTCTGAACACCTCCCTATATGCGTCCAGATCGGTCACTATTCCGTCCACAACCAGTTTGAGGGCACGGTTCTCCTGCCCCATGTTGCGGCGCTGCTCATAGGATTCAAACAGTACGAGCGTGACAAGAATCAATGCAGTGGCTATCACGGAACACCAGTACATGCCCACGCCCACAGCCATACCGATGGCGGCGGTCATCCAGATGCCGGCAGCCGTGGTCAGGCCGCGCACCGATCCGCGCATGTGAATCATGGCACCGCCGCCGAGGAAACCCACGCCGGTGATCACCTGCGCGGCAATGCGGCCCGGGTCGCCATTCTTCAGACCCAAATATTCCTGAGGCACATAGACCGAAAGCAGCATGGCCAGACATGAACCCATGGAAATCAGGGCGAAAGTGCGCACCCCTGCAATCTGGCCCTTGCGTTTGCGCTCGGCTCCTACAAACACTCCGAGAATCATCGAAAGCACCAACCGGAACACCGAGTTGGCCAGATTCACCTCGGTGGAGTTAAGCACGTCAACAATATATTTAAAAGCATTTTCCATATCAACAATCAGTTTTGCCCCATGCATATATAGCAGCATGATTCACAAAGATAGCCTATCGGCATGTAAATTCCAACTCACAGACAAGATTAAATGGTCGGGGAGCCAGACAAGGGATTCTCATAAAAGCATTGAGGCGATGCCCCGGATAATCCGACGCATCGCCTCGTTGCATTTAAATGTGATGAATAAACTCTTATGAGAGGGGGACACGCCCTGCGGGGCGTCCCGTAGTGCATCAGCGGACAACCATCTTGGTCACCTCGCCACCCTGACGGCGGATTACGAGCTGACCGGCAGCGGGATTGAGGATGCGCTGGCCCTGGAGGTTGAAATATTCAACAGGAGCATCGGCATCTCCGTCGCCCATAACACCTTCGATGCCCGAACCTGTGGGGAGCACAAGCTTGAACTGTCCGGCACCGGTGGGATAAGGAGTCGAATCGTAAATGGTGAAATCATAAACCGATTCTGCAGGCAATGTTATGACGCCATCCTTAAGTTTGCCCCACAGTGCGGCATTCGGATTGGATTCATAGGCGTTGGCACTGATAAGATAGTCACAGCCATAGTCATCGCCACTGTCAAAACCGACGAAGCTATAGGGGATATAGACCTGAGCGGAGTTGGTGGCATCGATTGTGAGATAATAGTCATGGGTCGACTCATGTTTGTTGTTCGACGCATGAGGCCAGGCACCCCTATAGGGATTCACAATGCGGTAGAGCCCCTTGGTGGACTTGTTCTCCTGAACATTCACTTTGTAAGTTGTAGTTCCCCATGGTTTGTTGGCGGAATTGGTGTATACCTGACCGAGAAGATCCTCAGTAAAGGTTGCCTCACCAAGATCCTTCCATTGGTCGGAATCATCGGCATGCTGGATGTACAAGCACATTGTCTGTGCAACTCGGCGGCCTGCGTTGTCATATCCGGCAAGGAGCACTGACACCAGACCTGTCTCTTCATATGAACTGGTCACAGCAACTTCCGTGGCAGCAGCGTCGACAGCTGTGAACTGATTCTGAGCTTCAAGCGTGTCGAAATAGATGTCGGCAAGACCCAGACGGTCGCCTTCATACAGACAATATTTAACAGTTGCGATGTCGGCGCCTTTTTTGAATTTGACTGTGTTGGCGCCCTGATGCATGCATATATCGGTCACATAGGCTTCAAACGCGAAATCCTTTGCACCAGGCAGTTCTATAGTGGTGTTATATGCCTCATACTGGAATCGAGATCCAGCCTGGTCAACGGTCTGGTTACCCTGACCTACGCATGCGCCTTTAAGGGTGATCACATTTCCGTAGAATGTCGACAGATAGCCCATCTGAGCCACCTCCTCATCGGTCTTGCCATTAGCTTTCATAAGCCCGTACATCGTGTTCAATGAAATCTGCACAGGAAGCAGTCTGTCAAGATATCCAGCCTTGAACTGCACACCGGGCTGATAGTCCATTTTCACCATATCTGGATTGGTACAGTCGATGACGATGTCGTAGGCAGCATCGGTAAACGGGAACGGCTGCTGCTGGGCAGCAAACAGCAGGCTGATGGTGGACTGATGCCAGGGATCAATAAGTTTATAGATCTCTCCACGGCTACTCTTTTTTACAGGCACATCCCATGAAAAGAGATGAGGGGGTATACCGAATCCGGTCATTACCCATCCGTCATGGAATTTTGCAGTGCCGAAGTCTGTCCAGGTCTCCTCGTCGGCGGCTGCGACAGGGGCTTTCTGTGCCACAGCTGCATTCTGATTACGCTGGGCGTCCTGCTTGACGCCGAATTCTGTAAGGTCGACCTGACGGATTGACTTAGGGTTGAATTCCTTCAGGGTCACGCCTGCTGTAAGCGATGAAATGCCGATGGCAAGCATCGAAATCAAAGCGTAGAATTTCCTCATATTGATTGGTTTTTAAAATTAATTAATTTAGTTTCATCAATGGCACAAATCTATACATAATTTAATTGTTTTCCAACACCCGAGCCTTTATTTTAACACTAATTTTTGTTTCCTTCACGAATACCGTGTTTTTTGCTTAAATTTGTTTCACCAAAAACACTGACACCACCAACATCATGCCCATTATAGAGATTGATTCGCACCACCATCCGGCACTGGATGTCTATGCGCGCCTCACCGAAGCGCAGCTGCGTAACCGCCTCGACCCGGAGAATGCCATTTTCATCGCCGAAAGCCCCAAAGTGATTCACGTGGCTCTCGATGCCGGTTATGAACCGGTGTCGCTGCTGTGCGAGCAGCGGCACATCGAAGGCGACGCAGCAGCTGTGATAACCCGCTGCCCAGAGGGGATGCCTGTCTATACAGGCTCACGCGAACTGCTTGCCTCACTCACGGGCTACACACTGACGCGCGGTGTGCTCTGCGCAATGCGCCGGCGCCCCGAGCCGGCGGTTACCGACGTCACATCGCAGGCATCACGCGTGGTGGTGATTGACGGCGTGACCGACACCACCAACATCGGCGCCATATTCCGCTCCGCCGCAGCGCTTGGCATTGACGCCGTGCTCCTCACACGCACGAGTTGCGACCCGCTCAACCGCCGCAGCATCCGCGTCAGCATGGGATCGGTGTTCCTCGTGCCGTGGACGTGGCTCGACGCCCCTGTGGCATCGCTGTCAGCGGCCGGATTCAAGACGGTGGCCATGGCCCTGACCGACAATTCCGTACCCATCGACGACCCCATGCTCAACGCCGAGCCGCGCCTGGCCATCGTCATGGGCACCGAAGGCGACGGTCTGGCACCGGAAGTGATAGCCTCCACCGACTATGTGGCACGCATCCCCATGAGCCACCGTGTGGACTCTCTCAACGTGGCAGCCGCAGCCGCCGTGGCCTTCTGGCAGCTGCGCAGCAGGTAGCTATTCTTTTCATGAAATATTCTTTGTACATTTGCATCCGGCAAACAATCCTTATAAAGCATCCCTATCAAAGCACCGCACACACATAGAAAATTTTCGGCCGGACGCATCCTTAAATGGATCCGCGTGGTTGTAAGCATGGCAATGCTGATCATTGTCACCGTGCTCTTCTCATGCATGTGGAGCGGCGTGGCACAGGCATTGCACTGGGCCGGAAGCTTACAGATTGTCACAATGGCTTTTTTGGGGGCTGTGTCGGGGCTGATTGTATGGATAGGCGCAACCATCCTGTTCGGAAGGGCCTACTGCTCGTCGGTGTGCCCCCTGGGAACACTGCAGGACTGCTTCGCACGTCTCAACCGGCTTACGCCCCGGCGGCGTGCCCGCAGACCTTACCGTTACGTCAACGCCGCCAACCGCTTCCGCTACACATGGCTCACACTTATTGCAGGATGCTGCATAGCCGGCGTGCCTGCCATTATCATCTGGACAGACCCGTACACCATCTTCGGCAGGATGGCAACCCCGTTGCTCCATCCGTTGGCCGAATGGCTGTCAGGCATGCCGGTGATCGTCACCTCCTGGCTCGCAACAGGCATCGCAGTTGTCCTTCTTGCCGTGACGGGACTCATCTCCGGGCGCCACGGACGCATAATCTGCAACACGGTGTGCCCTGTGGGCAGTTCGCTGAGCCTGCTCAGTTATGCCCCGCTTTTCCATTTCGATATAGACACCGACCGCTGCACCAACTGCAGGGCATGCGAACACGTCTGCAAGGCGCAATGCATCAACCTCAGTGACCACGTGGTGGATTCCTCGCGGTGTGTGGTGTGCTTCAATTGTGTGGATATATGCCCCGACGACGCCATCCGCTACACCTGGCGCCACAAGAAACTGTCAATCCCACTCATGCAGCCCGTGAAACCCCTCCCCTCCGCAACACTATCATGTAAAACCTTACAGAACCCCATATGCAACAATATCTCGACCTTCTGCAGCACATCCTCAAAAACGGAGTCCAGAAAACCGACCGCACCGGAACCGGAACCCGAAGCGTGTTCGGCTACCAGATGCGATTCAACCTCGCCGACGGATTCCCCCTGCTCACCACCAAAAAGCTCCATCTCAAATCGATAATCCACGAACTGCTGTGGTTCCTGCGCGGCGACACCAATGTGGCCTACCTTCAGGAGAACGGCGTGCGCATATGGAACGAATGGGCCGCCCCCGACGGCAGCCTGGGTCACATCTACGGCTATCAGTGGCGTTCGTGGCCGCGCTACGACGGCGGCTTCGTCGACCAGATTTCGCAGGCGGTCAACGACATCAAGAACAACCCCGATTCGCGCCGCATCATTGTGAGCGCATGGAACGTGGCCGACCTCGACAACATGAACCTTCCCCCCTGCCATGCCTTCTTCCAATTCTATGTGGCTGAGGGTAAACTTTCTCTGCAGCTTTACCAGCGCAGCGCCGACACTTTCCTTGGCGTGCCGTTCAACATCGCATCCTACGCCCTGCTGACTATGATGATGGCGCAGGTGACCGGACTGCAGCCCGGCGAGTTCATCCACACCCTTGGCGATGCCCATATATACAACAACCACATAGACCAGGTTAACCTGCAGCTCACTCGCACCCCGCGTCCGCTGCCCCGCATGGTGATAAATCCCGACGTGAAGAGCATTTTCGACTTCAAATACTCCGACTTCACCCTGCAGGACTACGACCCCTACCCCCACATCAAGGCCGAGGTTTCGGTTTGACCCCGCCAATATATCAATAAATTAATTAGCCTCTGAAAAAATTTGTGTAGGGTCGCGACCTGTCGCGACTGCAAATGGGACTCAGAGAGTAAAGTATCCCAACACAGACCGAAGATTCCGCAGGGATGCAGTCGCGACAGGTCGCGACCCTACAAAT
>UQER01000019.1 GCA_900540205.1 uncultured Porphyromonadaceae bacterium | reverse complement strand
TTCTGCCGCGCCCGCTTTGTGGGTTTAGGATTCAGGTGATTGAATTGGAACTATATTTTTAATCTTAATTGGTCCGGATTACAGGCCTTTTGCAGCAAGAGTACGGAATGCCTGGATGCCCTGATGGTTGATGTTCATCTTTTCGGCTTCGGCCAGATAGCGGTCGGAGTGGGCTTTGTCGCCGAGTCCGGCATATCCCAGCGCGAGCATGTAGAGGCAGTGGATGCGGTTGGCCTCGTCGAGTGAACCGTCCCAGATCTGCAGGTCGGGAAGCGATACGGCGAAGTAGTCCATCACAACCTTTTCATGGAGATGCTGTTTGCCGTAGTCAACCAGACGGTTGAAGTAGGCGCGGGCCTTCTTCTCATCGCCCAGGGCACGGAATGCCAGACCTGCATAGAAAATCTTGTCGGGCTTGGCGTCGTTGTAGTACATTGCGGCAGCCGGTTCGGTAGGTCCGAGTGTGGCCTGACGGAAGCATTCTTCGGCTTTCTTCTCGTCGCCGAGGGCCTTGTGGCAGATGCCGAGGAGATAGTAGAAGTCGTTCTCCTGAGCGCCGTAGAGCTTGCCCTCGCCGAGATGGTGAGGATATTCGAGGCACTCTTCGAGCAGACGGACGGCTGTGGCGTAGTCTTTCTGTGCGATGGCTTCCTTGGCAAGTTCAACGCGGGCTGTCTGGTACTGCATGGGCACTTTGCCTTCGCCGCCTTCCCACGGGTGGAAGATGTGAGCGTCGAGCTTCTTCATGGCTTCGGCGTATTTCCCGGTCTGGTTGAGCAGTGTTATCTCCTCAAGCACGAGGTCGTCGCGCTGTGCAATCAGTTCGGGATACTTCTGCAGGAATGCCAGACGCTCGGCGTGCGGGCGCTGCATCTTCTTGTAGAGCTGGTCAAGTTCCATGAGGATGCGTGAGTCGGTGGTGTCAAGAGCGAATGCGCGCTCCATGCATTCCAGAGCTTTCTCAGCGTCGTTGTGCTTGTTGAAATAGCCGAGGGCGAGGTTTCGCCATGTGGTGGGGAATTCCGGATTAAGCTCTGCGGCGCGCTGCCAGTGTGCCATGGCGAGGTCGTACTGACGTTTGTCGTAGTAGAGGTTGCCGAGGAAGTGGTTGGCGTTGGCGTCGGCGGGATTCACTGCGAGCGCAGCCTGGAGTGCCAGGATGGCTTCGAGGCGGTTGGGGAAGCAGTAGTCGGGACATGCTGCGGCACCCTGGGCAAAGGCTTCGGCAGCCTCGGCGGTGCGTCCGGCCTGCTGCAGGCACCATCCAAGGTAATAATAGGTCATGGGGGTGACGTCGTTTGCCTTGATGGCTTTGTTCCAAAGCTCCACGGCCTCATCCCACAGGCCGGCGTCGCAGAAGTCGAGAGCTATCTCGTCGTAGTTGTGGGCTGTGCGGAATTCGGGATATGTGCTTTCGGCATCCTTCTGTCCGAGTTTTTCAAGCAGGTAGATGCAGCCGAAGTTGAAGCGGTCGATGGCGAGCGATTCGCGGCAGAGGTCGGCAGCCTCCTGTTCGCGGCCCATGCGGCGCATGATGGCGGCCTTGAGGGCGCGGGCTTTGGGGTTGTGCCAGTTGCGGAGCAGCGAGCGGTCCACTTCATAGAGGGCTTCGGCGTAGCGCTCCTGCATGCAGCTTATCTGGGCGCAGGCAAAGTATCCGGCATCCTGCCATGCACCGTTCCATGTGGATTTGTAGAAACGGTTGTAGGCTTCGTCGAAGCGGCCCTGATATTTGAGTGCGAGGCCGAGGTTGTAGATCGGTTCGCCGTCGTAGGGGTTGGGATTGCGTTTCTGCAGAATCTTGACCGCTTTCTCCAGATATTTTTCGGCGAGGTCGAAACGGCCTTTTCGGATGTACCACAGGCCCATGGCGTTGTTGCAGCGCACATCGTTGGGGTCGCGGCGCAGGCCCTCCTCGTAGTAGTCCACGGGGGAGTAGGTGGCGTGGCGGTACTGCTCGAGATGCAGACCGGTGAGGAACAGCTGTTCAACAGTCTGGATCTGTGCGGGGAGCAGGGCTGCCTCGGCAGCATCAGGGATGGGGCGGATTTCGTCCGGCTCGGAATGCCATTCGAGCACGGTGCGGCCGTCCTTGACGAATTCGAGTGTGAGCGATGAGAAGGGAGCGCCCTGTACGTCGATGGTCTCCTCGAACACCTTTTCAGGGGTGATGGTGGCCTCCTGGTTGAGGTAGATGCGGCCGTCCTCGCCTGTGAGGCGGATGGTGACTGTCTGACGCGAGGTGGCGAACACCTTGAGGTGCACTTTGCCGCCGTCAACGGGGTCGATGTTCATCAGAAGGTCCTTGTTGGCGTTCTTCACCACGCCCAGCTCGCGGTAGGGGAGGAAATACTGTGTGAATTCCTTCTCCTCATAGGGCATGAGCCATGTGAAGTCGGGCTGGTTCTCGGTGTACACACCGGCCATAAGCTCGATGTACGGGCCGTCGTCGTCGGTGAGGCAACGGTCCCAGGCACGGCCGAAGTCGCCGTTACCCCATGTCCACTGTTTTTTACCGGGCGATACGTGATGGCTGGCCACGTGGAGCATACCGGCCTCGGTGTCGCATTCATAACCCCCTTCGAAGTCATATTTCGAGTTCACGCCCATGTAGGATGTGGGCACGAAGATGTTCTTGTAGTTTGCGATGTCCACGCCGGCCGAGTAGTCCATCTTGTAGTAGGTGCCGGTGGCGATGGGGAAGGAGCTTACGGCACGCTTGCCGTGGTCGAACACGGCGTTGATGTCAGGCGGGAACACCGAGCGGTAATGGTCGTTGACGGCCACAGCGGGGTTGGCCCACCACAGGAAGGTCTGCGGCACGTCGGTGCGGTTGTAGAGCACGCCTTTAATCTCAAGGTAGGCGCAGCCGGGACGCAGGGTGAAGCCTGCCATGCCCTTCTGATGGAACATGCGTTCCATCTCGCTGACCCAGACGGTCACGGAGCCGTCGGCATGCTCCTCGATGGTGCAGTCAACGGGCATGTAGGTGGAGGGACGGTGGTGCTGGGGCCAGTTGAATTCGATACCGCCCGAAATCCAGGGACCGGCGAGACCCACCAGCGCGGGTTTGATCACGTGGTTGTAGTAAACGAAGTGGCGCTGCTTGATTTTGTCGTAGGCCATCTGCACGCGGCCACCCAGTTCGGGGAGCACCATGACTTTGATGTACTCGTTCTCGATGAAAACGGCCTGCCATTCATGGTCGGTTTTTTCATCGGCTATCGACTCAATTACGGGATAGGGATATACCACACCGCTTGAGCCCTGATAGACACGCTTTTCAAGAAAAATAGGATTTTTTTCAGGCTTCCCTACCTCATAAGTGGGGATGGTTACAGTTTCTTTCCAGGCTTTTACCATGATGATATAGAGTGGTTTATTTGTTGTTATGGTGACTTTTGAAGAGATTATTCGTAAATGGATGTGGAGGTTGTGGTGGCGGCAGCAGTGTCAGAAGAGACAAGGCTGCGGAGGGTTTCCTCGGAGATGGTTCCTTCAGGAGAGAAAGCAGGCGAGTTCATGTAGCGGAGCACACCCTGATAGAGCGACTTGATTTCAGGATAGTCGGCCTGAAGGTCGATTGAGCTGACAAGCAGTGTGCCGTTGCCGCATTTTGCTTCGAACATATAGCCCAGACGCCGGTTGTGCAGGAAGTTGTCGATGGCGCCTACAACAGGGTCGATATGTTTGCCTGTTGAACAGTCGGTCACGGAATCCATGAGCATTATGCGGGCGTTTTTCACCGGGCGCCACCATTGCCAGTCGCTGTGGCCGTCGTTGGGGAATCCGGCCAGTGCGGGGTGTGATGCATCCGCAAGCACGCCCATACCTCCGGCCTGTTTGGGGAAATGGACAGGGCTCCAGAACACTGGGAGGAATTTGCTTTCGATGCCGTTGACCGTGGCAGGCGGGGGGAGGAAAAGAACCTTTTTACCCTGGGAAAGGGCGGTGGTGGCTTCATCAGCGAGCGACGTTACCACTATCTCACCCTTGTCTATTCCGGTCAGTTCGGGATATACCCAGATGTCCCAACTGTTGCGTATGTCGGTGTCGGGAATGCGCACGCTCAATGTCAGTTTTGACGGTGCGGCGAAAGCCTCGAGGGCTGCCGTGAGGTTGCCGGCGGGAGTCACTTCGCCCTGAACGAGTGTGGGTGCGGCGATAGTGCCGGAGACGGTTTTGCCGTCGGTGGCTGTCAGGGTCCATTCCAGTGTCTTTCCTTTAAGGTCGGAATCTCCGTAGTTGGCAACCTTGATGTCGGCCGAGAACGGTTCGTGCGAGGTATAGATTGCCTTGGGGAAATCGGCCAACGGGATGACGGGGGCGTTGAAACTGCTGAATTCTTCGCCGCTGATCACGCCTTTGGAATCCCAGAAGGCATCGATAAGTCCGACAAGCGCTGTGCCCTGACCGGGGAAGTCCTGAATGCCGAGCAGCTGCACACCGGAGAAACCGGGCGTTTTCATAGCGCGTTCCATCTCCTCCTTGTAGAGGCGGTAGGCAAATCGGGCCGTGGCGTCGAGATAGGCCGGAGCGCGGTCAATGAGCCCTTTAGCCTCCAGGTCGTTGCGGATGGCCTTGAAGTTGAGGGGATCGAGCACGCCGGTATATTTTTCAATCTCGCCGAGGTTGGGATAAACGGCATACTGGCCAATTTCGTGCGATACGAGGGGGACTTTCACGCAACCCATGGCCGAGGCGTAATTGCGGTTGAACGCAGGCGCTTCCTCGTCGAACACGCCCTGTCCGCGCACCCATCCGTCGTCGGTCCACTGGGTGATGAGGAACTGGTCGTTGGGTTCGCCGTGACCGCCGTGGCCTTTTTCGAAGGTAAACGACGATGCGGCATAGAGGTGGCGGGGGTCATGCCGGCGCATGAGGGCCACCAGATTGTTGAGCGGAGTGAAATCGTGCTGAAGTTCGTTGCCGCAGGTCGACATGATCCACGACGGGTGGTTGCCGTAGCTTCGCGACATGTTCATGAACTCGTCTGTGAGGAAGCTGATGGTGGCAGGGTCGTCGCCGATGTGGAGCGACCATACGGGGAGTTCCACCTGGAGGTAGAGCCCGAGGCTGTCGGCCACGGCGAATGCGGCTTCAGGTGGGCACCATGAGTGGAAACGCAGGTGGTTGAAGCCCCATTGACGCGCGGTTTCCATCACTTTGCACCATCCCGCTTTATCTGTCGGCGGCACGCCTGTGAGCGGGAATATGCAGCACTCGAGGGTGCCGCGCAGGAAAATTCTGTTGCCGTTTACGCGGAGGTGCTTGCCGTCCGATTCCACCCGGCGCATGCCGAAGGTCGATTCAACGGAAGATTCGGTGGTGGAGGCTTTCAGTTCGTAGAGTGCGGGGGAGAATTCGCTCCAGAGCGAGGGATTGTCGAGATGGAGAGTTGTGGAGAATGTGGAGGTGCCTGCGGGCGCTTTGTAGGAGGCTTTGGCGGCCGCTACTTTGCGTCCGGTGTTTTTCTCGATAATTTCAACCGCAATTTTGCGTTTGGCTGTGCCGGAGGTGGCGTTTGCCACGGTTATGTCGGCAGTGACGTTGCCGGTGGCTATGTCGGGAGTGATGCGCACGGCTTCAAGCTCCACAGCAGGCACAACAGTCAGTGTGAAATCGCCAAGCACACCGTTCCACATGGTCTGTGTGTCGTTGGTGTAGGAATGGCAGAGATTGTCGACGGAGATGTCGTGCTGACGGCTGTTGTCAACCGTGATTTCAAATGTGTGCGGACCGGCCGAAAGCGGCGAGATGTTGAAATGATGCGGTGTGGTGAGGCTTTCGTTGGCGGTTCCCACAGGTTTGTCGTCAACCTTGAGGGAGCTTTTCCACAGCACCCGTTCCATGGTTAGACGCAGCGGTTTGCCGGCCATGTTGGGGGTGATGTCGATGGTGCGGGCATAGGTGCACGGACCGATGTAGCTGTGCTTGCGCGTGAGCCGCAGAAGCTGTGGCTTGGTCATGGCGGGCTGCAGCGTGTCGGGCTGGCCGATGCCTGCCATGTCGAGTGTGCCTGGCAGCTGCATGGCCTGAGGCTTTTCGCCGGGGAGTGTGGCAGTCCATTCGCCATTGAGCTGAATGGTCTGTGCGGCGAGGCTTGCGGCACATGCAAGCAGTGCGGAGAGTGAAAATATTCTGAATGCTTTGAAATTCATGCTTTGCGGATTAGGAGTGAGGTTGCGCTTGGTCTGCGTAGGTCTGTGGAAATTAGAAATCTGTTGAAGTGATTTTTTCCTCTTCAGTGCGCACAAGCTCTTTTTCCAGTTCCTCAAGGCTCTTCCCTTTGGTTTCGGGGAGACGAGCCGCAAAGAATCCGAATCCGAGGGCGCAGATGGCTGCGTAGATCCAGAATGTGCCGTAGCTGCCGAGCGATGCGTTGAGCAGCGGGAACGAGTAGGTGAGTGTGAATGAGCCTACCCACAGGGCGAATGTGCAGGTGGCCACGGCGATGGCACGCACGCGGTTGGGGAAGATTTCGGCGATGAGAACCCAGGTGACGGGGCCGAGGGTCATGGCGTAGCATGCTATGGCTGCCACAACGAGGATAATCATGAAGAAACCGGTGATGTGCATCCAGTAGCATCCGCCGAGGATGGCGTAGATCACGGCCAGACCACCGGCGCCGAGCAGCATGAGTTTCTTGCGGCCGAGACGGTCGACGGTATAGATGGCCACGAATGTGAAAATCACGTTGGTGATACCGGTGAGCACAATGTTGAATAGCATTTCGCCAAGGTCGTATCCGGCATCGGAGAATATTTCCTGCGCATAGTTGAAAATCACGTTCGTGCCGCACCACTGCTGGAACACCGCAATGATTACGCCGATGATGAGTACCGGACGGAACGGCTTGCTCAGAAGCATGCCCAGACCGCCCTGCTTTTCGCGTCCGGCAGCTTTGCGTCCGGCTTCCACGGCCTGAAGTTCGGCAACGGCATATTTATGTCCACCGATGTTCTCGAGGGTTTTCATGGCTTCCTGCTCACGGCCGCGCATTGCGAGCCAGCGGGGACTTTCAGGAATGAACAGGGCGAGCAGCAGGAAGGCTGCGGCAGGGAAGGCTGCGCTCCAGAACATCCAGCGCCATCCCATGAGCACGTTCCATGATTCGGGTGCCGGAACGGTGGTGCCGGCCGGCATCGGTTCGGCTATAAGGAAATTCACAATCTGTGCGCCGAGGATACCGAGCACGATGGTGAGCTGGTTGAGCGATACGAGTTTGCCGCGGATGTGGCTGGGAGCCACTTCGGCTATGTACATGGGCGACAGGCCCGAGGCGATGCCGATGGCGATGCCGCCTACGAATCGGGCAGCGAGAAATGCGTTGAAACTGTTGAAAGCACCTGTAGCGTAGGCTGTGGCCAGAAAAATGAAGGCCGACAGGATGAGGAGCGGTTTGCGTCCGAGGCGGTCGGCAAGCGAGCCTGACACCATGGCTCCTACAAGGCATCCCGCGAGAGCTATACTCATGGCGAGACCCTGTTTTTCAGGTGAACCTGCAATGCCGAAGAACACTTCGTAGAACGGCTTGGCGCCACCGATCACTACCCAGTCGTAACCGAAAAGCAGGCCGCCCATGGCCGAGACGATGCAGATGAAATAGATAAATTGCTTATTGAATTTTTCCATGGCAAAAATTGTGTGGTTTGGTAAGTCAACGAAATTAACAGATATGCTTCATCAACTGACTGAAAACAGTCCTTATTGAAGGTGCTGCAAAGTTACTGCCTCATTTGCGGTGTGAAAATGATTATTTTACGCAAAAAGATGGACTATTTTATTATATTCTTTTCAAGAAAAAATATGTAGCTTTGTGTATCTAACATCAGAACCATGAAAATAAAGGAGGGATTCAGCGGCGAGCGGTCGATAATTCTGCCTAAGGCAATTCTGGGCACAGTGGAGGCGGATCCGCTGGCGTCGTTGCTGTATATCACTGACATAGGTTATTATCCCCATGCCGAGCACCATTACCGGTGCCGCACCGAGCCGATCGAGCAGTATGTTTTCATTTATTGTATCGACGGCAAGGGTTGGTATGAGGTGGAAGGTAAACGCAGGGAGGTGAATGCAAATCAGTATTTTATCCTTCCGGCAGGTGTGCCGCATGTATATGGCGCCGACAGCGGGAATCCGTGGACTATCTACTGGATTCATTTCCGTGGGCCTCTGGCACCACATTATGCCGCCGGGTGTATCGACCCCCAGGATGTGGCTCCGTCGGCCGATTCGCGCATCAGTACCCGAATAGCCATGTTCGAGGAGATTTACGGCTCGCTGGCTGCGTCGTTCACAGTTGAGAGCATACGCTATGCCATGGCATCGTTCCAGCATTATCTGGCATCGCTGCGCTATCTGCAGCAGTACCGCACTGCCGCAGGTGGGCGCCGTACTCCCGACGGCGGGATAATCGAGGCTGCAATCCATTTCTTCAATGAGAACATAGAGCGGCATCTCACGCTTGCCGAGGTGGCCGATTATGTGGGATTCTCATCTTCGCATCTGTCGGCGGTGTTCAGGCAGCGCACGGGTCACAGTCCGCTCAACTACTTCAACATCCTGAAAATACGCCGTGCCTGCGAGATGCTTGACAGCACCGACATGAAACTCAATCAGATCAGTTTTAAACTGGGCATCGACGATCCTTATTATTTTTCCCGTCTCTTCTCCAAACTCATGGGCGTCAGCCCCAAAGCCTACCGCTCGCACCCCAAGGCCTGACGCTGTTGTCTGAACGTGATTGTACATAATAACCAAAAAATAATGAAAAAATACAGAACCAATCAGATTGTCCGGTCGGTGGGCTGCATGCTCGCCGGTGCGGTTTCCATGTGCTGTGCGCTGCATGCGAGTGCATGGGATGAGAATATCGTGATTTCCACTGCCAACAACTCGCTGGTGCTTTCGGGCAATTATGGCGAGGCTCCGCGTTTCTCATATTATGGCGAAGCCATTAAGAATGGGGAGGCGGATGCGTTGCACGACCTCCATGCCGGCATGAACCGCCCGGCCTATCCGGCGTTCGGCGACGAATTCAACACACTTACATCCTTGCAGCTGGTGCACCCCGACGGTAATCCCACCACTTATCTTGTCCTTGAAAAGGTGGACCGTACGGAGACACCGCGCGGCATTCTGACCACACTCACCCTGAAGGACCGTCACTATCCTGTCACCGTGAAACTCAATTATCTCGCCTTGGAGAAGGATGATGTGATAGAGATGTGGGCACAGCTGACGAACAACGGGAAGAAGGATCTGACGGTGCGGCGTCTGGATTCGGGCTTTCTGCCCGTGCGTAGGGGCGACGTGTGGGTGTCGCATCAGCATGGTGCGTGGACAGCCGAGGCGCAGCTCACAAGCGAGCCGCTGACGCGCGGCGTGAAGACCATCAAGAATCTTGACGGCGCCCGCAACGGCCACTATGACCGCGCCGAGGTGATGCTCTCGCTCGATGGAGAGCCTCGTGAAAATCATGGCGCCACCATCGGAGCCGCCTTGTGCTGGAGCGGCAATTATGAAATACGCATAGACACCGACAACCAGTTCTGCCACAATCTGATGGCCGGAATGAGCGCGGAAATGGCGCAGTACAGTCTCGCGCCCGGCAAGTCGATTGAATCGCCAAAGCTGGCCATTACCTTCAGCCCCGAGGGGATGAGCGGCGTGAGCCGTAATTTCCACCGTTGGGCGCGCCATGGCGCGGTGCACGGCGGCGACAAGCCGCGTGACATACTCCTCAACAGCTGGGAGGGCGTGTATCTCAATGTAAATGAGGAGAAGATGAAGGAGATGATGCGCGATTTCGCCGAACTCGGCGGCGAGCTGTTTGTGATGGACGACGGATGGTTCGGCGACAAATATCCCCGCACCTACGACAACTCGTCGCTCGGCGACTGGGTTGTGGACCGACAGAAACTTCCCAACGGTGTGGAAGCCCTGATAAAAGCCGCCAGGGAGAACGGACTGAAATTCGGCATATGGATCGAGCCCGAGAGCGCCAACACCATAAGCGAGCTTTATGACAAGCATCCCGACTGGGTTATGCAGGTGAAAAACCGCGAATTGCGTAAGGGGCGCGGAGGCACGCAGGTGCTGCTCGACATGTCAAATCCGGCGGTGCAGGATTTTGTGTTCGGCGTGGTGGATGACCTCCTTACCAAGTATCCTGAAATAGCCTACATAAAATGGGATGCCAATGTGGAGGCAATGAACTACGGGTCGACATACCTCCCTGCCGACAAGCAGCTGGAGATAAACATGGCATATCACCGGGGGCTGGAAAAGACGCTGCAGCGGATAAGGGAGAAATATCCCGATGTGGTTCTGCAGGCCTGCGGCGGCGGTGGCGGCCGTGTGGACTACGGGGTGATGCCCTACTTCGATGAAATATGGGTAAGCGACAATACCGATGCCCTTCAGCGCATCTACATGCAGTGGGGCACATCGATGTTCTATCCGTCGATGGTCATGGCGCAGCATGTCAGTGCATCGCCGAACCATCAGACCGGAAGGTCCACACCCTTGAAATTCAGGTTTGACGTGGCCATGACCGGACGCCTGGGAATGGAGATGCTCCCGTCGGACATGACGGAGGCGGAGAAGGCTTTCGCCAAAAAGGCCATAGCCGACTACAAGGTGATACGCCCCACAGTGCAGCTGGGCGACCTTTACCGTCTCATCTCGCCCTACGACCGCAAAGGCGTGGCCTCGCTCATGTATGTATCGCCTGAAAAGGACCGGGGTGTGTTCTTTGCCTACAAGCTTGAGCACTTCCGGGACCAGGCCATCCCCCGGTTCACCATGAAGGGGCTTGACAAGGACCGTACCTACCGTTTCCGCGAGCTGAATGTACCCGCAGGTGAGACTCCTTCTCACCTCGACGGCAAGAAGGCTACCGGCGCAATGCTGATGAACACCGGCTTCGAACTCCCCCTCGACGGCGAGTACGCCAGCCGCGTCTACGAGCTGGTGGCAGAGTGATTGACATAAGGACAATGATAAAAATAGCGGCAGCCTCCGGGAGTTCCGGGGGCTGCCGTCGGTTTTGAGTTGTCTTACCTGGATTCGAACCAAGACAGGCAGAACCAAAAACTGCAGTGCTACCATTACACCATAAGACAATCCTGTGTGCCCAAGTCGCGACGGGGCGTGACCTAAAGCGTTGCAAATTTAGAGAAAAAAATCGGCGTCCGCAATAGCGGATGCCGATTTTTTAGATTAGTTTGATTTTAGATTTTAGCCTCGGCATCTCACGGGAGATGCTGTGGTGGCTGTGAGGTTTACTGTCAGTTGTTCTGGGTGGAGGTGACGCGTTCAAGCCATTTCACCATGCCGAACATCACGCTCATGGAGATGAGGCAGACGATGAGGAACACTCCCCATGCTTCCCAGATGGGCCATTTGTTGTACATGAGCGGGCCGATCCAGAGCAGGAGGTTGCCTACGGCGGTGGCACCGAGCCACAGTCCCTGGCAAAGACCCTGCATATGTTTGGGCGCCACTTTCGATACGAACGACAGTCCGAGGGGAGAGATGAACAGTTCGGCCACGGTGAGGAAGAAGTAGATCACGAACATGATCCACCATCCGCTCTTGAGGGCTTCTGCCACATCGGTGTTCATTGCCTTGAATGCCTCGGCCGAGGGATAGCCCTTGACAAGGCTGTAGACCATAAGGAAGAGGTAGGCCAGTGCGGCGATACCCATGCCGATGCCGATTTTGCGCGGGGTTGAGATCTCTTTGCCGCGGGCGGCGAGACTGCCGAAAATCCACATGATCACCGGGGTGAGCACGATGACGAAGAATGGGTTGACTGCCTGCCAGATTTCGGGTGCCACTGCATCGGTCTTGACGAAGTCGCGGGCAAAGAGCGACAGCGATGTGCCGTTCTGGTGGAATGAGAACCAGAAGAAGATGGCTATGCCGAGCACTGCGAAAAGGGCATACATGCGCTGCTTGATCTCCTTGGCCATGGCCTGCTTCTCTTCGGGGGTGTAGTTCTGCACTTCCACGGCTTCCTTTTTGGGCGGGTTGGGCAGACCGTTCTTGAAGATGATAAAGATGGCCAGCGAGATGAGCATGGCTGCGATGGAGGCGATGAACGAGTAGTGGATACCGGTGTTGAACACATCGAGATACTGTGTGCAGAATGCGCTGATGTCGGCCGATGTGTCGCCGCCCACCTGTGTGATGAGTGCATAGAGGTTGTTGGCGTTCTCCATGTTCATGTTGTCGCCGATGGAGAGGTATTCATGGGCGAGGGCGGGGAGGTTGGCGTTGTAGGAGAGGTTATGCACGCCGAGCCACCAGGAACGGAGCATCGGGGCCACGAAGGGTGCGATGAGGCCGCCCACGTTGATGAACACATAGAAAATCTGGAAGCCGGAGTCGCGCTGGGCCGAGTAGCGGGGATTGTCGTAGAGCTGACCCACGATGGCCTGCAGGTTGCCTTTGAATAGGCCGTTGCCGAAGGCGATGAGGAACAGCGCGAAGCATGTCAGAGGAAGGAGCCAGGAGATGTTGTCGGATGTTGAGAGGATGGGCACTGCCAGGATGCCGTAGCCGAGCGACATTATCACCAGGCCTTTGATGATGGTGCCCTTGTAGTTTTGGGTCTTGTCGGCGATGTATCCGCCCACGAGGCTCAGAATGTAGATTCCGGCGTAGAAGCAGGAGTAGATGATACCGCTGGTTTCGTCGCTGAGGCCGAATTTCGAGCAGAGGAACAGAACGAGCACGGCGTTCATGATGTAGTAGCCGAAGCGTTCGCCCATGTTGCTGAGAGCGGCGGGGATCAGTCCCTTGGGATGGTTCTTGAACATAAGGAGGTATTGGGATTAAGGGTTAAAAATCGGGGTAACGGGTAGTGTTGGCACTGTGGGGGGGAGGTGCGGCATGCAGCCGTGGGTGGGATGGGTATCACTTGGCCTCGTTGAGCTGCTTGAAGGCCAGGGCGTAGAGGCGCATCTGCTTCACCATGGCCAGCAGTCCGTTGGAGCGGGTGGGCGAGAGGTGTTCCGACAGACCGATGCGGTCTATGAAATAGAGGTCGGAATCAAGAATCTCCTGCGGAGTGTGGTCCGAAAGCACATCGATGAGCATTGAGATTATGCCTTTTACGATGATGGCGTCGGAATCAGCGGTGAATTCCACTTTCCCCTCGGGATTGAGCGATGCGTTGAGCCATACACGGCTCTGGCATCCCTCGATGAGGTGCTGCGGGGTTTTGAATTCCTCGGCGATGGGGGGGAGCGAGTTGCCCAGGTCTATTATATAGGAATAGCGGTCCATCCAGTCGTCGATGTCGGACATCTCCGCTATGATTTCGTCCTGTTTCTGATTTATTGTCATGGTGATGGAATTGGTCAGGGGGTGATTATGGTGTTAAGCACGGTCTGGGTCACGGCTTTGAGCGACGCCGGGTCGATGGCCTTGATGTTGTCGGCCATTGTGTGCCATGTGGGGTTGAACGTGCTTGTGGCATCGTTGAGGCTTTCGATAATGTCGATGCAGGGGATGCCGGCGTTGTTGATGTTTATGTGGTCGTCGATTACGGCGCCTCCGGTGGTGTTGATGAATCGGTCTCCGTAACCGCTCTGGCGGGCCACGGCCCACACGCGGTCGACCACTCCGGGTGCCGAACGGTGGGAGAAGTGTTCGCGGTGGAATTTGGCGCCGATGCCGCCCACCATGTCAAGCAGAATGGCGTAGCGGGGCTTGTTGGCCGGTGTGTAGGGCATCTGTTTTACCCATTCGCGGGAGCCGAGACACCAGGTGGCGTCGGAATCCGGACCGTCGGAGCGTCCGGAATCCTCCACGTCGACAAACAGCAGGTCAACGCCGATGGAATCGGGCGGTACGGGGCCAAGGAGGCGTGCCGTCTCGAGCAGCACGGCCACTCCGCTGGCACCGTCGTTGGCACCGTCGATGGGGGTGTTGTGCATGGCCGGGTCGGGGTCGTTGTCGGCCCACGGGCGTGTGTCATAGTGCGCGAGCAGGAGCACGCGCTCGGTGGCGTAGGGATTGATGGACGCGAAGATGTTGCGTGCGGTGAGGCGTGTCCCGTCGGCGGTGGTCACCGGGGCTTCCTGAATGCTGACGGAGGTGACGCCGTGCTTTTCAAGCGACGAGGTTATGAAGTCAACGCACTTGCCGTGGGCCTCCGATCCCGGCACGCGCGGTCCTATGGCTGTCTGTGCGACCACGAATCCAAGCAGCGAGTCGGGGTCGGCCACGTAGCGCGACTGCAATGCCGGCGCTGTCTGTGCGACGGTGTCGGAAGCGGATGCGTTGTTTTTCGTCCCCGTGCAGGCCGCAGATGCAATGGCGGCAAGCAGCAGGGCGCAATGGGATAACTTCATAGACGCAAAGATAGATTTTTGCGGCGAGAAAAGCAAACGGAATCAGTAGCTTTCGGCCGGGGTGGGGAAGGCTTCCGATTTCACGTCGGCGGCATAGCGGTCGAGCGCATCGACGATTGTATCGGCGAGGTTGGCGTAGGTGCGCAGGAATTTGGGCTTGAAGCCGCGGTTCATGCCGAGCATGTCCTGAAGCACAAGCACCTGGCCGTCGACTCCGGCGCCTGCACCGATGCCGATTACGGGGATGGTGAGCATCTTGGCCACTTTCTCGGCGAGCTGTGCGGGCACTTTCTCAAGCACCAGGGCGAAGCAGCCTATCTCCTGAAGCATCAGGGCGTCGTCGATGAGGCGCTGTGCCTCGGCGTCCTCTTTTGCGCGGATGCCGTAGCCGCCGAATTTATTGACCGACTGGGGAGTGAGGCCCAGGTGGCCCATCACCGGCACCCCTGCGGAGAGGATGCGCTCGATGGAGCCTTTGATTTCACGGCCGCCTTCAAGTTTGACTGCTGCGGCTCCCGATTCCTTGAGGATGCGCACGGCCGAATGGAGCGCCAGCAGTTCGTCGCCCTGATAGGTGCCGAACGGCATGTCCACGATGACCATGGCGCGTTTTGCGCCGCGGGTCACGCACTGTCCGTGGTAGATCATGTGGTCGAGGGTCATGGGGAGTGTCGTCTCGTAGCCGGCCATAATGTTGGCGGCTGAGTCGCCCACGAGGATGAGGTCGATGCCGGAGGCGTCGACGAGCGATGCCATGGTGTAGTCGTAGGCGGTGATCATGGCGATTTTCTCGCCCTGCTGTTTCATGCGGGCCACTGTGGAGGTGGTCACTTTCTTGGGTTGGTCGACAGTATTGGTTGACATGGTTCTTTTCTGCGTTTGAAAAGGGGGTTCTGACAAGAAAGGCTATCCTCGCGGTGCGGAGGAGAGCCTTTCCATGGATATCGTTATTTGAGGTGAGTAACGGGCCGAATTGGTGCCGGCCTGTTTCCTGTGAAGTCAGCGATGGCGCTTACTTGCCGGCCTGAAGGTTGGCGCGGTCAAGCAGTTTCTGCACGTCGATGTTGTGCGACTGGCCGTAGAGCGGATAGTCTTCCACGATTTTGCCGTAAGCTTCGGCTTCCTTCTCGTGGTTGCCCTGGGCTGCATAGACGCGGGCAAGCTTCATGAGGAAGAAGGGGGTGTAGGCGGGGTTGTTGTTGCTTACGCTGACAGCTTCGTTGAATGCCTTCACGGCCTCGTCGAGGCGGTCGAGGTTCACCAGACAGTCGCCCTTGAGCGATTTTGCGCCTGCGCCGATGATTTCGTCCTTGTCGGAGTATTTTTCAGCATATTTGAGGGCTTCCTCATATTTGCCGTCCTTGTAGAGGAGGATGGCGCTCTGGAGAGCGGCGCGGTTGGCGGCCTCGTAGCTGCCGTTGTCGGCGAGGTCCATGTACTGTGCCATGGCCACGGAGTCGTTGCCGAGCGCGAGCTGAAGGTCGGCTGCGCCGATGGTGTCGTTGGCTTTCTGTATGCCGGGGGTGCGGAAAGCGTAGATGTAAACGAGGATGATGGCGATTACGGCGATTACAGCCAGCGAGCAGATTGTGATGATTTTCTTGTTGTCCTGCACTTTCTGCACTGTTGCCGTGAGGGAGTCGTTAAGGTTCTCCAGACCGGTTTCCGGAGTGGTTTCTTGAGTTTTTTTAGCCATGGATTATGACGGTTGAAAAAAGAATTGGTTACACTGTTTCAGTACGCCGGTGTGCCTTCGTGGGAAAGCCCGTGTGGGCGCGCATCCGTGGAGGCATAATGCGTTCGAAGCGCAAAATTAGTGAATTAGCTTGTAACGGCAAAAAAAATCAGGCCGATTTGCAAAAAAAGTGACGGAATATATGTATAAGAGAGGACCGGTGATGCTTGTTTGAAGTGCAGCGGAAGAGGAGCGGTTTGCAGATAAACGGGATTTCTGCGAACAAAGAATGCTGTTGAAATGTAAATAATTATACAATAAGGTCGGCGGTGAGGTTGCAGCCGGCAAAAAAAAACAATATTTCAGGTATAACCATTATAATCAGGATTTATGAGAGCGCATAGAGGCATCCGTCCGCGGACGGGATTTCTGTTTTTGGTGATAGCCTGCATCCTTACGGGGCTGGCGGCCACGTCGTGCGGCACGATAAGGACGCATGCCGGAATCAATCATGAGTATGAATACGATTTCGATGACGGCTATTATTACGATTACGGCCATCATCACAAGAAACCGAAAAAGCATCATAAAAAACATAAGAAGCATCATCACAAGCATCATCACCACGACGACTGATGGCCCACAGAGACATGGATGTGCCTATATATTATGCACGGACTGCTGCCGATTGTGGCCGAAGCATTTGGAAACTCCGGAATTAAGGGCTAACTTTATGCAATTAAAAAACACGAGGGCGTTGCCTGGCCTCTTCAATGTCGGGACGCACGGTTGACCCGGAGGTTCGGCAGCACCTTCATCATTCATGAACACATCCCTTATAATTCTGCAATGAATAAAAAACAAGTCACACTGGAGTTTGACGAACTTGCATACGACGAGCTTTCGGCCGCTGAGCGCGAACTCGTGGAGATGGCTCGCGAGGCCACTTTCCGCAGTTATGCGCCTTATTCGCAGTTCAGGGTAGGGGCGGCCATAGAGCTGAGCAACGGCGAGCGGGTGCCCGGCTCCAATCAGGAGAACGTGGCCTACCCCTCGGGCACATGTGCCGAGCGGTCGGCATGTTTCTATGCCCACGCGCGCTATCCGGATGCGAAATTCGAGCGGATAGCCATCGCGGCGCGCGGCACCGACGGGGAGTTTACCCCGACGCCTACCGCTCCGTGCGGTGCATGCCGCCAGGCTCTGCTGGAGTATGAGCAGCTTGCGGGCCATGATGTGCCGGTGCTACTGGCTGCCGCCGACAAGGTGTACCGCCTCCCGTCGGTGCGCTCCACCCTGCCGCTTGCATTCGTGGAGTTTTGAAAGTCGGGAAATTTATGTAACTTTGCAGTTTAAAGGCTATAAGCCTGCCGATAAGCGGCTTGTATGCATGCAAGTTTAATCAATAACCTGTAACGTTGGATACTGACCCATTACCATCTGTCGAAAGCCTCTTCAGCGCTTTCACCAATTATGATTTCTTAGTCTCGGCCGTGCCTGTAAATGTGGAATTCGGGGCGGCGCAGATAGTAGCCTTGTGTCTTGCCGTAATCGGACTTTTCGTGTCCGGATTCGTGAGCGGCAGCGAAATCGCCTTTTTTTCAATTACCCCCCAGCAGGCCGAGGAGCTTGATGAATCATCAAGCTCGCAGCGCATAAAGCATCTGCTCGCCGCTCCCGAGCGCCTGCTCGCCACCATTCTGATTGCCAACAATCTTGTGAACGTCACCATAGTGGTGCTGATGAGTTTCGCCCTGAGCGAACTGTTCGCCACCATGCCCGGATGGCTCGATTTTGTGCTCCAGACTGTTATCCTCACATTCCTTATCCTCCTCTTCGGCGAGATTCTGCCCAAGCTTATAGCCAACACCATGCCGCTGCGGTGGGCGCGTTTCGCTGTGGGCGGACTGGACGGGATGGTGAAGCTGTTTTTCCCGCTGTCGTCAGTGCTGGTGCATTCCACCAAGCTTGTGAACATGGTGGTTACGCGCCAGAGCCGCAACATCACCACCGACGAGCTTGGTCAGGCGCTTGAAATTACCGATGTCAAGGCCGGTCAGGACAAGGAGATGCTCGAGGGGATTCTCCGTTTCGGCGACACCACCGCGGCGGAGGTGATGACCCCGCGCGTGGACATTGTGGGCATCGATGCCGACATGGATTTCCCCACAGTGATGAAGGTGGTGGTGGAGACGGGCTATTCGCGTCTGCCCGTGTTCGGTGATTCCCAGGATGATATCCGCGGGGTGCTCTACGCCCGCGACCTTTTGCCCTATATCGGGTCGACCCCCGATGCCGGTAGCGCATTCGAATGGCAGAAGCTTGTCAGGAAATGCTATTTCGTGCCGGAATCGCGCATGATCGACGACCTGATGGAGGATTTCCGCCGCCTGAAAATCCATATGGCCATCGTGGTGGATGAATTCGGCGGTACGCAGGGGCTTGTGACTCTGGAGGATGTGCTCGAGGAGATTGTGGGCGACATCAATGATGAGTACGATGAAGAGGAGGTGACCTATCAGCGTCTGCCCGACGATACATATATATTTGAGGGAAAGACATTGCTCACCGACTTTTTCCGCATCACCGGTCTGGAGGCTGAGGACTATGCCGCCGTTGCCGGGGATTGCGAGACTTTGGCCGGGATGCTGCTGGCCATCAAGGGTGATTTCCCCAAGGAGAAGGAACCGATGGTGTATGGCCGCTGCCGTTTCCTTGTGCTGCACATAGAGCATCACCGCATTGCATCTGTGCGCGTAAAGGTAATGCCGGAGGTACAGACTGCCTGAAAAAATGTTACGTATCGACAGACCGGGGGGAGTGGAATTATATCTGGAGCACGTGAGGATGCCTGAATCTGCAGCGTGCAGCCGGCAGGATGCGTATGCCTTGCAGCAGCAGGTGAAATCTGAACTGATCGGGCGAAGGTTTGGCAACGGTGCCACGCTGATGCACACACCCGAGGGAGCGCCGCGTATAGAAGGGTCTGAACTGAATATCTCCCTATCGCATTGCGCCGCTTTGGCGGCTATGGCAGTGTGCCCTAAGCCGGGGCGAGTGGGGGTGGACGCCGAGGGGTGTGACCGGTATGAACAGCTCGCACGCATTTCGCGGCGGTTCCTGAGCGAGGCTGAATGGCCTCTGTGGAGCCGGGAGCCGCAGTTACTGCTTGCGGCATGGGTGCTGAAAGAGGCGCTGTATAAGGCTGCCGGGCATCCGGGATGGGCGTTGGCAGACATCCCTGTGCTCACACCTGAGGCCATCGGAGGAATCGAGGATGCCGAGGTGGAATGTTTCGGGCACGTTTATGTCCCGGAAGTGTTCATGGCAGATGGCTTCGACGGTCTGATCGGTCTGGCGCGGGAAGTGATAATTTCTTAAAATTTTGTGGCCGAAGGATTAAAATTGTAGGTTATTAGAGAATTTGTTGTAAATTTGAAGTTGGGAGTTTTTTAAGTTAGCCAATAATCTATCGAAATACAAATGAAAAAAATTCTGCTTCAGCTTCTGGCCGTTTTCATGGCCTTTGGGGCCACCGCCCAGAATGCATCCACACCCGAAGGCGCAAAGCGCCAGTATCAGGTGTTCGGTGTTGCATTCTACAATCTTGAAAACCTGTTTGACACCATCAACAACAACGGGAAGTATGACCTTGAGTTCTCGCCCAAGGGTGCACGCCAATGGAACGGGAAAAAATACTGGTCGAAAATCAACAATCTGGCTCGCGCCATCACCAACTTCACCACTCCCACCACTCCTAACGGACCGGCCTTTATCGGTGTATCCGAGATTGAGAACCGCACCGTGCTTGAGGATCTGGTAAAGGCTGTCGACGACCGTCTGCGTCAGGAGGGCCGCACACCCTGGAATCTCTCCATCGTTCACCACGATTCGCCCGACCGCCGCGGCGTGGATGTCGGCGCGCTCTACAATCCGCGCTACTTCAAATTCATGGGTGTGTCGAACTCCACACTTACAGTAGACGGCAAGCCCGATTTCCGCACACGCGACCAGATGTGTGTCACCGGCCGTCTGGGCGCCGACACCGTCAGCATCATCGTGAACCACTGGCCGTCGCGTCTGGGTGGCAAGGAGCAGTCGTCGCCGCTGCGCGAGGCTGCCGCAGCCCTGAGCAAGCATATCGCCGACTCCATCTGGGCCGTGCGCCCCAACGAGGGCATCATTGTGATGGGGGACCTCAACGATGATCCTCAGGACCCCTCATGCGCCAAGGTGCTCGGAGCCGCAAAGAAAATGAAAGGCGTGCCCGCGCATGGTTTCTACAACCCCTTCTGGTCGATTCTCGACAAGGGTATAGGCACGCTGGCCTACAACAGCGCATGGAACCTCTTTGACCAGATCATTGTGAGCGGTTCGCTTCTGGAGGACAACACCGGCGACAACCGCCTGCACCTGTGGCAGGCCAAGGTGAACAACTTCAACTTCCTGAAGGACACCGAAGGTAACCGTCAGGGCTATCCGCGCCGCACGTTCTCGGCCGGTGTGTTCCTCGACGGATATTCCGACCACTTCCCCACCGAAATTCTCCTGCGCCGCGCCGTGATGCGTCGTCCCAGATAAATAGTCTGACTAATGAAACGGGGCTTCATCATATTGGCCGCTTGTTTATGCACACTGGCGGCAGGGGCACAGAGTCTGATGGCCGGCTCCTACAACATCCGTTACAAAAACAGTGACGATTCGATACGCGGCAACGTATGGACGGAGCGCTGCAAGGTAATCTGCGACCAGATCAACTGGGAGCAACCGGATATTTTCGGCACTCAGGAATGCTATCTCGACCAGCTTGAAAACCTCAGGCAGCGGCTCGACGGCTATGACTACATCGGCGCAGGGCGTGACGACGGCAAAGATGCCGGAGAGCACTCGGCCATATTCTATAAAACCGACCATTTCGAAAAGCTGGCCGACGGCAACTTCTGGCTGTCGCAGACGCCCGACCGTCCCGGCATGGGATGGGACGCCGTGTGTCCGCGCATCTGCACATGGGGAAAGTTCCGCGACAAGCGCACCGGGTTCACCCTGTTTTTCTTTAATCTGCACATGGACCATATAGGTGTCACCGCTCGGCGTGAGTCGGCAAAACTGGTTGTGTCCAGAATAAAGGAGATAGCCGGTGACGCCCCTGTTATCCTTACGGGTGATTTCAACGTTGACCAGACCAACGAGATATTCAGGATATTCACAGGTTCGGGCGTCCTAAAGGATGCATACGATTCAGCACGACTGCGATTTGCCGAGAACGGCACGTTCAACGACTTTCTGCCCGATGTCAAAACGGACAGCCGCATAGACCATGTAATGGTTTCGCCGGGATTTGAAGTCAGCAACTATGGCGTGCTTACCAATGGCTACTGGACCCCTCTGGAACAATCCGCCCCGAAGGAGAAGGACGGCAATTCGCCCACTGAAATTGACCTGCAGCAGCAGGTGCGCCGCGTACCCTCCGACCATTACCCCGTGCTGGTGCGTGTGGCATATCGCAAGTAACCCACACAATTGACATAAAACACAGAATCCGCCCCGACGCGATGGCCTGTCCATCACGCCGGGGTTGTCTTTAACTATAATTAACAATCGGGGGGGTAGTTAGAGGGTTTTTAGTTACTTTTGCAAGCGTGCGACTATTCTTTAATAAATCTATACCAAATGTTTCATTTCAAATCAGTTCTATCACTCATTTTATTGGTCTTGATGGCCGGGGTGAATGTGGCGAGGGGAGAGACCAAGCCGTTCACCATTGTGATTGACCGCGTTGGCGCCGAGCCTTTGCGGATAGAGATTAAAACGAGCACGGAGATTACCTTCTCTGAGGGGAATGCTGTGATAACCACCGCCAACGAGGCTCCGCAGACTATCCCGCTGGAGGATCTGGCCAACATGAGTTTCGACGGCGATATGTCGTCGGTTGAAGAGACTCTGATGACTTTCGATTCGGGTATCACCATCAAGTCGAGCCACGGTGTTGTGACCATCACTCCCGGCGAGGGCGCGTTTGTCTACAAGGCATTCTCCATCGAAGGGCGCATGGCCTATGCCGGACAGTCGGCCACGGAAGTAGCCCTCGATTTCACCGCACTCCCTGCCGGGGTCTACGTGATTGTGGCCAACGACAAGGTGCTTAAATTCGTGAATAGATAAACAGAAAGAAATCAAACCAATCAAGAATCACTGCATATGAAATTTACAGGATATATAGCCGCAGCCCTGCTCGTGTCGGCCGGGATGCAGGCCATGGCGCAGACCGCCGACGAGGCAACGCCCAACGTTATGGTTGTGAGCACACCTTATCATGAATACGTGTTCGGCATCAAGGACATTGACCGCATCATATTCCGCTATCAGGATAATGTGCCCGATCCCGAAAACTATGAGCAGTACAAATATTCCATTCTCGACGGAGCCTACCGTTGTCTTAATGGATGGTTCGATCGCGATTTCGGTGAAGCTGTGGTGTTGCAGGGTGACGAAGTTATGGGATGTTGTTTCGCTTATGGCAACTATTACGACGATGGCAGGTATCTGAATCCATCCGTGCATCAGCTCACTTTGGATCATTGGGGTGCACATTCGGGATATTCTAATGCTTGGAACGGTCTGTGGTATATAAACCGGCTTATCGAAACTTATGGATCTACGCCCGACGATCCTGAGATAGCGCCGTTGAGAGTAATGCGAGCATATTGTCATTTCTGGATGATGGAATTGTACGGTGATTTTGCAATATATGACCATGTCCTGACTGAGGAAGAGGTGTGCGCTCTTCCCCGCAGGCCGCGCGCCGAAGTGGCCGCCTTCATAGAGTCGGAACTGCTGTCGACCCTGTCGCAGGACGGTGCGCTAAGCAAAGCCAACGATGACACCACCTACGGGCGTCCGAACTACTGGATGGCTGCGGCGTTGCTTGCCAAACTGTATCTGAACTGGGGTGTCTACACCAACGACATAACTAAGGTTGACGGCAGCACACCCAACCCGAAGCTCGATGATTGCGTGCGCTGGTGTGATGAAATCATTCAGAGCGGTGTTTTTGAACTCGGACAGGGATACCGACAGAAATTCTTCCCCGACAACGGCGTGCATGTAAAGGACTTTATCTACGCCCTCGATGTAGACCCCGATGGCAAGGTTGATGGTACCGCCACATGGTACCGCTGGTTCGGGTTTAAAAAGGATAGAGAATGTAGTCCCTATCCGCTCGGATGGGAGCCGACTGTGAGCATTGCAGGCAATTTTGCGCTCACAAAAGAGGCTGTGGCTCGATTCAATCTTCCCGGTGATGAGCGAAATGGAATCATACTTCAGGGCCCGCAGTACAGGTTTGATGCAAACTATAACAAAACCGACGATCCGGTTATGCTGTTCCAGAATCCGTCAAATCCTACTTCAAGAAGCATGCAGCTTGAATATGTTGCGGATTTCGATTTTGATGACGGTTCGATTTATGCATTCGGAGACACGGAACAGCCATCGTTCACCGCCACAAATATCAATAACAAAACGGCATGGCTCAATATCAGGAAAGGTGCCCGCTGCTTCAAATTTCCTCCGCGTGAAGTGGATTATACAATGTGGAACCGCAAGCAGGCCAACGATTACCCGATTTTCCGTTTCGCCGATATCCTGCTGACCAAGGCTGAATGCATCCTTCGCGGCGCACAGGCCACCAACGGCGACACCCCGATGAGCCTGTTCAACCAGGTGCGCCGCTGCTCAAGCGCACCCGAACTTACTGCCAACCCAACTATGGATGAACTGCTCGACGAGCGTTCGCGCGAATTCATCCTTGAGCCATGGCGCCGCAACGACCTTATCCGCTTCGGCAAGTTTGAAGCAGACTGGGGTGAGAAAAACAGATATAAGGTCTGGGATGATGACGCCCACACACAGTTCCACTGGGTGGAACGCGAGGGTTCCGCTGACCCGAACCGCCGACTCTTGCCGCTGTCGCGCGATATATTGTCAACCCAGCACCCCACATGGCAGCAGAATCCCGGTTATGCCGGACTGTAATTGCCTAAGTTGACATAACACATAATCCGCCCCGCGTCGGGGCGGATTTTGTTTCGACGCGAGCCGAAATATCGGAGCATTTGGTCAGGTAACCAGAGATGTTTCAGATTAGGATCAATGTCACTAATTTGAGGAATAAATTTAAACGAGGTGACGTCAAATTGTAGGGTCGCGACCTGTCGCGACTGCCGTGTAGCCGTTATAACCGCAGTAACAGTTTGGAACGCACAAGGTTGCAGTCGCGACAGGTCGCGACCCTACAACATGGTAAGGCCGGAATCAGGCGGCAAGTGGACGGGGCTGGTCAGGGTTGTTGGGCGGAGGGTTCGGGGGTGGTGTAGTTGGCGAGGGTGGCGCGGAGGTCGGTTAGGAGCATAGCGCGCAGTTCGGGGGGTGAGAGGACGGTGACGGCGGGACCGTAGCTCAGCAGCTGTGCCACGAGGTCGGGGGTGATGCGGAGATGGTAGGTGAAGATGGAGTATTTGTCGTTGAGCATCTCCTGCTGCGAGGGGTGGAGCGGCAGGGCGCGGAAATATTTGGCCTGGCGCTGGTCAACTTTCAGTTTGATGGTTTTCGGCTTGGCCTGAGTGACCATGATGCCGAACGAGTCACGGAAATATTCCACAGGGTCGGTGTCGGCCGGTGGTGTGAAGACTTCCGGGAGAATCTTCAGGTTCGTGATGCGGTCGAGCGAGTAGGTCTTGATTTTGCCGTCGGCGGTGTTGCGCGCGGTGACATACCACAGCTGGCGGTAGATGCGCAGGAAGTATGGCTCTATCACCACATCGCGCGATGGCTGGGAGCGGTTGTAGGGATGATAGTCGAAGCTCACTGGATGGTTCTGCCGCAGAGCCTCGATGATTGGCGCGAGATGGTGGCGTGCCGAAGGCACTTCCTCAAGCAGGATTTTTGAGGCTATGTCGCGTGAGCCTTGCAGCACGGCGCTTGTGGCCGATGAGTTGAGGAGCCACTCGGTGATGTTGTGTGTCTCCGGCTCGACGATGTAGTATTCGTAGGTTGAGGTGTCGCACTCAATGTTGAGCGAGAAAATCTCCTCGATGGCCTGACGGTAGTTGAAGAAAGTGCGCCGGGGAATTTCCGATTCGCCGTCGCTGTAGGGCGAACGGCTCCAGCATTCGTTGAGCTCGCGGCGCGAGATGCGCCCGTAGCGGCGGATGGTGTCGATTATCCAGATGTACCGGTTGAGGAGGTCTTTGGCCATGTGGGGAAGAGAGTTTTTTGCGTTCGGGCGGGGTTGATTATTTTGCCACGCCCACGGCGCGGATCAGGGTGATGGGATTCTCCGGATCGTTGGCGATGAGCTGCAGGTGGGCGTTGAGTATGTCGGCAGGCAGTCCCGAAGGCGTCACAGTCACTGTGGCTGTGGCATGCTGCCCTTTCTTCACCTTGGTTTTGTCGACGGCGACGGATACGCCGGGGTCGGTGGTGTATAGGCGGTGGATGAGCAGGTCGGACTTGCCTTTATTTTCGATGACGAACGAGCGGGTCACCGGTTCGCCTCCGGCCGGGAATTCGCCGAAATCAACACGCAACGGGTCGACGCTGACCACCGGAGCCTTTTCGCGTTGTGAGGGGGTGAGGCGTGAGAAATCCTCCTCCAGAATGGCTGTGAGGTCGATTTTCAGCGGTTCCTGCCCCGGCAGGGCTATGAAAGCGGAGTCGGTGAGGATGCCGTAGAGCGATGTCTGCGACGGGGTGAGAGTTAGCGAATAGACAAGCTGCTCGCCCGCAGGGATGGTGTCGGTGCCCGACGTGGCCAGACGGAAATGCGCGGGCAGGGATGTCCACTGTGGCACAATAGGTTCGGACGACGCGTTGTAGACCTCCAGGAAGGCCGATTTGGCTTTCCCTTTGAGCACTGTGCCGAAGGGGAGCTGGGTGGTGCGCAGTTTCATGGCGCCATGTTCCACCGGATAGCGTGAGCGGAGAGTGTTGCCCGATCCGATTACCACACCGCTGATTACCAGCATCTGCCGCGGACCGGCGCCTGCTCCGGCAATGTCGATGGTCACGCTTTTGGAAAAGCGCCCTGGGCGTCCTGTGGGATTGAAGCTCACGGCCACAGTGGCGGTGTCGCCCGGAGCGATGGGCGTCTTGGTGTAGGAGGGGGTGGTGCATCCGCACGAAGCGCGTGCGGCGCGTATGGCCACATCCTCGGTGCCCTCGTTGACAAAGCGGAACTCACAGTTCACCCGGCCGTCGTCCTCGTGGAACGCGCCGAAATCATGGGTGGTCTCGAGCCAGCGCACCTGTGCGCCGAGCGATGCGGCACAGAGCAGTGCCAGGGCTATGGTAAGGGAGCGTATCGTTGTCATGATTCAGGGGTCACGAAGCCTTTGATGCGGAGGGTGACTTTCTTGTGTTTCTTCGAGTTGGTCTTTACGGTGACGGTCTTGTTGAACTCGCCGGGACGTCCCTTGGGGAGATATGTGACTTTCAGGACGCCTTTTTTGCCCGCGGCCACCGGCTTTTTGGGGAAGTCGGGGCGGGTGCATCCGCACGATGCCGTGGCGTTCACGATCATCAGGGGGGCGTCGCCGTTGTTGGTGAACTTGAATTCATGTTTCACCGGACCGCCATCCTCGGCGATGGTGCCGAAATCGAAAGTGAGTTCCTCGAAAGTGATGTCAGGTTCGGCAGCATTGACAGTCAGGGCTGCCAGTGCAAGGAGGAGTATGGAAAAGAACCGTGTCATGTCAGAATGATGGATGGTTATATGCAATTATAAAGGAGATATTATTGGCAATTGTTCTGGCCGGCAAGCATACCGCAGGCCGCCATGATGTCCTCGCCGCGCGATGCCCGGATGGTGGCGGTGATGCCCTGGGCGTTGAGCGCGTCGCGGAACTGCTCCATGCGCTCCATGGAGCACGGATGCAGGGGGCTGTCGGGGATGGCGTGGAAGCGGATGAGGTTCACGCGGCAGTCGAGTCCGCGCAGGCGTGCCGCCAGTTCGCGCACATGGCGGGGCGAGTCGTTCACGCCCTCGAACATTGTGTATTCAAACGACAGGCGCCGCTGGTGGGCGAAGTCGTAGCCCCGGAGCAGCTCTATCACCTCCTTGATTGGGAACGCCTTCTCCACAGGCATCAGCGAGAGGCGTTCGGCGGGATAGGGGGAGTGTATGGATATGGCCACGTGCACCTTTGTGCGGTTGAGGAGCTGCTGAAGTTCGTGCAGTTTGCCGATGGAGCTTACGGTGATGCGCTTGGGGCTCCATGCGAATCCCCATTTGGCTGTGAGAATCTCTATGACATCGAGCACGGGCTGGAGATTGTCGAGCGGTTCGCCCATCCCCATGAACACGATGTTGGTGAGGCTTTCGCTTTCGGGGATGGAGAGAATCTGGTTGACAATCTGGGCTGCTGTGAGGTTGCCGTGGAATCCCTGCCGGCCGGTCATGCAGAAGGAGCAGTTCATTTTGCAGCCTGCCTGCGAGGAGACGCAGAGCGTGGCCCTGTCGCGGTCGGGGATATACACACTCTCCACATCGCGGCCCGGTGCGCCGCGGAACAGATATTTCACCGTACCGTCCGTGCTGGCCACCCGCGAGAGGGGCTCTTCGCGGCCCACGGTGTAGCCCAGCGCCGCCATCTTCTGGCGTGCGGCCTTGGAGAGGTCTGTCATGGCGTCGATGGTGGTGACGCGTTTGTCGTAGATCCATTTTGCCATCTGTCCGGCGGCAAAACGGGGCAGCCCGCATTCGGCAGCCACCGCGCGGAGGCCGTCGAGCGTGAGTCCGATAAGCGGACGTTGCGATGTTTCAGTTGATCCGTTGCCCATCATGTTAAGTAACGCCTGCGGAGGCAGGTCGGTTTAGAAATACAAAATTAGCCAAAAAAATCGGGAAACAATCCCTGTTGCTAAACTAATTGTTAACTTTGTAGGATGTGTGCCGCATGGCGGCCCATCACCTCAATACAGACCACATGGACGATAAAAAATTATTTCTGCTTGATGCATACGCGCTGATCTACAGGGCATATTATGCTCTGATACGTGCCCCCCGCATCACCTCGAAGGGGTTCAACACCTCGGCTATATTCGGCTTCTGCAACACCCTGCAGGAGGTTCTGACCAAGGAGAATCCCACCCACATAGCCGTGTGCTTCGACCCTCACGGCCCTACGTTCCGCCACGAACTCTACGACGCCTACAAGGCCAACCGCGAGGCCCAGCCGGAGGATATAACCCGTTCGGTGCCTGTGATCAAGGAGATTGTGGAGGCTTACCGCATCCCCATCTTCGAGGTGCCGGGCTATGAGGCCGACGATGTGATAGGCACCCTCAGCCTGCAGGCATCGCAGCAGGGATTCACCACCTACATGATGACGCCCGACAAGGATTACGGTCAGCTGGTGTCGGACAAGGTGCTGATGCTGAAGCCCTCGATGCGCGGGGCCGGCGGAGAGCTGCGCGGCCCGAAAGAGGTGTGCGAGCTGTACGGCCTGAAATCGCCCCTGCAGGTGATCGACCTGCTTGCCCTCGAGGGGGATGCCATCGACAACATCCCCGGATGTCCCGGCGTGGGTGAGAAAACCGCCATAAAACTCATCAAGGAGTATGATTCGGTGGAGAATCTGCTGGCCAACGCCGATGGGATAAAAGGAGCGCTGGGTGTTAGGATACGCGATAATGCCGAAAACATCCGGTTCTCCAAAATGCTTGCCACCATCAAGCGTGATGTGCCCATTGAGGTGAATTTCGACGAACTGCGCCGCGAACCGGCCGATACGGAGAAGTTGCGCGACATATTCCGCCGCATGGAGTTCAAGACATTTCTTGCCCGCTTGGGTGCCGAGCCGGCCAAACCGACGCCGGAGCCGGTGGCACAGCCGTCGCTGTTCGATTTCATCGATGCCCCCGACGGGGAGGCGGCTCTCCCGGCAGTGGAGATGGCGATGGATGGCGATTACAGATTGCTCGAATCGGATGCGGAGATTAAAACTGCTGTCGGCGAGGCGGTCACCAGAGGTGAGGCCATCGGTGTGTCGCTTTATGCCGTAGGAGCGGAAGCCATGACAGCACAGCTGCGTGGCGTGGCATTCTCTGTGGCCGAAGGTCTGGCCCGTTATGTGGCCGTGCCTGTGGATGCTTCCGGGCGCCGACACGTGATGGAACTTCTGAGGCCGCTTTTTGAAAACGATAAGGTGCTGCTTGTCAGTCATGATATAAAACGTGACATGGTGCTTTTGCACCGTGAGGACATCGGTGTGAATGCCGCTTATTTTGACACGTCGCTTGCACACTATGTGCTGCAGCCTGAGATGCGCCACCGGCTCGCCGAAGTGGTGATGAGTGTGCTGCATCTGCAGATTGCCGATTACGCCGAGGAGCAGCGAAAGGGTTATGCCGCGCTGCCGACGGGTGAGGAGGTGGCGCGCGTGTGTCAGCAGGCCGATGTGGTAAGGCGCCTGCATGCACCCCTGCGGCAACTGCTTGAAGAGACCGGCCAGATGCGCCTGCTGGAGGATATGGAGCTGCCGCTTGCCCGTGTGCTTGCGGCCATGGAAATCACCGGCGTGCGGATTGACCCGATGGAGCTTGCACGGCTGTCGAAGGAGCTGACCGCACGCGTGCGCCAGCTTGAGGAGCAGGTGTATGAACTTGCCGGCTGCCAGTTCAACATCTCGTCGCCCATGCAGGTGGGTGAAATCCTGTTCGGCCAGATGAAACTCGACCCCAAAGCCAAACGTACCAAAAAAGGTGCTTTCTCAACCACCGAGGAGATTCTGGAGAAGCATCGCGGCGACCATCCGGTGGTTGGGCTGATTCTTGATGTGCGCAAACTGCGCAAGCTTCTTGCTACCTATGTCAACGCTCTGCCGGAACTGATAAATCCCGCCGACGGGAAGATCCACACCACTTACAATCAGACTGTCACCGCTACCGGGCGCCTTTCGTCGGCCAATCCCAATCTGCAGAACATCCCTATCCGCGGAGAGGACGGCAAGGAGGTGCGCCGCGCATTCATCGCCGATGACGGGTGTGTGATTCTGTCGGCCGATTATTCGCAAATTGAGCTGCGACTGCTCGCCGCCCTGAGTAACGATCCGGAACTGACCGAGGCGTTCCGTCAGGGGCTTGACATCCACCGCGCCACGGCGGCGAAAATCTATCATGTCCCGTTCGAGGAGGTGACCGACGACCAGCGCCGCAAGGCCAAGACGGCCAACTTCGGCACGGTTTACGGCATTTCGGCGTTCGGGCTTGCCGAGCGTCTGTCGATTCCCCGCGCCGAGGCCAAGGAACTGATTACGGGGTATTTCCGCACATACCCTCACATCCAGGAGTTTATTGCCGAATCGGTGGAACGTGCCCGAAAGGATGGCTATGTGAAAACCATTATGGGACGCACACGCTTTCTGCCCGACATAAATTCGCGCAACGCCACTGTGAGAAGCTATGCCGAGCGCAATGCCGTGAACGCCCCGCTGCAGGGGTCGGCCGCCGACATCATAAAGATTGCCATGATAAGGATTTACGATGCCATGCGTAGCCGTGGCATGAAGTCGCGCATGGTGATGCAGGTGCACGACGAACTTGTGTTCAACGTCGTGGCCGACGAGCTTGCCGAACTGCAGGCTCTTGTGGTTAAGGAGATGGAGGGCGCCTACAGCGGCTCTGTGCCGCTTGAGGTGTCGGCCGGAGTGGGGAGCAACTGGCTTGAGGCCCATTGACCCATAACTCCGCGAGGACTATCAGGAAGCGATTTTATTATTGAATAATGGCTCTGCTCGATTGCCATACACACAATCCGGAGCGGTGGCGCGACGCCATAGTCAGCTGTCGTCCGGGGGAGTTCGCCAGGCTGTCGGCGGACTATCCCGACGCGGTGTTCTCTGTGGGCGTCCATCCGTGGGACACTGCAACTTGCGATGCTGCCGGACTTGAACGAAGTCTTCAAATGCTGCAGGCCATCGCCACCGACCCGCGGGTGGTGGCTATCGGAGAAGCCGGACTTGACAGCCTGCGCGGCGCATCCGACGATGTGCAGGAAGCAGTGCTAAGGTGGCAGATTGAGTTGAGCGAGGCCGTCGGCAAGCCTTTGGTAATCCATTGCGTGCGCCGTTACGACCGGCTGCTGCATCTGCAGCGTGAAATGCGTCCGCAGCAGCCGTGGATATGGCACGGCTTCCGGGGAAAACCCGAACTGGCCCGGCAGATACTCGCCGCCTCGCCCCGCAATTACATCTCGCTCGGTGAGCGTTTCAACCCACTCGCCGCCGCAACCATGCCCACTGACCGCCTCCTTGCCGAAACCGACGAAAGCCCCCTCCCCATCACCCAGATAATCACCTCCATAGTATCCGCACGCCCCGAAGCCGCCCCCGCCCTGACGCACCACCTGGCCGCCAACCTGGATGTAATAATAAAGCCGGGGCGGAAGCCCGGCTGAGGGATAAGCTCTGATAAATTCAGATAAATTTTGATAAACTCAGATAAGGGATTTGGATCGGAGGATTATAGGTGATGATTAGTTGCGGAGGGTGAAGTGGGTGGTGAGGGGGATGGTGCTGTCGGGGCCGATGCCGAGGAGGAAATCGCCGGGTTCGGCCTCGCGGATGTAGGGAGAGGAGATTTGAGAGTTTTTTATAAGAGCTTATAAGAATTATCAGAATTATAGGTTTGTGGCGGCAGGCGGTTCGGGAATGTCAGTGAGCCGAGGTGGTGTGGCGGCGGTTGAGGGCGATCCAGGCGAAGGTGATGAGGCCGAGAAGGATGGTGAGGGCGGTCTGCATGGCGATGATGAGATTGCCGAATGCGGCTCCCTGAGTGAGGAATGCGGTGTGGTCCATGCCGGATGGGATGAAGAGGCCCAGACCGAAGAGCATGGTGGTCTGGTAAGGGCCGATGCCGCCGTAGGATGGGATGCCCATGGAGATGCTTGTCAGCACGAAGCAGACGAGCGGCACGAGGAGCCCGTGCTGGTGAAGCATCTGCTGTGTCATGGGGAATGCGTTGAACTGGATGGCGAGTTGGAGGAAGTAGCATCCCCACAGTGCCACTGTGAGCAGCAGCCACCGGCCTTTGTGCTGCATGGAAGCGAGGGCGGCGAAGCCTTTCCACAAGCCGAGGAGAAACGCTTTTATTTTCAGGATGCCGCTGTTGCGCGAGTGTGTGAGCAGCCACCATGCCAGTGCCAGTGCCGCGGCAAGGGCAATCCATGTGAAGGGGGATGTCAGGATGGCCAGGATGGCATTATAAGCCTGCGGATAGGTGCGGACGAAGTCGATGATCGGCTCGTGGGCTATGATGAAGGTCAGCAGGGTGAGAATGAGCACGGTGAGGAGGTCGGCGAAGCGGTCGGCCACCATCGAGCCGAACACGGCCGAGAACTGTGCGTCGCGTCGGTAGGCCACAAATCCACAGCGCCATACCTCGCCCAGACGGGGAAAGACAAGGTTGACGGCATAGGTGCCGAAGATGCTGAACACAAGCAGATGGAGGGGGGAGGTGACGCCTATGGCCCGGAGCTGGATGCGCCAGCGCATGGCGCGGAAAAACATGGGCGCAATGCTGAGAGCCAGGGCAAGTGCAATCCAGCGGAAGTCGCAGTCGTTGCGTATGACAGTCATCATTTCGTTGAAGTCGATGTCGCGGAACATCACGACGAACAGTCCCACGCTCACCACCAGAGGGATGGCGAATTTGAGAATCTTGCCCAGGATGCCGTTTTTGCCTTTGGCAGCCTGTGTGTGGGAGCCGGAAGGATGCTTGATTGTCATTGCCGACGGATTAATATGGCGCAAAGTTAACAAAACCTGGATGAAAAGGCGAAAAAAGAAGATTTTTGTGGTGAAAATAGAGATAATACCCGAAAAATGCCTATATTTGGAATAAATTGCTAAGCCAAAACGGCCAATCATCCACACACGCCACACGCAATTGCTTGTGGCGTAGCATCCAAAAACAAGACAATGAAAAGCAAACGACAACTCGAGGACACGCCACTGCGCCTTTCACAGATAGCCAGGCTGAAGACTGTGAGCGATGACTACAGCCATCTCGGGCAGGATTATATCCTTACCCATGTCACAACGAATACATCATATTTCTACGCCCCGCAGGCGCGCCGATTCGACGGCAATATCATAATAATAAGTGTGAAGGGTACGATAAAGATTACCATCGACCTCGACACCATAGAAGTGCCGCCAAACTCGCTTGCCTTTGTGGCGCCCGAACGAGTGTTCAAGCCCATAGACTGGGTGGGTGAAGAGCTTGACGGCTATCTGCTGTTCCTGTCGAACAAGTTTGTCTACGATCTGAACATCGACCTGAATGCGGTGAACACCAACCTGTTTACGGCAGCGAAATCCGTGATAGAACTCACTCCGGACAAACTGGACCTTATGATTAAATATTTCGGCTTGCTGCATAAGAACGCCATGGATCTCAATCCGTATAACCGCTATATAGCGCGGGCGCTGATGAGTGCCGCGGCCTATCAGCTCATGGCCTACGGCGAGGAGGCGGAGAGGATTCCCAATATGGCCCGTTCGCATTCGCGCAAACTGTCGTATGTGCAGACGTTTCTGCGTCTGGTGAAGACGCATCACCGCAGTGAGCGTTCCATCTCGTTCTATGCCGACAAGATGTTCATTTCGCCGAAATATCTGTCGCTGGTCATCAAGGAGGCCACAGGCCGTTCGGCAGCCGAGTGGATAGACCAGTATGTGCTTCAGGAGGCTAAGAATCTGCTGCGATACTCAGGCAAGAATGTGCAGCAGGTGGCCTATGAGCTGAATTTCACCAACCAGTCGTCGTTCGGTAAATATTTCAAACATCTTACGGGCATGTCGCCCACACAGTTCCAGAACAGATGACCGGAAAGGTGAAGGGTTATGTGCTTGGGATGGTGGCTGCGGCCACCTACGGCATGAACCCGCTGTTTGCATTGCCGCTTTATGCCGACGGCATGAATGCGGAAGGGATATTGTTTTTCCGCTATCTGTTCGCACTGCCTATGATGTGGCTGATAGCCCGGCGGCGTGGCGGACAGCTGTGGGTGGGACGCAGGGTGATGGTGTCGCTCGGCGCACTGGGGCTTGTGTTCGCATTGTCGTCGCTGACGCTGTTCCTGAGCTACAACTATATGGATGCGGGGATAGCGTCGAGCCTGCTGTTTGTGTACCCCATCATGGTGGCCGTGATTATGACGTGCGTGTTCGGCGAACGTCTGCGCTTGAGCACGGTGGGATGCATTCTCATGGCGCTGGGCGGTATATGGATGCTGTATAACGGCGAGGGGGAAGCCACGCTGAGTGTGGCCGGCACGGCGCTGGTGTTCCTGTCGTCGCTGAGCTATGCCGTCTATCTGGTGTACATCAACCGTTCGGGCCTGGGAAAGGTGCCTACGTCGGTGGTGACGTTCTATGTTCTGCTGTTCGGATGGGGACTTTTCGTGGCGATGGCTGTCTACGACGGCGGAATAACGGTGCCTGCTACCCCGTGGCTATGGGGCAATCTGCTGGGACTGGCTCTGTTTCCCACGGCCATCTCATTGTTGTGCACCACGCGTGCCATCCATTACATAGGTTCGACTCCCACGGCCATATTGGGTGCGCTGGAACCTGTAACGGCGGTGATTATCGGCGTGACGGTGTTCGGCGAGCAGCTTACGCTGCGTGAGATCGGGGGGATTGTTCTGATTGTGGTGGCTGTGAGTTTCGTAGTGGCAAAAAAGACATAAGAGGGCGTGTCATAATGGCCCATCTGGGTCGTCGCCTAAGGGATTCTTCTCAAGCGAAGCGGCTAAAGCCGATAACGGGTTCGGTCATTGACCTTAGTCAACTCCCTTCACCCTCACCCTTTGGCTCCTACCATCTGAACCATTCTTTGCAAAGCAAAGCGACCAAAGGTCGATAACTGACAGCACCCTCGCCATCCGGTTATAAAATTGAGCGCTGTGTCAAAATGCATGCATTTTGACACAACGCCTTACGTATGGTGAACCCTTAATTAAGTGGCGGTGTCAGGATACGGTCCAGGTGTCGCCGGCGAGAATCATGTCGCGCAGACATGTGAAGCTCTTGCGGGCGCGGACTTCCTCAACCTGGCGCGATACTTCCTCGTCGTAGACCGGAGCTTCCACGTCGCGGATCACGCCGATGGCCAGCGGGAGGTCGTGTCCGTCCATCATGGCCAGCTGCTGGTGCAGGAAGTTTGACTGTGTGTGGGCGTCGTGAACCAGGACGTCGTCGAGGGTGTAGCCGTCCTGTCCGATTGTCACGGCCTTCACCAGGAAGCCGTCGCGTACCAGACCTTTGTCGTTGTTCTTGCCGAAAATCATCTTCTCGCCGTGGCGCAGATGTATGGTGCGCTCGGCACGGAATTCCTTGTCGGCCACGAACGCATGGATGCCGTTGTTGAAAATCATGCAGTTCTGGAGGATTTCAACCACGGATGTGCCTTTGTGGCGTGCTGCGGCCACCATCACTTCCTGCGAGGTCTGCAGTTCCACATCGATGGTGCGTGCAAAGAAGTTGCCGCGTGCGCCAAACACCAGTTCGGCCGGGATGAAAGGGTCCTCGGTGGTGCCGTATGGTGATGATTTCGACACGAAGCCGCGGTCGGAGGTGGGGCTGTACTGGCCTTTGGTCAGACCGTATATCTTGTTGTTGAGCAGCAGCATGTTTATGTCGACGTTGCGTCGGACGGCATGGATGAAGTGGTTGCCGCCGATGGCCAGGCCGTCGCCGTCGCCCGAAATCTGCCATACTGTCATCTGCGGGTTGGCCACCTTGAAACCGGTGGCAACAGCTGCCGCGCGGCCGTGGATGGTGTGGAACCCGAAGGTGTTCATGTAGTAGGGGAGGCGTGATGAGCATCCGATACCTGAAATGACGGCAGTCTTTTCAGGGGGCACGCCGATGGTGGCCATTGCCTTGTGGAGGGAGTTGAGCACAGCATGGTCGCCGCATCCTGCACACCAGCGCACCGGCTGGTCGCTTTTATAATCTTTTGGAGTGAATTCCATTGTTGTTGATCAGGTTGGTGGTTTTGTTGATTGGGTTGGGTGCTATGATAGCTATTGTAGCTAAGTTAGCTGAGATAGCTGATTTAGCTGAGGTGGTGCTTTACGCCGTCCACGATTTCCTTGACGAGGAACGGCTGGCCTTCCACTTTGTTGATGCGGCGGATTTCCACATTGGGGAAGCGTGCCTGCAGGTAGTCGGCGAACTGGCCGGAGTTGAGCTCAGCCACAATTACGCGTTTGAATCGGGAGAGGATTTCGCCTGTATTTGCGGGCAGCGGACTGATGTAGCGGAACTGTGCGAGCGCCACGGGGATGCCTTCGCGGTTAAGCTCCTCGGCGGCTGTGTAGAGATGGCCGTAGGTGCCACCCCATCCGATCAGAAGGGTTTCGGCTTCAGGAGAGTCGCATACGAGCTCCTGGAGGGGGATGTCGTTGGCGATGCGTTCCACCTTTTCACGGCGCAGCTGCACCATTTTGGCGTGGTTGGCCGGATCGGTGGTGATGGCGCCTGTGGCGGGGTTCTTTTCGAGGCCGCCCAGACGGTGGGTGAGATTGTCCTCGCCGGGGATGGCCCAGTAGCGTGCGAGGGTTTCCTGGTTGCGCACATAGGGTTTCCAGTTCTCGCGCAGTTCTTCGGGTACGCGGGGCACTTTGATTTCAGGATATTCGCCGGCCTCGGGTATGCGCCATGCCGACGAGCCGTTGCCGATGAAGGCGTCGGAGAGGAGAATGACCGGAGTCATGTGCTCGATGGCGATGCGTGATGCCTCGAAAGCCATTTCGAAGCAGTTGGTGGGCGATGTGGGAGCCACCACGGCCAGAGGCGATTCGCCGTTGCGTCCGTAGAGGGCCTGGTTGAGGTCGGTCTGCTCGGTCTTGGTGGGGAGTCCGGTGGAGGGACCTCCGCGCTGCACGTCGATAACCACCAGCGGAAGTTCGGCCATTACGGCCAGACCGATGGCTTCGCTCTTGAGGGCCAGACCGGGACCGGATGTGGATGTCACGCCCAGCGAGCCGGCGAACGATGCACCGATTGCCGAGCATACGCCGGCAATCTCGTCCTCCATCTGGCATGCCTTTACGCCGAGGTCCTTGCGTTTGGCAAGTTCGTGCAGGATGTCGGTGGCGGGAGTGATGGGGTAGCTGCCCAGGAAGAGGGGGCGTCCGGATTTTTCAGACGCCATGATAAGTCCCCATGCGGTGGCTTCGTTACCCTTGATGTCGGTGTAGACGCCCGGGCGGATGTGGTCGGTATCTATTTTATATGTGGATACAGATGCGTGCACATTGTGGCCGAAATCGTAGCCTGCGCGGAGCACTTTGGCATTAGCCTCGTAGACGGCGGGTTTCTTGGCGAACTTTTCGTGCAGCATTTTCAGGGCGTTCTCTTCCGGACGGTCGAAAAGCCAGCAGAGAAGTCCGAGCGTGAAGATGTTGCGGCATTTCAGCACGGCCTTGATGTCCATGTCAGAGTCGGCCAGGGCAGCCTTTGTCATGGCTGTGACAGGCACTTCAACCACCTGTGCCGTGATGCCGAGTTCCTTGATGGGGTCGTCGGTCTCGAACAGGGCTTTTTTCAGGCCATCGGGCTTGAAGGCGTCGATGTCGATGATGATCACACCGCCGGGCTTGAGGAATTTGTAGCTCTGCTTGAGTGCGGCCGGATTCATGGCTACCAGCACATCGCATTCATCGCCCGGAGTGTGTACGCCGGAGCCTACGCTGACCTGGAAACCGCTCACGCCGCCCAGCGAACCTTGCGGGGCGCGGATTTCCGCGGGATAATCGGGGAATGTGGAAACGGAGTTGCCCATACCGGCCGATACATTTGTGAAGATGTTGCCGGCAAGCTGCATGCCGTCGCCGGAGTCGCCGGAGAAGCGGACTGCCACTTTCTCGAGGGCACGGACCCGGCGTTCGGGATGTGTTGTGTTGTCCATGATAACAATTGGCTTGTTAAAATTATAAGTTAAGGTTGCAATTGCGAGCAAAGATAGTAGTTTTCCAATGAATAAACAATAGGATGTGGCGGGGGCGTGGGAAAATGAGTGCAAATTGTTGAAAAAGCGATTTTTAGGGCAGCCTGCGGATTGCGGATTGCATTAAATTTGCATATTCCGGCGAGCTTACGATCTGTAAGCAGATTGGTGTTGAGAATGCAACTACAATGCATTAAAGGCCATAGGATGAAACAATATAAAACACTTTGTCAACATATGAGAAAAATGAGAACGGAAAAGAAGATTGGCGGCACTCGAGGAATGTGGAGTGGACTCCGCAGTGGAGAGCTTGTGAAAGGTGTGAATGTCAGGCGCAGTGAAGGTGAGGACGGGGTGTGGAATGCCGTGGGGCGCCCGGTGAGACTGCGTGAGGACAGCATGGTGCCGGTGGCGGAGTTCGATATGCCTGGCACAGGGCTGCGCGGGGTGCTGATGCAGACCGGTGCAAGGGTCGGCGTGATTGTGCGGGATGCAGACGGCTCCGGTTCCGAAACGGGCGTTTCGGGCAATCTGAGGGAGTTGGGTGATGTTGATGGTGAAATTCTGGCTGCGTATGTTGTGGAGCCCGGTGTGGTGAGGGTGCTGCTCCGTCATAGTCCTGCGGTCTATCTTACTTATGCCGCTTCGGGCTTGGTGACCATGCACGGTGTCATGCCGGCGTTACCGCCGTTACGTTTCGAGGCATCGTCGGAAGTGAGGTTGTCAGAAACGGTGACGGGGTGTGCGCTGAAGGGTGCGACGTCTTCAACTGCCAGCAGACTGAATCCAGTGGATGCCGATGCCGTGGGTGCGCAGCTGCTGCGGGCCTACGACGGGTTGTGGAAGCAGGCCACCGGGCTTAACATGATGTTGCAGCCGGTGTTGTTGCGGTATCGGCTTGAAGATGCCGCCGGCGACACGGTGGCAACGGGTCCGGCTGTTATGACGTGTGCCGGGGGCGGATTCCAGTGCACCGGCGAGCATGAGCTGACGGCCGACGGGGCGCTGACGGTGATGTCGGGTGGCGTTATGACCGGCACGGCCTACAATGTGGCGCTGAAGGGGTTCAGGCCGTTGCCATGGCCGTGGTGCAGGATAGTGCGGCGTGTGGTGGTGGAAAGCACCGTGCCGGTTGAGCCTGTGAGGCGGGAAACACGTTGCACAACCACAATGTCGCGTCGACAGGACGGGACGGTGCTCGTGAAGGCGCGTCTGGGCGGCGTGATGGCTTCGTCGGTGGGAATGTCGACGCGGCTGCGCAGTTTGTGCGCCGACACGCTTGCGGATGGCTTGTGGCTTGAACAGGGAAGTTACGAATATCCGTTTTCGCCCGACACGGCTGCCGAACGTGTGCTCGCGCTCCGTAAAGATGGCGTGCGGCAAGCGCAGGGAACAGGGTCGCCAACATGGCGCGACGCGGAGAGCTATGGCGCATGTTGCGTGGCGGGAGATCTGATTGTGGCGGCCGACCCGTTGCGTGATGCCGAAAACGGCTTTTCACCTGCAAGCATGATAGCGACTTCGGCCGACAGTGTCGGTGAGGAGTGGCGCATTGTAGTGGAAACGAAAGTGGCGTCTGTGGGCAGTGCGGAAGAGGTGGCGGTGGCTGTAGCGTCGGGAACGGGACTGCATGTCGAGGGGTTGTCGCCCATGCTGATGTTCCCTGATGAACGTGCAACTTCAATGGCTGTGACTCTCGAACTCGGAACGGGCACAGGCAGAAGGGTCCTTTCGGGTACATATGGATTATGGCCGCTGAAAGGTGCCGGGTGTGCGTGCTATGTGGATGGAGCGCTGCGTGCATTTCTTCCGCCTGAGGGTGGCGAGGCAGGGAGGAGCCCGTTGTCGACGCGGAGCCGGATGGTTCAGCACGGAGTGTTGCTGACCGGACGGATGCTCACATTCGATAATTCACGCAGTAGCGCACGCATCACCGACGGGCCGATACATGCCGTAGTTGAGATGCCCGGCGGAAATACGAGCTGGGACTTTTCGCGGCGTCGAGTGCTTGCCGGAGGAGCGGGCGGTGTGCATCTGGTGACACTCGATGCCACCGACAGTGTGCATGCCGTGCGTCTTCTGACCGGGCGTCCGGTCGGCAATGACGGCGCCATATGCAGGGCGTCGATGCCGGGAGGGGAGTGCGTGCTGACAGTTGCAGGTGGTGAACTGGTGAAAGTGTCGGGTTCGAGAGTGGAGACATTGGCATCGGTAGGCGATGCGGTATGTGTGGGTTATGACAGTCGGGAAAACGAAATCTGGCTGGGACGTGCCGACGGCAGCATGGTCCGCGTGTGGCGTCACAAAGGAGAAGTGGAGATGTCGGCGGTTGACTACGGGACAGGTGCCTGCAACAGGTTGCTGATGTGGAGGGGAAGTTTGTTGTTAAGCTGCGACAATGGCCTGTATGACATAAGGAATGCCGCCGACGGAGCTGATGCGCGTTTTGTGCTCAGGGTGCGCTATGACACAGGGAGCGCTTCCGCAAAAATCATGGGAGTGGCGTTCAATGTGTTCGCATCGCATTTCAAGGGGCGCCTTACGCTGGGCGGCGACCGAGGAAGCCGTGTGGCTGAAGAGTTTGTTGGCCTGGAGGCTGAGGGTGCGCTCGACGCTCCGGTTGCGGTGGCCGTTGGCGGGATGCGCCGCAGATACGTTGAATTGTCGGCGGTTGGCGAAGAGGTATCGGCCGATGCAGAGTGGCGCGTCCCTTCGTTCTGGCACTGTACACAAATAAAGTAAGGAAAATCTCACGACTTCCCTTACACAGATACATAGTAATATTACCAGTCAATCAATACGTTATGATAGTTTTTCTAACTATGAGATTAATGTATAATATGGTTTAAGCAATGAAATCATGTCAGACTTCAATATCCGCCGAAACCACGTGCCTTCGGGCTGTAGGCCGGATGCACGTTGCGGTTGACGGGACAAGTCAAGGGGTTTAAGTGGTGTTTTCTGCTATAAAAAGGTATTTTGAAAAAGATTACGATAAGATTGGTAAATGCTCAAAAAGAAAGAATCGGTAGAGGAAGGACTGCAGGAATATTCCGCGAAAGGGGGGATATTCAAGAATCCCGGATTTTTAGGGTCATAACAGGTATGATGCAGAACGTAAATTTGTAAACACAAATTCAAGAAGACATCGCATGGGCGATTCAAGTTCTACAATCAAAACTTTACAAAAATAAACAATAATAACGAGAGCACAATGGAAATGTCAACACAAAAAAAGTTAAAAGTTGCCAAAATGGCCACACAGCCTATTGTGGCCGCGATTGCATCTGAAAATAATACGGACAAAGAGAATGGCGAAGATGTAAAAAACGAGCAGACTGAGCAGGAGGACACCGGTGCGGAGCAGCAGCTGCCGTGCGGCGAAGCCACCGGAACAGGGGCGACGATACCCTCCTCAGTCCGGCAGGATTCCGACCCTCCCGGTGCAGGAGAACCGGCGGCCGCCAATGACTCCGGGATGGTGAAGCTTTCGGAAATTGAGGCACTTGTGGCGGAGGCCGAAGAACGCGGATACCTGCGCGGCCGAAATGAAAGTATAGAGCGGCTCATGCGTCGGCCGGGCATTCTTGAACAGGAGCCGTGGCAACGCGAAACGTACGTACAACCTGAAACCGAGCCGATGATCCTCAACAATCCGCGGGTGTCCATATGGGACAGATAAACATGCGCGCAAAAGGCTTGCGCACCCCGGTGACATGCCGTGGTGACCCTGTGTGACGACTGCGGCTGCAGGAATGCACACATTATATAATATATATTGTATATATCAACGCAACATGGATACAACCCTTTTAAGTTATGAAAAAAGCATTGAAACTGTTGAAAACCCTGATTGAGCTACTCGGACGTCTGACCGGCATCCTTGGACTGCTGGAGCATCTGCGCCGCCGGCCTGAGAGCACGGATGGTCAAAAGGATGAGCCCGACAGCGACGAGCCGGCAAATGGCATCGGATAGCACATACGTCCAATTCAGGATGGACCGGTTAATTATATTCAAACAAAACCAAAAAAATTACGGGAATGAAAAAGATTTTCAATTCAATGAGTGAAGGACTCAGCCGCTGGCTGAAAAACGAGGGTGGAGCAAGCGTGCTTGCATTCGGATTGCTCCTTATCGCCGTATGGCTGCTCGGGTGGGCTGTCGGGCATGCCACGGGGGGAGTGATTCAGGTGTTTGAGCAGGCTGCCTTCGGCATGCATGGTGTGGCTGCCGCCGCAGTGGTTGGTGTGGCAGGTACAGGGCGCCATATCGTGGGTGAGCCCGTCAGCACGAAGGTGGCCGACAGCGTGTCGCCCGGGCTGCTGCGTAACGAGATTGACGAACGGATTGTGAAGATCCGCCCCATGTCGACGCCGCTCGACCAGATTTCGCGCTACGGAGGTTCGCGCCACTGCGGCTCGATGAAAGTGGAATACTACTCGGTCGACACCAAACCATCGTCGGCCAAAGTGAAGACCGCCGTGGCGGCATGCACCGAGCGAACTCCGGGCGAATACACCGCTATCGTCAACACGGACAACAACGATATCTTCCAGCCTTCGACCACAATCATAGTGCCGACAGTAAAAGCTACCAAGGGGGATGCGCTCGTGCTTTACGTGGTTGGAATCACCGACGGCGGCGTGAAGGTACTCCCGGTGAACAACACCATCTCGGCCGGTGTGACCGGCGTGCCGGCCATCCCTGCAGGCACGGAGTTTGTGCGCATGGGCCGTGCGGCCACCGAAATGGATGTGTGCACCCCGCAGTTCGGGTCGCTTCCCACCAAAAGCGATAACCTTTGCCAGATCTTCAAGGCTCAGGTTGAGCAAAGTACGTTCATGAAGATTGCCAACAAGGAGGTGGGCTGGACATTCTCGGACCAGGAGGAGGCAGCCATCATCGACATGCGCATGGGGATGGAGAAAAACTTCCTGTTCGGCAGCAAGGCCCGAATCACCGACCCTGAAAAGGGGGAAGAGGTGCTGCTCACCGGCGGTGTGTGGAACCAGACCGACAACGAGTTTGCTTACGACGCCTCGGCCGCTCTGACCGACGAGACTCTGGTGAAGCTCTGCCGCCAGGCTTTCAGCCACAATGCCGGCTCGTCGAAAAAGGTGCTTCTGGCAGGTTCGGAGCTTATCGAGAAACTGCACTTGCTCGGGTCGCAGCGTGTGCTGGTGAACGAGGCCACGGTGACCAAGTGGGGACTCGACTTCACCGAGATACATTCGAAATTCGGCACCCTCTATGTGATGCTTGCCGAGGTGTTCGACCATTGCGGCCGCAGCGACTGCGGCATGGTGATCGATCCGGAATACATCACCAAATACTGCCATGTGCCGTTCCGTACCGAGCGCCTAAACCTGCGCACCAGCGGCGTGCGCAACACCGAGGCCGTGATCATAACCGAATGTTCCTGCGTGATTCTGCGTTATCCGCAGAGCCACATGCGAATCGTGGCAGAGTGACCTTATGAGGAAGGAATATACGAAAGAGGAGATGATGGCGCTGTGGAAACGGCGCCATTTCATTGAACCACTGAGGGCCGACTGCGTGATATCGCGTAGCGACGGAGTGGACATGGATGCCCGAGTGGCCGAGGATATGCGTGCGTGGTATCTCCACCTGCTGCGCAACGGCCCGGTGGAGCATCTTGCCCCCGCCGATATGAGCCTGACATGCAGCGTGAGCCGCAACAGCACCGGAGCGTTACAGATCCGTCTGCCGGCGTCGGCTGTGCGGGTGACCGCGGTGAAGCTGAGCGGCTGGGAGCGGGCAGTTGTGCCCATGATCAATGTGGAACCGGCTTACAGGCAGGGGAATAAATATGCTTGCGGAGGGGTGGCGAATCCACAGGCGGTGCTGGAGCGCGGTGGTATCCTCCGGTTGAGCGCCGCTCCGGGGCGTCTGACGCTTCCCGCCATCGAGGTGCTTGACGTGATAACCGACCCCGGTCCGGAACTATATGTGATGGACGAGAGTGCAGTGGCGCTGATAGGAACCGACTTAATCTGTGACAACAATGGACAAACATAAGAAAGACCTGAAAGTGCTTGAGGCGGCTCACCATGCGTGGGTGGCCCTTGCTTCGGCCAGAGAGCGGCGCCGACGTTATCTGCGCTACACTTATGGCGACCAGTGGAGTGACGTGACGCGCGACCGTTTCGGCAATCTCACCACCGAAGGGGAGCTGTTTGCCGACGGCGGACGTGCGCCGGTGACAAACAATCTGATTCGCCGGATGGTGAAGGCAGTGGTGGGGCGTTACCGTATGGACAGCAGTGCGGCGCGTGCCGCTGAGGATGACGGCCTCGGCCAATGGCGGCGTTTCAACGCGCTCGATGAGCTTGACGCCCGCAGTTTCGAGGAGTTCCTGATTTCCGGCATGGCCATTCACCATGTGTGGGCCGCACGCCGTCCGGCAGGGGCAGGCATATGGGTGGATGCCGTCAGTCCCGACCGCTTCTTCATAAGCGGGACAGGCGACTTCCGCGGGACGGATACGGAGATGGTGGGCAGGTTGCTCGACATGAGTTTCAGCGAACTGGTGATGCGTTTCGGCCGATGCGACAGACGCCGGACGGCATGGCTGCGCGAGCTTTACGGCTCGCTTCCCGCGGCACCTGACGGGATAATTGTAGCGCCGTCGGCCTCCGGGGCAGTAACAGATTTCTTTCATGCTCCCGACGGCCGCTGCCGCGTGGTTGAGGTGTGGACCCTGGAGTGCCGGGCGCGGTTGAAATGTCATGACGTGCAGACAGCCACGCTGTGGGTGGGACCAGCCGAGAAGGAGGCCGATGTGTTGCGCGAAAACCGTCGCCGTCGGCGTGAAGGGCGTCCGCAGATTGCCATGAAACGCTCCATCGATGTGGTGTGGCACTGCCGGATGTTCGCTCCCGACGGGACGGTGCTCGATGAGTATGATTCTCCCCTCCCAACAGGGTGCCATCCGTTTGCGGTGAAGCTTTATCCGCTTGTCGACGGCGATGTGCATTCGCTTGTGGAGGATGTGATTGACCAGCAGCGCCATGTGAACCGGTTGCTGAGCGTGATGGACCGCATGCTCAGTTCAGCCGCCAAAGGGGTTCTGCTCTTTCCGGAAGGGTGCAAGTTTCCGGACTACACGTGGGAGGAGGTGGCGCGCCGTTGGGCCGACCCCGGAGGTGTCATTCCGTATCGTGCGCCGCGTGCCGGCGAGGCTGAGCCGCATCAGGTGGTGACCCCGATGGCCGACCTGGGTGTGCATCAGCTGCTGCAGACACAGATTGCTATGTTCGAGGATGTGTCGGGTGTGAGCCGTTCGTTCATGGGAAAGGCAGGGAGCGGCAATGTGGGCGCTGAGCGTTACAGCATGGAGGTGGAGAACGCCTCGGTGGCCGTGGGCGACCTGTTGAAAACTTTTTCACACTTTACCGGCGTGCGCGATGCCCTGATGCTCCGATGGTTGCAGGCCTATCCTGAATTCGGACAGGATTTGTTAAATTCAAATTAACACATGTGGGAATAAAAACTGCCCATGCATGGGCTTATCTTTGCAAACGCGGCCGGGAAAAAACACCGGCCGCGTAATCACAAACGGGAAAGGAGCTGTTGCAATCAGCGGTGAAAGCCCTGAGGCTCCAATGAAAAAATTACGGGAACTATGGAAAATTTTGAGAAAAGGAACAGAGATTTCTTTGCGGCAGTGTGTCGCATGCAGCGTGAGGGATGTGCCGGCCGAAGCCGTCTGAGCATGGACGCGGCCATAAGGAAAGCGCTCGACGGCGGTGCGCCATGTTTTTACATCACCCGCGACCATGCTTTCAAGCGATTGCGCGAACGGCGCCATAACCGCATCCCGCCACGCGAAAAGCCGCACCGTCGGCGCATGTGGCAGGAGCTTGAAAAAGTGCTGACCGAACGGATGGGTAACCGCCCTCTGTCCGATGAATGGGTGGTGCTTGACGAAGTGCTCGCCACCCATCGTCCCTCGGGCTTCTTCATGTCGGAGGCCTATGCAAAAAAACTCGTTTACAAAATGCTGAAACAACCGATAAAAACCGATCTATGAGCCTTCACATACAACTCAACATCCAGACCATCACCGACGAGATGATGGCACTAACGGCCTTGCGGAGCGTCACGGCTCCCGGAGGGGCGGCCTCGTCGCCGCTGCTCACCCGCGACCAGCTGCCTGCGCTGCGGGTGGTGGCGCGGATGGTGTTCGCCGACATTCTGCTCACCCTCGGCGGAGCGGTGGAGAAGAGCTGCATCGACGGGGTGGATGGTGGCGAAGCGCTTCCTTACGACGAATCGCAGCCGATGACCCTTGAGGTGACTTTCAGGACGGCGGCCGAACCGGCAGCCGGGATGCCGTTGCTTGTGAAGCGGCAACTGGAGCATGCCGTTGCCACCGGGGTGCTCGGATGGGTGGCGTCGCCGACCGATGCCTCGTTTGCCGTGCATCTGGCGGCTCAGCGCGATGCGGCCGCAGCGGCAGTGTCGGCCGTCGTGAACGGTGCAGGCGGCAGTGGCTGCGCGCCTTTCTCCGTGCCCGGGTGGCCGTGATCTTTCCTCCGTATAAAATTGATTTATCCGCGTAAGTCCGGATGCGAAACGATGCCGTTACGGCATATTTCCGGGTCTGCGCGGGGATTTTTTTGCGGAAATGGCGGAATTGTTGTATTTTTGGATTTTAATGCAAAAAAATCTATCCACCTCCGCCCATGAGCAACAACGCCAGTTTCACCACCGAGGCCGAGGACCGCATGATTGAAGAAGCCTTTCGTGAGGTGCTCGACGGATATCTGAAAAGCAACCACCGCAAAAAGGTGGAAATAATAGAACGGGCCTTCGCCTTCGCCAAGGAGGCACACAAAGGTGTGCGCCGCCGTTCGGGCGAGCCTTACATCCTGCATCCAATAGCCGTGGCCAAGATTGCCAGTCAGGAGATCGGCCTCGGCTCCACCTCCATCTGTGCCGCTCTGCTGCACGACGTGGTGGAGGACACCGACTACACAGTGGAGGACATAGAGCAGAACTTCGGCAAGAAGATAGCCCAGCTGGTGGAAGGGCTTACTAAGATTTCGGGCGGAATCTTCGGCGACAAGGCTTCGGCACAGGCAGAGAATTTCCGCAAACTGCTGCTGACCATGTCGGAGGATATCCGCGTGGTGCTCATAAAGATGGCCGACCGCCTGCACAACATGCGCACTCTGGGGTCGATGGCGCCCAACAAGCAGTACAAGATTGCCGGCGAGACGCTCTACATCTACGCACCGCTGGCCCACCGTCTGGGGCTGTTCGAGATAAAGACCGAACTGGAGAACCTGAGTTTCAAGTACGAGCATCCGGAGGCATTCAGGAGCATAAGCGAAAAGATTGCGGCCACCGAGGCATCGCGTAACAGCATATACGAGAATTTCGCCGCGCCGGTGCTTGAGCGTCTGGACCAGATGGGGCTGAAATACACGGCCAAGGCGAGGGTAAAATCGGCCTATTCCATCTGGAACAAGATGGAGACCAAGCATATACCTTTCGATGAGGTGTACGACCTCTATGCCGCGCGCATCGTGTTCGAATGCGACGACCCGGCCAAGGAGAAGGGTATCTGCTGGCAGATTTATTCGGCCATAACCGACATCTACCGGCTGCATCCCGACCGCACGCGCGACTGGGTGTCGGTGCCCAAGGTCAACGGCTATCAGGCCCTGCACCTCACCGTGATGGGCCCCGACGGCAACTGGGTGGAGGTGCAGATACGCTCCAAACGTATGGACGAGATTGCCGAGAAGGGCTTTGCCGCCCACTGGAAATACAAGGTAGGCGAGGGCGACGAGGAGTCGGAGCTGAACGCATGGCTGCATACCATCAAGGATATTCTCGATGACCCCGAACCGAATGCCCTCGACTTCCTCGACACGCTCAAGCTCAACCTGTTTGCTTCGGAAATTGTGGTGTTCACACCCAAAGGGGAGCTGCTCACGCTCCCGATGGAATCCACCGTGCTCGACGTGGCTTTCACGCTGCACACCCAGATAGGATGCCACTGCATAGCCGGAAAGGTGAACCACAAGCTGGTGCCTCTGAGCCAGAAACTGAAATCGGGCGACCAGGTGGAGGTGCTCACCTCGCAGAGCCAGACACCAAAGCCTGAGTGGATTGACTTCCTTGCTACGGCCAACGGCAAGACCCGTCTGCGCGCCGCATTGCGCAAGCAGCAGCAGCCGGCCATTGCCGCCGGGCGCGAAATCTTCACCAAATTTCTCAAGGAGAACGGCATCACCGACGATAATGTGGCCATCACAAAAGTGATGGGCCTGTTCAAGGCGCCCAGCCGCGACGCCCTGTATCTGCAGCTGGGCAATCAGGAGATAGTGCTCAACGACTATGTGGTGAAAACGCTCCGCAACAAGCAGAGCTCCGTGTCCAAGCGCTTGCTCAACAAGCTGCTGCGCCGCAGCGATGCCGAACAGGATGCCGCCGGTGCCGAAGCGGCCGCCAAGGCTCCCGCGCGCCCGAAAATCGACACGAAGCAGACGTATGTGCTGCATATGCAGCCCGACGGCGAGAGCAACTTCAACTTCTCGCCGTGCTGCAATCCCATACCGGGCGACAGCGTGCTCGGATTCATCGAGGACGACGGCACTGTGACGGTGCACAGCCTCGACTGTCCGCGCGCCAATATGCTCAAGGCCAGCTTCGGCCCCCGCATCCTTTCGGTGAAATGGGATGTCGGTGACTCGAAATTCCTTGCCAGCATAGGTATCGAGGGGATTGACCGCCACGGCATCCTGCACGATCTGACCCAGCTGATCTCGCAGCAGCTCACCTATGATATACGCTCGCTCGACATCCGTGCCGACAAGGAGGTGTTTCATGCCGACATGTCGCTGCTGGTGAACGATGTGGCCGAGGTGGACGCCCTCTGCGCCAAAATCCGCAAAATCGACGGTATAGAGAAGGTGGCGCGAATCTGAAAAATTATTCTGACTGCTCAGTTTATGAAGTCGCAGACTAAAAACAAGGTTTATCTGGCGCTGGCGTTTGTGGCGGCGGCCACAATGATTGTCTATTTCATGCCGCGCATGACGCGGAACCATTACACTTACGAGGAGAACCGCCCGTGGGCCTATTCGCTGCTGCGGGCGCCGTTCGACATCCCTGTCTACCGCGATTCGGCCACGGTGAAACGCATGACCGACAGCATCGACAACTCGCTTGTGCCCATATTCCGGCGCGACGACGCGCAGGGACGTCAGGTGATGGCACGCATCGCCGCCGCCGATTCCATCCCCCGGCATATGCGCAGCAGGCTCGAGGCCGCTCTGGCGCGTGTGTACCGGCAGGGTATTGTCGACGCTGCCACGGCGGCGCTGATTGCCCGTGGCGAGCTTACGGAGGTGAAGTTTAATGAAAACAACGTAAACGTCACACGCAAGACCTCCAACTATCTGTCGCAGCGCGGAGCCTACGCCTATATCGACAGCCTCATGAGCGGAGCCGACGCACACAGGGCCTTTCAGGCCGCAGGGCTGTCGGCGCTGCTTCTGCCCAACATTGTGGAGGACCGCGAGGCCACGCGGCAGTACCGCGAAAGCCTCATACAGCCGGTGGTGGCCGGTGTGGGACTGATTCAGAAAGGGGAGAAGATCATCGGCCCTGCCGAAATTGTCACCCCGCAGCTTTACCAGGTGCTCCAGACGTATGAGCTGATGCTCGACAAGCAGAGCAGCTTCGACCGCTCGCAACGTATCAATTCCTATGCCGGCAAGACCATTTTCGTGATGCTGCTTCTGGGGATGCTGTATACATATATGTATTTCTATCTCCCCGGCGGAGTGCGGCGCGTGAAGCTCGTGCTGCTGCCGCTGTTGCTGCTGGTGGTGTTCTTCATCTTCACGGTGCTGGTGTCGAAGGTGTTCCGCAGCGGCATCTACACTGTGCCGCTGGCCATACTGCCCATAATGGTGGCCGTGTTCTACGATTCGCGCACGGCGTTCTTCAGCTATGTGATAGAGGTGCTTCTGTGCGCCGTGGCGGCCTCCTATCCGCTTGAGTTCGTGTCGGTGGAGATGGTGGCAGGCACGTTCGTGCTCTTCTCTCTGCGCGATCTCTCGCGCCGCAGCCAGCTGTTGCGGTCGGCGCTGGTGGGATTCGTGGCCTACGTGGCGTCCTACGTGGGCTTCGAGCTGATGATGGCCGGCACGCTCGGAGCGCTGTCCTGGCGTCTTATCGGCTATTTCGGCATCAATGCAGTGCTCATATCGTTCGCCTATATCCTCATCTTCGTGGTTGAGAAGCTGTTCGGCCTGGTGTCCACAGTGACCCTCGTGGAGCTTTCGGATATCAACAACCGCACCATCCGCGAACTGTCGCGCGAATGTCCCGGCACCTTCCAGCACTCCATGGCCGTGAGCAATCTGGCCACCGAGGCCGCCCACCGCATCGGTGCGAACGTGCAGCTTGTCAGGGCAGGTGCGCTCTATCATGATATCGGCAAAATAGACAATCCGGCCTTCTTCACCGAGAATCAGTATGGCGTGAACCCCCACGACGCCCTTACGCCCGTGCAGAGTGCCGGCATAATCGTGCGCCACATCACCGACGGGCTGCGACGCGCAGAAAAGGCCAAACTTCCCAAGGCCGTGCGCGACCTCATCGAGCAGCATCACGGGCGTGGACGGGCAAAATATTTCTATACAATGGAGTGCCGCAACCATCCCGACAAGGAGGTTGATCCCGCTCCGTTCACCTATCCCGGCCCGAACCCGCAGACCCGCGAGGCATCTGTACTCATGATGGCCGACTCGGTGGAGGCTGCGTCGCGCTCGCTCACCGACCATTCGCCCGAGGCCATCAGCAATCTGGTGAACAGGCTTATCGACGGGCAGGTGGCCGACGGGCTTCACAACGAGTCGCCGCTGTCGTTCCGCGACATCAAGGAGATCAAGGAGACATTCATCTCGCGTCTGCGCAGCATGTATCATGCCCGGGTGCAGTATCCGTCGGAGACACCGCGGCCTGCCGGCAGCGAAGCGCAGCCGGAGTCGGGCGAATCGCAGGCGCCCGCAGGAACCAAATAATGCCGCTCTGACATGCAGCCTGTAAGCAACGAATACCGCCGGTTCATAGCCGACAATCTCCCCACACTTTCCGACGGACTTGTGGATGCGCTGGAAAACACCTCCCCCGTGGTGTCGGTGCGCGTCAACCGGCGCAGAAATCCTGACACCTCGCTTTCGCCGGTACTGGCATGTGCCGCCTCCGACCCCGTGCCCTGGTGTCCGGCGGGGTTCTATCTGCCGCAGCGTCCCGATTTCACCCACGACCCCGCCATGCACCAGGGCGCCTACTATGTGCAGGATGCATCGTCGATGATTCTTGGCCATGTGGTGGGGCATCTGGCGCGTCTGCTCGGCGGCGGGGATGCTCCGTTGCGCTATCTCGACGCCTGCGCTGCCCCGGGTGGCAAGACCACCGCAGCCATCGATGCCTTGCCGGCCGACGCGCTTGTGGTGGCCAACGAGTTTGACTTCCGGCGTGCCGAAGTGCTGAAGGAAAATGTGGAGAAATGGGGGCATCCGCATGTGGCCGTCAGCCGTGGCGACACGGCGCGTTTCCGGCGTCTCGGCGGATGGTTCGACATCATTGCGGCGGATGTGCCATGCTCGGGCGAGGGGATGATGCGCAAGGACGAGACGGCACGCACGCAGTGGACTCCCGCGCTGGTGGCCGAGTGTGCCGCGCGCCAGTGGGAGATTGTGGAGAATCTGTGGCCGGCCCTTGCTCCCGGCGGCTTTTTTATCTACTCCACATGCACCTTCAACCGCATCGAGAACGAGCAGATAGTGGAGCGCATGGCGCAGGAGCTGGGTGCACTCCGGGTGGAAGTGCCGCTCCCTGCCGAAGGCTCCGGCATCGTGACCGACCGCGGGATGATGCGCTTTCTCCCCGGACGTGTGCGTGGCGAAGGACTGTTCATGGCCGTGCTGCGCAAGCCCGGCGAATATGAGCCTCGTACGCCCGTCGAAGTGTCAGTGCGTAAGGCGTCGAAACAGTCGGCAGGGCGGAATCACATGCCGAAAGGATGTTCCAATAAGAGAGGGAAAGCCGATGCGTGCGCTGTGATGCCTGCACAGGCCTCCGGCATGCTTGCCGAATGGCTCGACGGCGATTTTGTGGCCCTTCCTGGCCGCGACGGCGAGACAGTGGAGGCTGTGGCACGGCGATATGAACCCCTGTTCAGGGAGCTTGATGGTGCGCTCGACCTGATTCTGCGTGGTGTGGATGCCGGACGGCTGAAAGGTGGCAAACTTGTGCCGGCACAGGGGCTGGCGTTGTCGCAGGCGCTCCGCGCCGGGGCTTTCCCGCAGGTGGACGTGGACCGCGACACGGCACTTGCCTTCCTGCGCCGCGAATCGCTCGGCGGATTCGATGCTCCGCGCGGATGGGTGCTGCTCACCCACGGCGGCCTCCCCCTCGGCTTCGTCAACAACCTCGGCAACCGCGCCAACAACCCCTATCCCTCCCCCTGGCGCATCCTCCACTGACTATTCCTGGTTTTATATAATTTATGGTGCTTGTCGTAGGGTCGCGACCCAATGCTGTTTACTTAAGGAATTTAGGGGCCAAGCTGAAAGTTCGGTGCATTTTATTCTTGTAACCTGACGTCGCATCCATCAACTTGTAGGGTCGCGACCTGTCGCGACTGCAACCCTGCGTAACATATTTGAGCATCAGGCATTCATTTGCACATCCCACCTGCGTCGCGACAGGTCGCGACCCTACAAGTTGTTGAAAGCATTGTCTTGAAGAAATGTTGATGTCCTTGCACTGATAAATTCGGCTTGGTCCGTTTATACATTTTTTTGGCAGCCGTCAAACCGGCTGCTCCCGACAAAAAGCGGCTCGGAATTAGCGGCAGAATCAGGTCGTTTCAATTAAACTAAATTAAAAAATAACAGGCTCGGCAACTTTTTTATGCATCAGTATCACCTTTGAATCTGAATTTTATTTAACTTTGTATAAATATTACTCTCCTGCGGAATCGAATAGTTAAAATCAATCGTTAATTTTTACAAATTAAATTTCAGTGTCAGAATTATCACTAAATCAAACTCCGCATTAACAATTCAATATTAACCATAATTTCCACCAATCCTTATAAATCAAAATATTTCATACAGCCTATGAAACAATGGAGACTCTTACTATCGTTCATTGTGATTGCTATGCCATCATTCGCACAAAAGATTGATTTGCGAAGTATGGCTGAAATCCGGCAGCACAAAATCATGAAAGCTATCCCGGACAACCAGCGGCAGCGCATGGCCGCATGTCGCGACAACGTCACCAGCCCGTCACAGCAGAGCGCTCCCGCGAAAGCCGCACGCGCCACAGCTGCCGGCACACTATCCGAATCATCGCTTGCATTTGTGCGCATCGCCAACGGATTCACCGCCGACGACCTCACAGCCAACGGGTTTGATGTCCGAAGCGTATTCGGCGACATTGCATTGGTAAATATCGCCATCAGCGACGTTGAGCGGATGGCAACCCTCGATTGCGTTAAGCATCTGCAACTGCAGCGTCAGCTTCACACCAACATGGATGTAGCCCGCGCCGAACAGGGCGTCGACCTCATCCATCAGGGCAGTCAGGAAGCCGGGCTGTCAGTACCCTACACCGGCAAAGGTGTCATAACCGGCATCATCGACCAGGGCATAGACCCGCATCACATCAATTTCCGGTATGCCGACGGTTCATCGCGTATCGAGGGATTATGGTACCAGTTCATGGGAAAGGAAGGTCCGGATTACAAATTCTACAATCCTCTGACCATCAAGGATTTCACAACCGACGCGCAAGGCGCCTACCATGCCACCCACACGCTCGGCATCATGTCGGGCAGCTACAACGGGCCTGTCACGGTGGCAAAACCCTGGGCTGACCCCAAGGTGCCCGAGACGCCCACTCTGGTCACCGAAAACTGCAAATACTATGGTGTTGCTCCTGAAGCCACCATTGCCATCTCATGCGGAGAACTTCAGGACGGGTTCATTGCCTTCGGAATACAGGACATTCAGAACTATGCCGAATGGCTGCGCGAAAACGATCCCGATCACCCCTGGCCACTGGTGTGGAACCTCTCGCTCGGCAGCAATCAGGGTCCACACGACAAGCGCACATCGCTGAACCAGGTGCTCGACATCTTCGGACAGAAAGGCATCGTGTGCGTGTCGGCCGGAAACGAAGGCGACCTCAAGATTGCCCTGAAGAAAACCTTCACCGAGGAGGAGCGCACTGTGAAAACGCTCATCTATCCATACGCCTTCCAGTACGACCCCTCCGACCCCGAAAGCTTCACCGCACGCAACGGCTCGATTGAGATTTACTCCGACGATGCCACCCCCTTCAAGCTCAAAGCCGTGATCTACAGCAAATCGCGCGGCTACAGGACAGTGAAAAGCATGGGCGTTGTCGGCGACAACATCGGCACATACTACTGCAGCTCTGATGCCTATCAGGTAACCGACAACGATGTGGTGGGCGATGCCACGTTCCGCAAGGCTTATGAAGGATATGTAGGTGTGGGCGGCAAAATCCACGAGGAAACGGGCCGCTACTACGGCATGGTGGATTACTATGTGATAAACAACATCGCATCAAACCTCAACGACAACTACGTGCTCGGCTTCGAGGTGGAAGGCGAACCGGGCCACAGCATCGAATGCTACGGCGACGCGCAGAACACCTGGATGGACAACTATGGCGTGGAGGGATTCACCGACGGCTCCACCGACGGCACAATCTCCGACATGGCCGTGGCCGACAACATCATTGTTGTGGGTTCCTACAACACACGCGACCGCTGGGTATGCCTTGACGGCGGCACTTCGCGCTATGAAGGCGCAGGTTTCACCGTCGGCGGCATCAGCGGCTTCTCCTCCTACGGCACCACTTCCGACGGCCGCGATCTCCCCACTGTCTGCGCCCCCGGCTCCGCAATAATCTCTTCCGTAAGTTATCCCTTTGTCAAGGCAATCGAAGAAAATGAAGATTACGGACCGGAATATCTCAAGCTCATGTGCCAGGCCAAGCTTGAGGAATCCGACCGCGTAAACTACTGGAAACAGGAAGTGGGCACCTCGATGTCCACCCCCTTCGTCTCCGGCTCAATCGCACTCTGGCTTGAAGCCAACCCCTATCTCGATGTCAACGCCATAAAAGAGATTATCCGCAAAAGCTCAGTGCGTGATGAACAGGTGACCTCCACACGCGAACAGAAGCGCTGGGGCGCAGGAAAATTCAATGCGCTTGCCGGGCTTAAAGAAGCAATCCGCATGTCGGGTCTCCATGGCGTCACGGCTGACGGCCACAACGACCGCCTCACCCTTACCCGCGACGGCGACCGCCTCTACACGGCTTTCGTTGGCGATGCCACTGAGATGGATGTCAAGGTCTATGCCTCCGACGGCCGCCTCGTGCTGCATACCTCCGGCAACGGCGACGAGCTGTCGTTCGACCTCTCGGGGGTGCCTTCCGGCATCTACATAGTCAATGCCAACGGACACCACAGCGCAAAAATCGCAGTCAAATAAAAACCAATCGAAAAAAGGAAACAAAACTAACCGCTTATGAACAAATTTTTCAACCGCTTTATTGCACTTTTCGCACTGTCGGCAACAGCACTTCCGTTCACAGCCAACGCCGCTGCTGCTGATGATGAACCGATTGTGACCATTCGCACACGCGCCGTCGAGGAGGGAGCCGCCGGTTTCGGCATCACTCTCGGAACGACCACCACGACCGAGGATTTCGAGATTGATTTCGGTTTCGGCCGCGACCTGGTGGAAGTCGAACCGTGGTCAATCACCGACGGAGAGATAAACGGCACCTACATTGCCTGCTCGCCGGTCCGTGAAGTGAAAATCTACGGTGACGCTTCCAAACTCAACATGCTCAGGGTGGCAGGGGCGTACGTCACCGGCATAGATTTGGACAAATGCACCAATATGGAAATGCTCGACCTGTCGCACAACCAGTTGCAGTCGCTCGACCTGACGCCATTCACCAAACTTTTCGCCGTCTATCTCTCCGATAACCCCTTCACCGCCGCCACGCCGTTAATAATCGGTGCGCCCAAACCGGAACTCAGGATTCTTGAAGTAGACAACGTGGGGTATCTCTCCCCCACTTTCAACCTCAGCGATTATCCCGAACTGGTTTCGTTCGACGGCTACCATAACCTCTCCATCTTCGAATGCGACCCGTCGGGATGCCCCAAGCTGGAATCGCTGACGCTCGAAATGACCAACGTATCAACCTTGGACGTAAGCAAGAACCTGAGACTCACCTCACTGAATATAGCAGAGACCCGCATCTCCGATATTGACATCAGCAAGAACGAGAATCTGGTGCGCCTCACCGCCGGCCACTATTCCGGCTCCATCAACGTCGGCTACCACCTCAACGGCATCGACCTGACCCATAATCCCTACCTTATGGTTGTCGACCTTGCCGGCAACCAGCTTTCAAGCGTGGATGTAAGCAAGAACCCGTTGATCCACACGCTGTTCCTCACCAACAACAACCTCACATCGCTCGACCTTTCGGCCAACACCAACATGGCTTCGCTCATGCTGAATCACAACAACATGGACTTCGCCACACTCCCCTTGCCGAAAGAGACCTGGACCGAATACTGGTATGAGCAGCGGCCGCTCCAGATTGGACGCCGCTCCATCGCCGTGGGCTCTGAAATTGACCTCTCCGCCCGCGTGCTCCGCGAAGGCACTGTGACCACAGCGAAAGTGTTCCGCCAGCTATACGACGGCGAACCGGTGGAGATTGATGCCGAGGCATACACATACGCCGACGGCAAGATCCGCTTCAACCAGGTGCAGACCGACTCTGTCTACATCCAGTACCACAACAGCGTGCTCAACGAGTACGACCTCGTCACCCCTCCGTTCGTAGTCAAGACTGAGGCCGACCTCAACAAGCCTTCCAAGATTGTATCGTTCACTATCGACGGCTCTCTCACATCGGCAATGAACGTGTCTGTCGGCATGGACGGCGCATCTGCCACAACCCCGAAAACATTCTATGTGGATCTGGGCGACGGCAATCTCCAGGCATGCACGGCCACATCACAGAGCATTTCGGCCACACCTAATCTCAATAAAACCGTTGCCGGAGCCAACAGCATCATCGACATTTACATCCCCGAAGGCGAAGTGATGACCGCCCTCTCTATCGCCGGGATGCCGCTCCGGACCATCAACCTTACCTGCGCCACCGAATTGCGCGAGCTCTCGCTCACAGGCTGCTCGCTCACAGGCATAAATCTTGTTTACAACCGGTGCCTCCAGTCGCTCTGCCTCAAAGGCAACAAACTCACAGACGTTGACCTCAGCGGCATATACGGAAATTATGAGAAAAACGTGCTCAACACCATCGATGCCTCCGACAATCTTCTCACAAGGTTCTATATCCTCGCGCGCGGCTCGATACGCAATCTTGACCTGAGCAACAACAAACTCACCGAATACGACCTCAAGGACTTCGACAATATCGACGTACTCGATCTGAGCCACAACAATATATCAGGCGACATCAACATAGCATATCAGTCCGAGGCTTCGAGCATCGACCTCAGCCACAACCACATCTCGGGGCTGCTGTTCGACGGGTTCAACCGTCTCAGCCACTTCGATGTTTCGAACAACGACCTGACACTCCAGACACTCCCGCTAATGCCCGAGGTTGCCGACTACGTTTACGCGCCCATGAATCCGTTCGTGCTGCTTGAGAACGCACCAGCAGTCAATCTCTCCGACCTCAACCGCATTGTCGACGGCAAGGGCACCACTTTCGTATGGAAGAAAGCCGGATCGGGCACACCTCTGGTTGAAAATGTCGACATGACCTGCACCGACGGCGCCACCCGTTTCCTCCACACCAATCTCGGCAAAGTGTACTGCGAAATGACCAACCCGGCATTCCCGCAGTTCACCGGCAACAACGTGTACACCACCACGGAGGTCAACGTTGTCGGCGCCCCGACGAACGTTATAGCCTCTTTCACCACACTCAATGACGCCACCGACGGCGAAGTGATCTTCACCGGTGCCCGCAAGACTGCCCTCTACATCGACTGGCGCGGCGACGGCACTGAATACCTCCCCTACCAGGTGGAGACATCCTACAAATCCTATCCCGGACAGCGCACTTTTGCCGGCGCCAATGTGAAAGTCTACACATACGAACAGGCTTCCGACATCACCGTGTTCTCTCTCTACGGCATGCCATTGGCCGACTTCGATGCAACGGCTCTCACCAACCTGACAGCCCTCTCAGTCTGCGGAGCAAAACTCCCGGCAGACAAGATGAAGCTGCCCGAAGCCAACCTCTCCGAACTCAAGCTTGAAGGGAACGCCCTCACCGAATATCCGTTTATGGAGAAATATCCCAACCTGTGGATGCTCGGCCTCAGCAACAACAACCTCACCGAGTTCGACGCGTCAAAGCTCCCGTCGCTGTCAAGTCTCTATCTGGCTCACAATGCCCTTACGTCGGTTAAATTCAACAACCCGAACCTGTGGGATCTGGCTCTCGACTACAACCAGCTTGAAAGCGTCGACCTCACCGGACTGCCCGCTCTCGAGCAGGCCTCGATCCAGAGCAATCAGCTCAGCTCCATCGACCTCACACCGGTGGCACGCAGCATCAGGGCGCTCAGCATCTCCACAAACAAATTCACCTTCGCCACATTGCCCGTACAGAGCAAGTATCCCAAACTGTTGGCCTACTTCTATGGAAAACAGGCCCCGGTGGAACCCGTTATCAGCAACAACAACATGACGTTCGACCTCTCTTCGCAGGCCGATGTGAACGGCACCCCCACAACCTATACATGGTTTCTCGGCGAAATTGAATCCGACCCAGTTTCAGGCGAAATATCTGGTGAGGCCCTGTATGTCGATGAGGAATACACCCTTGAAAACGGTGTGACCACTTTCCTCACCGACTTCAACGACAAGGTGATGTGCGTTATGACCAACCCGCTTTTCCCCGCCACGTTCATGTACACCCCGCTTTATAAGGTGGGCGATTCAAGCGGCATCGATGACGTTCTCACCGAAACTGACGCCAATGCGCCCGTCGATGTCTACAACATCCAGGGCATGCTGGTGCGCAAACAGGTGAATCCCGCCGAAGCCCTTCAGAACCTCCCCAGAGGCATCTACATTGTGGGCGGACGCAAAGTGCTCGTAAAATAACGGTTCAGCTGACATTATTTTCATTTATATATAGTTTTAATTGCAAAAATTAAACTATCTTTGACCGTAAATAACAATCAACGGCAGGAAGCCGGGGCAGCGATGCCCGCTTTGCTCCGACTTCCTGCCACTTTTTATTCATCAAATAAACTCCATTTTATGAAAAGATTTACTTCTTTTTTATTCGCTCTGCTTGCGGTGGTCTGCTCATTCTCCGCTGCTGCAGACAACGTCACCTTCCAGGTAAACGTGCCTGAGCCCGCTGCTGTGAAATGCACGGTGAGCGGTGTAGAGCGTGAACTGACCCAGGGCCTTAATGATTTCAGCATTCCTCAGTATAACTCTGTTGTGTTCGAATCAGTGGCTCCTTATATGCTCACAAAGGTTACCAACAAGGCCGGTACACCTCAGAATGTTTACTCTGGTCAGTGGTCTCTGTTTGTTTATCCTGATTCCGAAGGCGAAGTTTACACTCTTGAAACAATCAATCTCGATGAATCCCGCGACAGCCAGTGCACTATCACAGTTGACGATCCATCGCGCGTCCAGGCCTCATTATCCGGATATGATCAGGCTGTAAACCTCGTTGCAGGAACCAACATTGTCAAGTTCAATTCGGAGACAGAGAATGTTCTCACTGTGTACGATGCTGTATATGATAAACCCATCTATGAAATCAAGCTCGGAGATGAGGTTTTGCCGCGCAACTACTATGGAAGCTGGAAGATTGATCTTACCAACAATTGTGAATTAACTATTAACGCGCTGGTTCCCGATAAGGATATTACCGTAACCTTCAAATATTCTGAACAGGGCGAAGGCGCTATCAAATCTGCCAAGGTTGAAGGTGAGGAAGTTGCTGATTTCGATGGCAAGACACTCACCATGAAAGCCGGTCAGACTCTTGAACTTGTTCCCAACACCGATTTCAAATTCGAAAGCTTCAAGGTTAACGGAGTTCTGGAAGAATACTATAACGGCACATATAACTACAGTGCTACCATGATGCAGGACACCGAATTCGAGATTAATGCCCATCCCTACGGCAAAATCCACTACACCGTAGACGTGGATGATCCTGACAATATCATCTTCTATCGCGGCTTGTCTTATAAAAACGACATTATCACTCTGACGGCGGGTGTAAACCAGCTCGAGATTTCTGAAGGCGACCCCTATGTATGCTGGGCTGCTGCCGACGGTTGCTTTATCGAATCTGCACTGGTCAATGGCGAACCGCTTCCCTATGGTAATGGTTGCGACATGAAGGAAGGAACGGTTGTTAAATTCACCACCGGTAAAATCGTCTATGACAAGACTGCCGTACTGTGGCTTGACAACACAGATGTCACCACATATTATTCTCTGCGTTGCGGAGACGAAAACGTAAATGCAGTAAGTGGTTATAATGTTATCCCCTACTGGACACAGATGACTCCTTTCCAGCTCTCTTTCACCGTTAGAGATGACGTAACACTGGTAAATAAGGTTTACCTTGACGGTACGCTTCTTACTCCTTCCTACAGCACAACGACTTATGCTTCCTACCAAATCGATGTTGAGGACAAGAATGTGATCAAGGCGTTCATCGCTACAGAGCCGGTTGAGTGCAATGTGACTTTCAACGCTCCCGAAAGCCTTGAGGCCACCGTTACCTACGACCGCGTCAAGACTCTCGGCTCCATTGCCGACGGCCTTGCCTGCTTCAAGGGCACTGAAGTTGCCATTGAAGGCGCCGACGACCTTACTGTAAAAGTTGGCGAAACTGAGCTTGAAAAGAACGACGACGGCAAATTCGTGTTCACCGTTGCAGATCCCGCCACCACTGTCACCCTCGCTGACAAGAGCAGCGGCGTTGAGAACGTGGTTATCGCCACCGAAGCCGATGCCAGTGCAGCTGTCTACACCCTGATGGGTGTCCGCGTGGGCACACGTGCTCAGCTCAGCACTCTCCCCGCCGGCATCTACGTGCTTAACGGCCAGAAAGTAATCGTGAAATAATCCCCCTTCTCACCGCTCACCCCGTGAAATAATTTCGTTCACACTGTGAGCCACAAACAAATAGGCGCCGTGTCCTTCCCGACACGGCGCCTGTTCGTTTATACAGTCTCTTTTGTTCAGGGCAGTTTCACCACCTCGCAATGCGTAGGTGTAAGAATCCTGACTATGGGGAACGATACGGGAGGCACACAAACCTGCGAACCGGGCTTACGGAAATCCCCTATCTTCCGGCCGTCGACAGCATATATCTCCACCGCTTCCACATTGTCGGACAACAGATGCAAAGTGCGCGTAGCGGCATCGTATGCATATGAAACGGCTGCAGGAGCAAGCGCCCTGTCGGTCAATCCGGAAGTATAGGCATCGATGCCAGCCTTGGCGTCTATCCTGTTGCCGGCAGCCGCGATGATGTCATGTACTTTCCCATGGGTCAGTGCCGGATCGGCCTGAAGCCACAAAGCCATTATGCCTGACACCACCGGAGTGGCCATGGATGTGCCGCTCATCACGCCCCAGTAGTTCGTGCGTCCAGAAATCTGGGTGTCCGTTTCGGTGAACACCAGATCGCTGCGCTGCACACTGAACTGCGAGGCATAATTGTTGATGGCCGACACCACATAGGCTCCCGGAGCCATCACATCCGGCTTATTTCGGCCATCGAGCGTGGGCCCCTCCCCCGACAGCGGATAGCGTTCATTGAGCGTCCAGCCCGATTCTACATTCTGACCGTCAAGATTGGTGAATTTGTCGCGCGACACATATGCTCCTACCGCAATAGGGTGATGTCCGCAGGCTGTCGAGGCGATGGTGCTTGCCTGGGTACCCTCCGCCATGGTCCCATAGTCGCAGCCGGCTATATATCGGCCTTGGGGGCCGGTCACCGTCAGGTGCCAGTGCTCACCGTCGGCCAACGGTGCATAAAGGCTTACGCTTACACCGCGCTTATTGCCATCGGCATCCTCCGCGGGCGAGAGGTTCACAAGCGAGCCGTCCGCGGCGCCGCGTATGTCCCTGTGGCTCGCAGTCTCAGCTGCATCCGATGAGATGGCGGCATTGAAGAGGCTGTTCCCGTCGGCATCCATGAGAGTAAGAGCCACCATGAACGCTTTCGCGTCTTGCGAACCCACGAAGATGTTCTCACGCATGTGGGTCTGTGTCGTAAGGTCTGTATCGATCACAGTTCCCTCGGCATCGGTAGTCCTGACTATAGTAGAATTACGATGCCCTTCGTTACCGGCCGCAATGGCCATCAGCGCACCCGTACGCTCCTCCAGCAGGGCGTCGATCATGGAAGCGACAGCATCCGAACCATCCTTGAACCCCAGCACCGTGCCCATGCTTAGATTGATTACTAACGGCTTCCCGAGTTCTGTCGCCTTGTCGAGCAGGTATGCTACCCCATCAACTATGCCCGCAGCCGAGCGGTTGGTCGACACCAGCAGCACATCGGCCTCCGGCGCCATACCGCCATAATTGGCCGAAGAGGAGGCGGCAATCGCAGCCACATGCGTGCCGTGCGTGTCCTGCGAGAAATCATGGGCGGCAGTGCGGATGGCCTCCGGTGTAGCGTAGACCGCACCATAGGGATACTTCTCCGGCGCTGTACCGGTGAAAGCATTCTGGTCCCACACATCAATTATCCTGCAATTGCCGTCGGCATCGCGGAACGCCGGATGCATGAAATCGAATCCTGAATCAATTATTCCTATAAGAACGCCATCGCCATTATAAACAACCGGATACCCGCTTGCAGGCGAATGCAGCAGATTCACACCGGTAACCTCGCGGGCGATGTCGGCCATCAGTACAGCCTCACTGCCGGTATCAATCCATTCCACATCTGGATGTGCAGCCAAGCGGTCGATGGCTGAAGCCGGGACGATGCATGTGGCGAGATCGCCGGTAACGGTCATTATCCGCACGGATGTCTCAGCAGCTACAGAATGCACATCGGCCCGAGGTCTTAATTTTATGATGGCATGCAGATTGTCGTTGCCTGTGCCACGTGAAGATATGGAAGCGTTTTGCACAGCAGTCAGCGTGGCTGCCGATATTTTTGATGAGTGGAATGACTGCAACGGCTGCGCCGATGCCGTAAAGGCAAGCGCAGCCGTTGCAATCCACGTAATAGCTTTTTGCATTATCGTGAATGTTTGAAGTTATGTCTTAAAATACATATTTGGCAATCGCACGTGCGCCGTCGGCAGCCACAGCCGTCACTACTACAGCGCCCTTGGCATCAACAGGGATTGCCTCTCCAGCTGTAGCCTTTACCGACAGGAGTGCCTTACCGTCAAGAGTATAGACCGATACAGTCACCTCGGAAGCGGATGCACTGCGCACAACCAGTGCTGACCCGGCCTTTTCAACCGACAGCCCACCTTCGTTGGCCAAAACCTCGCTGATGGCACTGAGCTTCTCGGATTCCCATGCAAGCGCAGGAAATCCACCGTCCACCTGAACCCATGCAGGCGCGTCAAGCCCGGCATTGAGTTTCGCAATCATGTCGGCCGATTTGAGGTCAGCCTCACTTACGGCCTCAACTCCGGCCTGTGCTCTCTTTGGTTCACAACCGGTCAACTCCTTCACATAATAGCAGTTGCTCGCTGTAGATCTTTCCAAATCAGCACATACCGGACTTTTGCCTGCAAAACTGGCTGAGCCTTCCTGAGCCTCAACCTCGCCGGTGGCATAACAGTTGGACAAGGTCGACTGTTCTGCCCAGCCAACTATGCCTGCAACCAAAAAAGCCCCTGCGCAGGCCAATTTGCCGGTGGAATAACAATTACTTATTGTTGATTTGAACGCGTGTCCAGCTATGCCCCCCGAATTCGTATGGCCCTCAACCAGCCCGCGGTTCGCACATCCGATGATAGTAATGTTCTCACCCAAACCGATAATGCCGCCGGTATCAAAAGAACCTCCTTTTACCGTAGCAGAAGTTAGGCAATTCTCAACTCGGCCACCTGAAGCATATCCTATTATCGCACCTGTGCACGACAAAGAGGAAGCAACTGTTACATTTGAACCGATTACAAGATTCTTGATTGTTGTTTCAGCATACGCTACAGCAAAGAGTCCGACACCTCCCAAATCCTGGTCAGCATTCTGATCATTGATTACCATATTGTCAATCTTATGGTAATCGCCGTCGAATGTACCCTTGAATACGAAGGAATTATATGTCATCTCAGGATTATCCTGAGTGGTGTAGTCATCGAACCTGCCAATAGGCTTGAATTCCTTGCCGCTCATATCAAGATTGGCTGTCAGACGGAAAAACTTGCCCTGGAAACTCTCGTCCTTGGTAACAGCCGACTGTAGATAGGCAAGATTGGCCTCATTCTCAATGAGGTAAGGATTGGCTTCGGATCCATCGCCGTTTGTCCAAATCTGGACATCGCCATTCCATGCTGCAAAAGCCGGCAACACACCGCCGACTATAAAACTAAACAAAATGGAGTAAGATTTCTTCATATAAAAATGTATAAATATTTAAGAACGTGCATATTCATGTGACGAATCAAAACGCATTCAAGTGTGTCTTACCTGTAAACAAAGTTGAAACCACAACATTCATCATCGATACAATGCAAAAATACTTATAATTCTCTCCCCAAAAGCAGCATATATGTTAAACTAAGTTAACATTTATCATTTATGCAATTCTAATTCTGAATTTATAAACATTACGAACCTTAACAAAAACTTCAAGGCAACCCAATACCATTCATAACCCACTTATATTCAAATAAACTCAGATAAGTTCTGATAATTCTTATAAGAATTATCAGAACTTATCTGAATTTATCAGAGTTTATCCGAGCATATCTGCTGCCGATGCCTGCGCTGGTGCCCGGCTTGGTTGTTAGGGCGGCAGTCCGCCCTGGGCTTGCTTTGCTGTGGCGCGGGTGCTGGCAGTGGATAAAAAAAGAGCGCCCCGGGGGACACTGGTGTCCTCCGGGGCGCTCGGATAGGGGGCGGTTA
>UQER01000018.1 GCA_900540205.1 uncultured Porphyromonadaceae bacterium | reverse complement strand
TAACCGCCCCCTATCCGAGCGCCCCGGAGGACACCAGTGTCCCCCGGGGCGCTCTCATTTTATGCCCTGTCAGCACCCGCGCCACAGCAAGCGGCCGGCAGAGCTGCCCTGCCGCCCTGCCGGCATTCACACAGGCGCAGGCAGCAGCCATGTTCTGATAAGTTCGGATAAACTCTTATAAGCTCTGATAAGTTCGGATAAACTCTGATATGCTATTATAAGAATTTATCCGAGTTTATAAGAATTTTACGAACTTATCCGAATTATCCTGGTTTATCAGAACTTATCAGAATTTTGGAGTAAGGGCTTTTTTATTGGCGTAAACAAGTTGCGTTAACGCAAATTAACTATTAGGGGGGGGTAAATAGTGAAATTATATTTAAATTTGTATTCGACAATGGTTAATAACGTTTCCGTTGATGCCATAATCGTTTGTGATTTAATTTTTAACCTAAATATCCTATGAAAAAAATTCTTATGGCAGCTGCACTTTTAGTTGCAGGTGTTTCGTTTGCAAATGCAGAGGGTTATAACCGAGTGGCAGTATCGTTCGACAACACTCACTACGGCTTCAATAACAACATGAAGGCTGACGCAGAAATGGACGGTTTCGGTGCTAATGGTTTTGGCATCAATTACGTTCACGGTTTCGGTGTTGCCACAAATATGTTTGTTGAAACCGGCCTTAACGTTGATTTCGGATGGGCAAGCAAAAAGTTGTTCGAAGAATCATATGATGGCGAGAGCTACAAGGAATTTTTCAAAGCCAAAAACATTAACATGCAGATTCCTGTAAACTTTGTTTATCGTGTCGGTGTTGGCGAAAATATGTGGGTTTCTCCTTATGTGGGTCTCAATTTCAAGCTGAACCTCTCAACCCAGTACAGAAACACATGGGAACCGCTTGAGGACGACGAGAAAGATCCCGAATGGATCAACGTCTATAGCGACAGCAAGGAGAACATGGGTGACAAAGATCTTACATGGAACCGTTTCCAGATGGGCTGGCACATCGGCTGTGGCTTCCAGTATTCCAAGTATTACGTCGGCGTACAGTGGGGCACTGACTTCATTCCTGCCTACAGCCACAAATTTGAGGACGGTAGCAAATACAAAGTGAGCACCTCCAACCTCAAAGTTTCTCTCGGCTACACCTTCTGATTTAATTGCCGATAACAAATATAACCGGGCTGTGCATCGTAATTCTGACGGTGCGCAGCCTTTGTTTATAGGAACTGCGTTGTGGTAGGGATGAAATCATGCGTTTTTAGACGTGTGTTTCGTCTCATGACATTGAGATGGTGTCGTTGATGTCGTTGATGTTTTTAATCTTGCAGAGGCAGAGATGCGAAATATATGGGCTTTTCGGAGTGCGCCTCAGAGATCTTTTGAAGTGGATATATTTATGTTATAATTCAGGATGTCTTTATTTGATATTATACCGAGTTGACATAAAAACAAAAACGGAATGCCTGAAAAGGCATTCCGTTTTTGTTTTTATAGGTGTCCGGCTGGAGCCGGAGGGTTGTCAGGGACAATCAGTCGCGGCGGGGACGGCGGTCGTTGTCGCGACGGGGTCCGCGGGGACGGTCACCATCGCGGCGGGGGCCACGGTCGCCGTCACGGCGCGGTCCGCGGGGACGCTCGGCCGGTTCTACGTAGCCTTCGGGTTTGGGCTGGAGGGCACGCAGCGAGAGGCGGTACTTGCCGGATTTCTTATCGATTTCGATGAGTTTCACGGTGAGTTCGTCGCCTTCCTTGATGCCGGATGCCTCCATGTCTGGCAGACGTTCCCATGAGATTTCAGAGATGTGGAGCAGACCGTCGCGGTGGGGCATGAATTCAACGAATGCGCCGAAGTCCTGGATGGTCTGCACTTTGCCGGTGTAAACTTTGCCCTCTTCGGGGAGTTCCACGATGGCGTTGATCATTGCAAGAGCCTTGTCGATGGATTCCTTGTTGGCGGCCGCTACTTCGATGTAGCCGCCTTCGTCGATTTCGTCGATCGAGACTGTTGCGCCTGATTCTTCCTGGATGCCCTGGATAATCTTTCCGCCCGGGCCGATCACTGCACCGATGAGGTCCTTGGGGATGGTCATGGTGACGATGCGGGGCACGTGGGGCTTGTAGTCCTCGCGGGCTGCGGGGATGGTCTGCTCGATGATGTCGAGGATGTGCAGACGTCCCTCTTTCGCCTGGTTAAGGGCGCGTTCGAGGATTTCGTAGCTGAGACCGTCGCACTTGATGTCCATCTGTGTGGCGGTGATACCGTTGCGTGTGCCTGTCACCTTGAAGTCCATGTCGCCGAGGTGGTCTTCGTCGCCGAGGATGTCGCTGAGGATGGCATATTTGCCGGTCTCGCTGTCGGAGATAAGACCCATGGCGATGCCGCTGACGGGACGGCGCAGTTTCACACCGGCGTCGAGCAGTGCGAGTGTGCCGGCGCAGACGGTGGCCATGGAGGATGAGCCGTTGCTTTCAAGAATGTCGCTGACTACGCGGCAAACGTAGGGGAAGTCGGCGGGGAACATGCGCTTGATGGCGCGGTGTGCCAGGTTGCCGTGACCGATTTCGCGGCGGCCTACACCACGGGTGGGGCGTGCTTCTCCGGTTGAGAAGGGGGGGAAGTTGTAGTGGAGGAGGAAGCGCTCGCGGCCCTGGTTGAGCACGTCGTCGAGAATCTTCTCGTCGAGTTTGGTGCCGAGGGTCACGGTTGCGAGGCTCTGGGTCTCGCCGCGGGTGAACACTGCCGATCCGTGAGGTCCGGGGAGATAGTCGGTCTCGCACCAGATGGGGCGAATTTCGGTGGTTTTGCGGCCGTCAAGACGGATGCCTTCATCAAGGATGCAGCGGCGAACGGCGTCGCGCTCCACGTCGTGGTAGTAGCGTTTCACCAGGGGTGCTTTCTCGTCGCGTTCCTCTTCGGGAAGCGATTCGATATATTCGTCGCAGATGGCGTCGAACGAATCCTGACGCCAGTGCTTGTCGGCGCAGCCGGCTTTGGCCACGGCGTAAGCCTTGTCGTAGCATTTGGCCTTCACGTCGGCACGGAGCTCTTCGTCGTTCACCTCATGGCAATATTCGCGTTTCACGGTCTTGCCGGCTGCTTCGGCCAGTTCGAGCTGAACTTTGCAGTGCTTGCGGATCTCTTCGTGGGCTGCCTTGAGGGCGGCGAGGAGGTCGGCTTCCGACACTTCGTCCATTTCGCCTTCCACCATCATGATGTTGTCGTAGGTGGCGCCGACCATGAGCTCCATGTCGGCACGTTCGAGCTGCTCGAATGTGGGGTTGATCACGAACTCACCGTCCACACGGGCCACACGCACTTCAGAGATGGGGCCGTTGAAGGGGATGTCGCTGCAGGTGATGGCTGCCGATGCTGCCAGACCGGCAAGTGCGTCGGGCATGTCAACGCCGTCGGCCGAGAACATTGTTATGTTGACGAAAGTTTCAGCGTGGTAGTTGTCGGGGAAGAGGGGACGCATCACGCGGTCGACCAGACGCGATGTGAGAATCTCATAGTCGGATGCGCGTCCTTCGCGTTTGAGGAAGCCGCCGGGGAAACGGCCGGCCGATGAGAATTTTTCTTTGTAATCTACAGTGAGAGGCATGAAATCAACGCCCTCTCCGGCCTCTTTGGCCGATACGATGGTGGCAAGCAGCATGGTGTTGCCCATGCGTAGCTCCACGGCTCCATCAGCCTGCTTGGCCAGCTTTCCGGTTTCGAGAGTGATCTCGCGGCCGTCGGGCAGGGTGATGGTTTTTTTGATTGGATTCATTCTATACTATATTTTTTGACGTCTTAAATCGCGCGAAGTTACGAAAAATCGGATAATTATGCAAATCTAAAAAAAACTCCGGCCGGAGCGTGCGGTTTGTGCGCACATTCCGGCCGGAATATTGTTGCGATTTAACGGGGAGAATCAGAAACGGAAACCGAGCGAGATGCGGAACGAAGAGTTTTTCAACGAAAGTTTCTTGTCGTTGTTGTAGGATGCTTCGCCGGTGACCGTGTCGTAATCCCAGTCCTCTTCATCCTCGCTGATGATGGAATTGTATTTTGCTTTGCCCCAGCGACCTTCGAAGCCGAGTGTGAAGTATTTCCACTGGAAGTTCATGCCGAAATCGTAGGCTGCGACGAATGCCCAGCTTGCTTCGGTGTCGCCCTTGTGGTTTTTATACAGTACAGCCGATGCTGACGGGTTGAAGTGACCGTAAAGGTTTACGCGAAGGAAACGCAGGGCGCTGTTTGCGCTTGAGAAGGGTACGAACGCAATGGCCGGACCGATGCCTACGCCGAGGTGAAGCTGCTGGGTGTCAAGGTTATCGGTGTCGAATTCCTCGTCATCGTAATCATAGCCATAGTCATAATCGTAGTCGTAATCGAAATCGCTGTCCGGATCAACCATCCAGTCCTCGATCTGTACGCCATTAACTTTGGGATATTTCTTGTATTTCACATAGCTGATGTCGAACCAGCGGGCGTCAACACCGACTTTGAGGCGGTTGCCTGCCCATCCGGCACTGCGCGGCCAGAGGTATGTTGTACCGGTGCTGAATGAGAAGCCGGCTTTGCTGTCATACTGGAACGGGATCAACGATTCTGTGTCTTTCAGGCTCTGGTGTGTTATATAGCTTAGAGTGATGCCCTTGTTGCGTTTCCACACATCAAGGTTTTCTGAATCCTGAGCCATGGCGGGCTGAGCCAGCCAACGGCTGCGATTGCGCCGAATAGAAGTTTTTTCATTGCGGAAGTAATTGATTAAATATTGTAGATTGGTTTGTATCAGTACAATAATGTCTCGGATTGTGGTGCGATGCTCAATACAGATGCAAAATTAATATTTTTTGTGAATTATTGCAATTAATTTCAAAATATTTAGCCCTCTATTTTCTTTATGGTGGCAGCATTGACCACACGGCGTTCCCGGTCGCGGAACCATCCCCATTTGTTGAAATATCGCGCCATGTTCACGGCATGAATCCAGGCCATGCGGATGCTGCGGTAGCTGGCCGCACGGTGGGCATGCACCACGGTGACGCCGGGCCAATAAAGGGTGGTGGCTACGGTATGGATGCGTCGGGTGAGGTCGATGTCCTCTGGGTACATGAAGAAACGTTCGTCGAACAGCCCGGTGTGCCGGAGGGTGTCGTTGCGCAAAAACAAGAAGCTTCCCTGATGGTAAGGTACGTTGGCTGCGCGGTCACGACGCATTGACGCGAGTGTGTAGCGGGCGTTGCGTCGTGAATTACGGAATCCGGGGATGAACCGGCGCCCGAAAACGTCAAGCGGCGTAGGCAGCAGTCGCACCGACAGCTGTTCCCTCCCGTCGGGGAACACCATTCTGGGCTGCAGTTGTCCCACGTCGGGGCGACCGTTCATGAATGTCTCTATGGCCGCTATGGTGCCTCGGGCAAATGTAACGTCGGAATTTATTACCAGATGATAGTCGGAATACATCGCCATTGACCGACGGATGGCCACATTGTGGGCGGTGCCGTAACCACGGTTTTCAGGCATAGGGATGAACTCCACGTTGTTGAACTGCAGGCAGACTTTCCGGATGGCGTCGCGGGCTTCAGTCAGAGTTCCGTCCGCAGAATTGTCAACCACCCAGATACGTTCAATTCCATCGGCCACGAGGCAGCCGAGACAGGTTGAAAGCTCTGCCGGATCGGTGAGGTATGTGACGATGGAGGCGGTGGTCATGGCGGCGCGTGATTGTGAATGCATCACAAATTTATGATTTTAATGGCGAAGAATCGCTACATTTGCGGAAAAATCAGGAATACGACCGATGAGGACTTTATTGAGAATTCTGAAATGGGTGGCCATACTTTTTTTCGGCAGCTCAGTGTTTGCAGTGGTGATATTGCGGTGGATGCCCGTGTGGGTCACTCCGCTCATGGTGATAAGGGCGGTACAGGCCGATGCCGACGGCGACCGCTTCCGCGGATGGCATCACACCTGGGTGCCGCTCGACGAGATGTCGAAATGGATGCCGCGTGCGGTGGTGGCGTCGGAGGACGGACGGTTCTACGACCATCACGGATTTGATTTCAAGGAGATACAGAACGCCATAGACGAAAGCCGCCGCGGCAAACGCCAGCGCGGGGCAAGCACCATCACACAGCAGACGGCCAAAATGTGTTTCTCTGGCCCGGCCATTCATGGGTGCGCAAAGGGCTGGAAGCCTATTTTACGGTGCTGATCGAGCTTTTCTGGAGCAAGGAGCGTATCCTTGAGGTATATCTCAATTCAATCGAGATGGGTCCAGACATATATGGCGCCGAGGCTGCCGCCACACAGCTGTTCGGCAAACCGGCGTCGGCCCTGACCAAGCGCCAGTGCGCCCTGATCGCGGTGTCGCTGCCGAATCCGCTGAAACGCGACGCTGCCAATCCTACGGCCTACATGCGCCGCCGCGCCTCGACTATCATGCGCTACATGTAATCAGGCGGAGGGGAGGGAATGCACCTCGGATAGGATTGCCACTGCGGTCTCCACATTGCCTACGTTGGCTATGGCGAAACTGCGCCGACCGGCTTTTTCGCGGATTTTCACCCGTAAGGGGTTCTGCTGCAGGTAGGTGATGAGGCGGCCGAACATGGGGCTCTGGTAATAAGCCTTGTTTGAATCGTCGACGAAATAGAGGTACATCTGACCCTGTTTCAGCGAAATCTTCTCGATGCCGAGCTGTCGCCCGAGGCGGCGCAGACGCGGCACGCGCATCAGTTCGGCTGTCTCAGGCGGTATTTTCCCGAAACGGTCCACCAGATTCTCGCCGAATTCGCGCAGTTCTGTCTCGCGTTCAATGTTGTCAAGCTCGCGGTAAAGCGAGATGCGTTCGCTCTCCTGCGGCACATACCATGCCGGCAGAAGCAGCTCCATGTCGCTCTCTATGGTGCAGTCGGCCACAAATTCCGTCTCCTCCTGGGGCTGTTCGGAAGTGAACGTGTCCGAGAATTCCTCGGTGCGCAGTTCGGTCACGGCCTCCTTGAGGATGCGCTGGTACGTCTCGTAGCCGAGATCGGCAATGAAGCCGCTCTGCTCGGCCCCGAGCAGGTTGCCTGCACCGCGGATGTCGAGATCCTGCATGGCTATGTGTATGCCGCTCCCCAGGTCGCTGAAGCTTTCGATGGCCTGCAGGCGGCGCCGTGCCACGGGTGTAAGCGGATTTCCGGGGGGCACCATCAGGTAGCAGAACGCCTTGCGGGACGAACGCCCCACGCGTCCGCGCAGCTGGTGCAGTTCGCTCAGACCGAAGTTTTGGGCATTGTTCACAATGATGGTGTTCACGTTGGGCATGTCGATGCCGCTCTCCACGATGGTGGTGGCCAGCAGCACGTCGTAATCGTGGTTGGCGAAATCGATGATGGCCTGTTCGAGCTTGTCGGGGGGCATCTGTCCGTGCGCCACGAGGGTGCGTGCATCGGGCACCACGCGCTTCACCATCGCCTCAAGGTCATACAGCCCCTCGATGCGGTTGTTGATGATAAACGCCTGCCCGTTGCGGCTCAGCTCGAAGTTCAGGGCCTCCTCCAGGATGTCGTCGGTGAGGGTGTTGACCGATGTCACTATGGGCCATCGGTTGGGCGGGGGAGTGGTGATGGCCGAGAGGTCGCGGGCGCCCATCAGCGAGAACTGCAGCGTGCGCGGAATGGGGGTGGCGCTCATGGTGAGCGTGTCGACGTTCACTTTCAGCTGTTTGAGTTTCTCTTTTACCGCCACACCGAATTTCTGCTCCTCATCGATTACGAGCAGACCGAGGTCGTGGAATTTCACGTCTTTCCCCACAATGCGGTGCGTGCCTATGAGGATGTCTATCTTCCCTTCGGCCAGGTCGGCCAGAATCTGTTTGGTCTGTTTGGCGGTTCGGGCGCGCGACAGATATTCCACCCTTGCAGGGAAGTCGGCCAGGCGTTCGCGGAACGTGTTGAAATGCTGATAGGCAAGCACTGTGGTAGGCACCAGCACAGCCACCTGTTTGTTGTCGGCCACGGCCTTGAATGCCGCGCGGATGGCCACTTCGGTTTTGCCGAAACCCACGTCGCCGCACACAAGGCGGTCCATCGGCCGGGGGCTTTCCATGTCTTTCTTCACGGCTGCCGTCGCTGTGGTCTGGTCGGGGGTGTCCTCGTAGATGAACGATGCCTCCAGCTCGTGCTGCAGGTAGGAGTCGGGCGAGAAACTGAACCCCTTCTCGTCCTTTCGGGCGGCATAGAGGCGGATGAGGTCGCGGGCAATGTCCTTGAGTTTGCTCTTGGTTTTCTCCTTGAGCTTGTTCCATGCGCCGGATCCGAGTTTGTTGACAGTAGGTTCCACCCCCTCCTTGCCGCGGTATTTGGCAAGCTTGTGCAGTGCGTGGATGCTGACGAAAATGCAGTCGTTGTTCTTGTAGATGAGTTTGATCATCTCCTGCGTCGAGCCGTTCACCTGCGTGCGCAGCAGGCCGCCGAAACGTCCCACGCCGTGGTCGGTGTGCACGATGAAGTCGCCCGGCTCTATGGCCGCCAGTTCCTTGAGCGACAGTGCGAGCTTGCCGCTGCGTGCGCGCTCGGCTTTGAGGGTGTATTTGTGGAAACGGTCGAAAATCTGATGGTCGGTGAAAAAGCAGGTGCGCGTCATGTGGTCCACAAAGCCTTCGTGCAGGGTGGAGTGCACGGGTGTGAACGGGATGTTGTCGGCACGTTCGGCGAAGATGGCTTTGAGGCGGTCGGTCTGTTTCTCGCTGTCGCTCAGAATCAGGATGCGGTAGCCCTGTTCGAGGAATGTGCGGAACGAGTCGGCAATGAGGTCGAAATTCTTGTGATACAGTCCTTGCGGCGAGCAGTTGAAATTCAGGGTGGCCACTCCGGCTTTTTGCACTAACTCCGGTTCGTCGTGGCTGTCGGCTCCGGCCGACGAGAAATGTATCTTCGCCATCCCGGCCCACTTCGAGGCAAAGGCATCGGCGTCGATAAGGTTCTTCATGGCCGAGGCGTCCCCTTCGTCGGCGAGCATGGCCGAGGTGCTGAACGTCTCGGAGGTCACTGCCTTGATGCGCGAAAGGGCGAAGTCCTCGTTTCGCACGGCGATGAGGGTGTCGGGACTGATGAAGTCGAGTATGCTGTGGGTGTCGGCATCGCTGCCGGCCACGTTGGCCGTGATGGCCACGGAGTCCACTTTGCGGTCGGAGAGCTGTGTCTCCACGTTGAAATCGCGGATGGACTCTATTTCGTCGCCGAAAAGGTCGATGCGGTAGGGATATTCCGAGGAGTAGCCGAAAATGTCGACAATGGATCCGCGCACGGCGAAATGCCCCGGTTCGTACACATAGTCCACCTCGGTGAATCCGTTGTCGCGCAGCCACCGGCGCGTCTGCTCTATGTCGATCTCCTCGCCCACTTTCAGGTGAAGGGTGTGTGCCGAAAGGTCGGTGCGTGAGGCCACCTTCTCGGCCATAGCCTCGGGGTAGGTGACCACGATGCGCAGGCTTCGGTCGTCGTGCCAGCGGTTGAGCGTTTCGATGCGCATTATCTGCTGGGCCGGCTCCACGCGTCCGTATTTTATGTCGCGCCGGTAGGCCGAAGGGAACATCGACACCGACTCCTCGCCCATCAGTTTGGTAAGGTCCTGATAGATGTAGCCGGCATCGTCGAGCGAGTCGGTCACCACCAATAATGGCTGCCCCTGATCGGGTAGCGACGCGAACACCATGGCCGGAGCCGATCCGGCCAGTCCGTGCAGGTTCACTTTGCTCTTCTTTGCCAGGGCAACGGCCTTTTTCAGCGCTTTGGCACGTGCCGCAGAGAGAAACACGCTCTCGGTTTCAGATAATTCAGTCAAAACAAACGGTATAACGGTTGATAGACAATTGAGGGGAGGGAGAGGGGCGTCAGGCAGTGCGTGGCCCGCGTGGCCGTCAGTGCTTCGCCGGAGCCAGGATGCTGCGGTAGCGCTCGGGCGAATGGAGCACGGCTGCGGCCGAGTCAAGCTCGATGTCGGTTTTGAGCGCCTGGATGATGCCGCCGCGTTCCGAGTAATAGCGTTCCACGATTTCGCCAGCGAGATACTGGCTTATGGCCTTGCGGTTGAGGTCGAGGTCGTGGTTGAGGTCGTGGCGCAGCAGGTTTTTAAGCGTGTCCATCTGTGCCTGTACGGCAGTGTCGAGATATCCCTCGGTTTTCACAGCCTTCTCCAGCTGCTCCATGATGAGGTCGGTGGTGCGGTCGTACTTGAATTTGTCGGGGTTGATGAACGCCTTGAATTCGTTGAATATGGTGTCGGTCACCTCGAACTGTTCGGCCGGGGGGATGGTGGCATGCGTGGCCGCATACCGGTTGGCGAAATCGAAACTCCAGTTGTCGCGGATTATGTTGTAGAGGAGGCGGTTGCCTTCGGGCAGCTCTACCTTGAGGTCGGGGGTGATGCCTCCGCCGTCGCGCACCTCACGTCCGGCGCGGGTGTGCCACACGGTGGTGAGGCTGTCGGGGATGCGTCCCACCGAGCCGTCGGCATTGCGGTGCGAATAGTCGATGGCCTGGATGAGGCGCCCCGAGGGGATGTAGTATTTGGCGATGGTCACTTTCAGCAGACCGTTGTAGGGGAGCTGACGGGTGGACTGCACCAGACCCTTGCCGAATGAGCGGTCGCCCACAATCACGGCGCGGTCGAGGTCCTGAAGCGCGCCGGTCACAATCTCGGCCGACGAGGCGGAGCCGCTGTTGACCAGCACGGCCAGCGGAATGTCGGTGTCCACAGGCTGGTAGGGTGTCTTGTAGATGCGTTCGTTCTGCAGCCCCTTGCCGCGGGTGCAAAGCACCTCGGTGCCCTTCGGCACGAACAGGCTTACCACCTGCACAGCGCTTTCAAGCAGGCCGCCGCCGTTGCCGCGGAGGTCGAGCACAATCGACTTCACCGCCGGATTGCTCTTGAGAGCCTTGAGGGCGTCGCGGGTTTTCTCATAGGTCTTGTCGTTGAAGGTTGTGAGCTGGATGTAGCCGATGTCGCCGCGCTCCACGCCGTAGTAAGGCACCGGGTTGATGTCGATTTTCGAGCGGGTGATGGTGAAATCAAGAATTGAGTCGGTAACGTACGGACGTTTCACGGTCACCTTCACGTCTGTTCCGGCCTGTCCGCGCAGCATGTTGCTCACTGTCTTGCTGTCGGCATTGGTCACGCTGTCGCCGTTGATTATCAGAAACATGTCGCCGGGACGCAGGCCTGCCTTCTGCGAGGGGGTGCCGTCGCGCGGCTCCGTCACCTGCACGCCACCCTCCGGGCGTTGCATGATGTATGCGCCGATGCCTCCGTATTCGCCCGTGGAGATGGTGAGAAACTCATCCTGCTCGCTTTCGGGGATGTATTCGGTGTACGGGTCAATCTCGTTGAGCATGGCCGAGATGGCCGTGTTCATCGATTTGTCGGCGTCGATGGTGTCAACGTAGCTGGTCTGCAGAGCCTTGTAGATGGATGCAAACGTGTCGAGATTGCGCGAGATGTCGCTCTTTGAACTGCGTGTGGCGCCTACGGCTATCAGTGCCGCAGCCGAAATGACGAGTAATATTACGGGTAACTTTCTCATAGTCTGTAGCTGATAACGTGTGCGGAACCTCCGCTGCATGCGCGGTTCCGGTTTCGGAAAGCGAAATTACACAATATAATAACAACTCACACACAAATTTTATCCAAAAACCCTTAAAATTCAGCCACCGCCCTCCCCATTCACAACACCGCCCCCTCCACACTCCCGCGTCGTCCACTGAAAGAAATATCCCGTGCCCTCCGCGCCCAACTCTCCAGCATCCTCCCGCCTTCATTATCCGGTGTGCCCCGATTGTTAGGGAGCAACATATCACAATGCCACCAACTTCAGAGAAATGCGTAACGGGATTACACCAAATTGTAGGGTCGCGACCTGTCGCGACTGCCGCCTTGTAAACCAACGCTGTGATTATGTGTTGAAAATCATCACTTTGCAGTCGCGACAGGTCGCGACCCTACAATCTGCGTTTATTGAGTTGATTCGATAACTTCAAATTGTCGATCTGTTGTAGGGACATCGCTTTGCGATGTGGAGCGTGGGTGAGCGCTATCGCTACCGCCCAATGCGGAAAATTGCGCAAATATGCCTCACATAGCAAAGCGATGTCCCTACAATTAAATAAATAATCCCATGTAAATAAGTAAAGCCCATGTAATTGATGCTATGCGGATAAGATTCCAATGCTATTATATGGCGGTGGCGTTGATAGCTGCAAAAAGCTAAATGCTTAGGAGAATGATAGGGGATGAGAGGTAGTTTTTGGGAGGTGTAATGGCTGCATAAAACCAAAGGCGGCGCTCCGGGTGGGGCGCCGCCATGGTTACCTAATAATATTTTACCAATTTCTGGTGGAGGGAGATGCTCCGCCACGCCGGTTCACATCGGCGTGACGTTATGGGGTATGGGAATTTGCTGATGTACACGGACAAAGGTAGGCAAAAGACCCCGATTTACCCCCCCCAATAGTTAAATGTTGTTAATCGTATTCATTTTGTTCTTAATTTGTTGAAATTGTGGGATTTTCGTGCCTCTTCCGACGAAGTCCATGTGGGCCGCGTCTGCATAAGGAGGTGTGCCATATGCGGCAGCATCTCATAGCATGGATGCCCCCGCCAGGCGTAGGTGTGCACCCATGTACGCCCCAGTCTCGTTTCCCCGGCCATCCCAATGTAGGGTCGCGACTTGTCGCGACTGCAACCCTGAGGAATAGAACGCACACCACAGATTTGAGTTTTCACCCTTCTCCGCCTGCAGTCGCGGCAGGCCGCGACCCTACAAATTGATGATTACCACGACATTGTGGAACCATTACGCCATCCGGCGCACCCATTAAAGCATCCGGACGCCCACCGGCCGTGCGTCCCTACCTTCCGCCCTGTTTTTATAGCGTTGCGGGAAGGCTATCGCCGGAGGCGATGTGCCGTGGTAAACCATGAAAGCGCAGCGCATCATGGGGAGGTAGTGAGCAGACGGGCAGCACCTCGTAGAGGTAGCGGCAGTGAGACGTTCCGTAGACAAACGTAATCGGCATTTTGAAAAAACGGCGGAAAAACGCTGAAAAATTGCAGAATATGAGGGAGCAACGCATTGCAGATTAGACAAAAAGTTCTAACTTTGCAGAGCCTTTCGGGGCACTTTGGGATTGTTGCGCCTGTTTTGCAGCGCAATGTCCTGAAGTCGAGATTGTTATAAACCATATTTATTAACCTGTTATTTAAATGACTGAAGAAGTTAAAAACTCTCCAATCGCCGATTTCGATTGGGATGCCTACGAAAAAGGCGAAACCAAGAGCGAGAAAAGCCGTGAGGAACTCACCAAGACTTACGACGAATCGCTCAACACCGTCAAGGACAAAGATGTAATCGAAGGTACCATCATCGCCCTCAACAAACGTGAGGCTGTGGTTAACATCGGTTATAAGAGCGACGGTATCATTCCCATGAACGAATTCCGCTACAACCCCGACATCAAGGTGGGCGACGTTGTGGAAGTGTTCATCGAGAATCAGGAAGACAAAAAGGGCCAGCTCATCCTTTCACACCGCAAGGCTCGCGCATCGCGTTCGTGGGAGCGTGTCAACCAGGCTCTTGAAAACGATGAAATCATCAAGGGTTACATCAAATGCCGCACCAAAGGCGGCATGATCGTCGACGTGTTCGGCATCGAGGCTTTCCTCCCCGGCTCGCAGATCGACGTGAAACCCATCCGCGACTACGATATCTTCGTCGGCAAGACCATGGAATTCAAGGTTGTGAAGATCAACCCCGAATTCCGCAATGTTGTTGTAAGCCACAAGGCTCTCATCGAGGCCGAGCTTGAGCAGCAGAAACGCGAAATCATCGCCAAACTCGAAAAGGGTCAGGTGCTCGAAGGCACTGTCAAGAACATCACTTCCTACGGTGTGTTCATCGACCTGGGCGGTGTCGATGGTCTTATCCACATCACCGACCTTTCCTGGGGCCGCGTAAGCCATCCCGAGGAGGTTGTACAGCTCGACCAGAAGCTTAATGTGGTTATCCTCGACTTCGACGACGAGAAGAAGCGCATCGCCCTCGGTCTCAAGCAGCTTCAGCCCCATCCCTGGGATGCTCTGGCTTCCGAGATCAAGGTCGGCGACAAAGTCAAAGGCAAAGTTGTGGTTATGGCCGACTATGGCGCATTCGTGGAGGTTGCTCCCGGCGTAGAAGGTCTGATTCACGTGAGCGAAATGAGCTGGAGCCAGCATCTGCGCAGCGCTCAGGACTTCATGAAGGTTGGCGACGAGGTAGAAGCCGTTGTCCTCACCCTCGACCGCGACGAGCGTAAGATGAGCCTCGGTATCAAGCAGCTCAAGAAAGATCCCTGGGAAGATATCGAAATCAAATACCCCGTTAACTCGCGCCACACCGCCAAAGTGCGTAACTTCACTAACTTCGGCGTGTTCGTTGAAATCGAGGAAGGTGTTGACGGTCTCATCCACATCAGCGACCTCTCCTGGACCAAGAAAGTTAAACATCCTTCGGAATTCACCCAGATCGGTGCCGACATCGAAGTTGTCGTTCTCGAAATCGACAAAGAGAACCGTCGCCTGAGCCTCGGCCACAAGCAGCTCGAGGAGAACCCCTGGGATGTGTTCGAAACCGTGTTCACCGTTGGTTCGGTTCACCCCGGAACAATTGTCGAAATGCTCGACAAGGGTGCTGTTATCCAGCTCCCCTACGGTGTTGAAGGCTTCGCTACTCCCAAGCACCTCGTTAAGGAAGACGGCACATCTGCCAAGGTTGACGAGAAACTTGACTTCAAGGTAATCGAGTTCAACAAGGACAGCAAGCGCATCATCCTCAGCCACAGCCGCATCTTCGAAGATGAGGCCAAGGCCGATAAGGCAGAAGCCCGCAAGGCAAAACGTGCCACCCGCAAGGCTGAAGAGGCTCCCGCCCTCACCGCTCCCGTTGAGAAGACAACTCTCGGCGACATCGAGGCTCTTGCAGCTCTGAAAGAGAAACTTTCGGGCAAGGCATAAACCGCCCCGACGCCACGTCCGGCCGCGATTGCGGCGGTCCATCCTGACCGCCAGCCCTCCGGCCTGACATCAATCCATACCGTCCCCCTGTGCAATCACCGCGCAGGGGGATTTTTTTGTGCCATAACCGGTATGCATCAACAGTTCCGCATTGCGGCACGCTGTTCACACTCACAAGCGATGTCCCTACAACATATTAATAATTCCCGCATCATATTCAATAACCACATATTGTAAACCGCAAATTGTAGGGTCGCGACCTGTCGCGACTGCAACGTGGTGATTCTCAATCATAACCAAATGTTGATTTGTACATCGGCAGTCGCGACAGGTCGCGACCCTACAATTTGACAGACTCCCATTTAAGTTGTCCTCTTAAAGCAGAGACATTGTGCCGAAGGCGTATCCCAACAGACACCTGAGCAGGCTTTGTTGTAAGGAATCGTTGATATCAATGTCCTTTTTCTTCATTATTTGCCTGAAAAATGACCGTTTACTCCCCGGCCAGATGTGAAAAAATATTAATGACCTAATTTGCGGTAAAACAAATGCTTACGCGGCGGAACCGGCGAAATGTTGCTCAAAGAATATGTTAAAAAACATATTTTTGTGGCATAATTCTAACAAACAGCCTAACTTTGCAGGCGTAAAGATTGTTTTATTATTGAACATCCCGATAGAGGGACACACAACAGCCCAGACAGGGCACCTTGCTTTCAGAATGGCGAATAGAGATTCACCCGATGAAAGGTTTCCAAACAAGGCATAGTATTCATAACTTAAATTTATGAGATTATGAGATCGATTGTTAAGGTTTTTAAATCGGAAGTTGGTAAATGCTTCCGTTCGTTTGGAGAGTCAGATGCTTTTCGTGTGACAGGCGATTGCACAGCTCCCTACAGTTATCCCGGTTTCCGCCATTGAATGCACATGCATCCAGTGTCAACCGGAAAGTTTAATTTTTAGATTCAGAACGTTATGAAAGCAACAACTATGATGAAAAAGGCGTTCAAATGGTACTTCAACAATGCCTCTCTGGCATATAAGTACACCGACGAGTGGGAAAATCTCCGTCGTTCGGCCAACGCCAAGGCTTAAGGCCTGAGATTTTAATTCAAATGTGCATTGCGGCGTAAAAAGAGACATACCCGCACACCACATTTTCAGACAATTCACGAAACTCTATACATATACAGAAGACGCCAGCGCGGTGCACCGGAATTCCGGTAAGCCGTGCCGGCGTCTTTTTTATGGCATTCCTTTAGGGGGCGTGTGTGATATGTAGGGATACAGTGCGGTCAGAACAGAATCTGCAGGCGTGCCTGAATGGCGTTCACGTGGCATTTGTGGAAGCCCAGCACCTCGCTGTCGCGCACGTCGGTGTAGGAGTAGCGCAGACGGGCAAGCATATACTTGTTGATGTAGTAGTTGAATGTCACGGAATAGTCGTTGGAGCGGCCGCCGAACACGCCGGCCTTGTGGCATGAGGCATCGGTGTAGTTGTAGCCCACAATCATTTCGAGCGATTTTGGTGCAGGGGTGGCCAGACCGGCATCGCCGTGCGAGTAGCCGTAGTCTCCGCCGATAAGAATGCCGCGCAGCAATCCGTACACGCCCTGTGCGCGATAGTTCTCCTGCCCGTTGCGGCGTGCGATGTTCATGTAGTAATACTGGCCTTCAAGGGCAACGCGGTTGTAGGCGAACACTATTTCAGGCGAAAGCTTGAACACACCCTTGGCATCGGACACGTTGGCCGAAAGCATCCCGATCTTGTTAACGCGCGAGGGGAAGTTGGCCGAGTAATCGAAGTATCCTTCCGTCACCGTGCCGTCGTCGGCCAGATGATGCAGGGCGCTCTGATACCACAGTGAAAGTCCAACCTGTGCAACGCGTCCTTCGGTGCGGAGCGGACGGTAGACCAGGCGGGTGAGCGCTCCGGCGCTCACCTTTCCCTGCTCGTTGGCGGGTTTCGACATCGACGACCCGTCCACAATGGCGCTGACGCCGGTGAAGAACGCATCCTTGTCGTGCACGTACATGATGCCGATGTTACGGCCTGTGGCCTTGAAAAAATCGTCGGTGGTGGGCGCTTCCATTGCCGGTTTCATCGAGCTTGATGTGGCTGCGTTCAGGCCGAACTGGTGCACGAAGTAGCCGGCGCGCAGGAAGTTCGACGGGTTGAAGTTATACTGGATATACACATCCTTGAATCCGAGTTTCTGGTAGCCGTAGCCCACATCGATTTTCGCCTGCCAGTGGCCGTAGCTCACTTTGGCGCCCATGCGCACGTCGGGGAGCGCAACCCCGTCGGCGAAGTGCGGCCCCGATTCCACCAGCTGTCCCTGCTCGTCATATTCGTTGTATAGGGCGCCGTCGGGGGCATATATGGCACCATCCATCAGGATTCGTCCTGTGGGCTTGATGGTGAGCTTGTTCTCATACTGTGCGTTGGCGGCAGGCACACTTGCTGTCATGGCGATGGCTGCTGCGGATAAGAGCAAAATTGTGCGTTTCATGTCGTGATAGTAAAAAGCGTGGATAAAATGGTTCGTTTAATGTGAAGAGGTAGGTAGGCACAATGTGTGTGTTCAAGAATTATCGCCTTTAATAACGCATCGCGTTTAATGTTTGTTTGCTAAAAATCTGTGAAAATAGGGTCGGGTATTTTATGTTTTTAAACATCCCCGGAAAACGTCGGCCGTCCTGAACCAAACCTGTCGGCTGCTGTTTAATAAAGCAGCAAAGCAATGAAGTGCATGCTCAATAATTATCACCGCAAAAATCTTTATTATTCACACTTAAAAACACATACACAGCCATGAGGACTCTTATCGCCGCTCTTATAGCTCTTATATGTCTGAGTATTCCCGACATCACCAACGCGCAGGCTCAACGCAGCCGCGAATTCAACGATAAATACAAACTGAAGGAGGCTGTGGTGCTCAGCCGCCACAACATCCGCTCGCCTCTGAGCGACAGCAAGAGCGACCTCGGCCGCATGACGCCTCACCAGTGGACCAAATGGAGCGCCGGCAAAAGCGAGCTTACATCGCGCGGGGGCGCCCTGGAGACGATGATGGGGCAGTATTTCCGCAAATGGCTGGTGGACGCCGGCATGTTCCCCGAAAACTATGCGCCCACGGCCGATGATGTGAACGTGATTGCCAACTCCATGCAGCGCTGCATAGCCACGGCGCAGTATTTCACATCCGGTTTCATGCCCGTTGGCGGTGTGAAGGTCAACCACCGCTACACTCCCAGCAAGATGGATCCGCTGTTCAACCCGCAGCTCACCAAGGTAAGCCCCGAGTTCGTGGCAACGGCCATGGAGCAGATCAACGCCATGGGCGGTGAAAAGGGTATTGTTGGCATCAACGAGGCCATCGCCCCCGACTACGCATTCATTCAGGAGGTGATGGACACCAAAGATTCACCCATGGCAAAGGAGAATGATCCGAAACTAAAGGATTTCTCGAACTACAACACGGAGATTGTGTTCGAGCAGTTCAAGGAGCCGTCGATGAAGGCCGGTTCGGCACTCAAGGACCTGAATGCGGCGTCGGATGCCTTCATCCTGCAGTATTATGAGGAGCCGGACAGCGTAAAGGCCGCATTCGGAAAGAAACTGACACGAGAGGACTGGAGCCGTCTGGCTCACATAAAGGATGTGTATCAGGACGTACTGTTCACAGCTCCCATCGTGGCCGTGAACGTATCGCACCCGCTGATTCAGTACATGTATGACGAGCTGAGGTCGCCCGACCGCAAATTCACCTTCCTTGTGGGACACGACAGCAATCTCTCGGCCGTGGCCACCGCACTCGGCGTGGAGGAATATGAACTGCCCAACGCCATCGAGAAGAAAACTCCCATTGGTTCGAAAATCGTTGTCGAGAAGTTTGTAGGCCCCGACGGCGAGGAATATGCCGACATCAATCTGGTTTATCAGAGCGTGGACCAGCTGCGCAACATGGAACTGCTGTCGCTCGACAATCCTCCCATGATTTATCCGCTGTCGCTCAAAGGGCTGCAGAAAAATGCCGACGGTCTCTACAAATTTGCCGACGTAGCCAACCGTTTTGAGGAGGCTCTTGCCGCCTACGATGCCATACCGCGCTGACAGTCACTGCTTCCGGGACAAAAGAGGTGCCGTCTCCCGTCCCTTCGATAAATAAAAAAAATGCTGCGCCGTGTCAAATCTGAATTGATACGGCGCAGTTATTGTTTTCGGGGCGTGGGGGGGTAGGGTCAGATGTCGAAACGGACGGCAAGTGGGGTCTGGCGTCCGGTGAATTCTCCGTCGACGTAGGCCGGTTCGCCGTTCACCCATGTCTGCTCCACGCGGAAACGTGTGCGCAGACCTTCGTATGGGCTCCAGCCGCACGGGCTTAACACCAAGTCGCGCGTGATTTCGTACTCCGAATCCGGGTTCACTATCACCATATCGGCCATGTACTGCTGACGGATGAATCCGCGGCGCGATATGCCGTAGAGTTTTGCCGGGGCGGCGGCCATGCGTTCCACCACGTCCTCCAGAGTGAAGTAGCCTTTGCCGGCCAGATGCATCATTACAGGGAGTGCGAATTGCACCGATGGCATCCCCGATGCGGCGGTGAGGGCATTGCCCTGTTTCTGCGCAAGCAGATGGGGAGCGTGGTCGGTGCCGATGGTATCGATGCGTCCGTCGGCCACGGCGCGGAGCAGCTGCCGGCGGTCCTCCTCGGTCTTGAGGGCTGGATTACATTTTGTAAGACCTCCGGTCTGTGCCACCGAGTCATCGGTGAGACAGAGATAGTGAGGGCACGTTTCGGCTGTGATTCGTTTTGCCGTCACCGGCCCGGGGGTGAGCAGTTCCAGTTCCTTTGCGGTGGAGATGTGCATGAGATGGAGGCGGGCGCCTGTGGCGCGTGCCAGTTCCACGGCCTTTGCCGATGCCTTGAAGCAGGCCTCTGCCGACCGTATGGCGCTGTGATATTCCACGGGAATCCCTTCGGGAAACTGTTGCTGCAGGCGTGCACGGTTGGCTGCAATCTCCTTTTCGCTTTCGGCATGGCAGGCTATGATGCGTCCGAAATTGGCAAACAGCCGGTGTATGGTGCTGTCGTTGTCCACAAGCATGCCGCCGGTTGAACTGCCCATGAAGAGTTTCACTCCGGGGATGCGTGTGTAGTCGGCATGAAGAATTTCGTCGAGGTTATTGTTGGTTGCACCTAAAAAGAAGGAGTAGTTGATGGCCGACGATTCGGCTGCACGTTCCATTTTCCGTTCCCACTGTTCGATGGTGGTGGTGGCGGGGTTGGTGTTGGGCATGTCGAAGAAGGAGGTGATGCCGCCGGCGAGTGCCGCGCGGCTTTCGGTGGCCATATCCCCCTTTTCCGTAAGGCCCGGGTCGCGAAAATGCACATGCTCGTCGATTACGCCCGGTAGGATTATTTTGCCGTCGCAGGGCAGCACTTCGTAGTTTTCAGTATCGATGGTGGAGGTGTCAACCCGTCCGAAATCCACTTTTGTAATCAGCCCTTTATCTACCACAATGCTGCCGACGAACCGGAATCCGTCGCTCACAATCAGGCCGTTTGTCAGAATTCGAGGTTTCATGCTAAAACATGGCTTAATTCCCGGCCGTTCCCGAAGCGCCGGTGTGCTTCTGCGGGAATTTGCGGGTCAGTGAGTTGAGCTTCAGTTGAATAACTCCGAACAGGGCTTCGCCGAAAATGCCGCTGCTCATTTTACTGGTTCCCAGCACGCGGTTCACGAATACGATAGGCACTTCAACCACCTTGAATCCGCATCGCGTGGCTGTGAACTTCATTTCAATCTGGAACGCATACCCTTTGAAGCGTATTTTATCGAGTTCCATGGTACGTAGCACCTCGCTGCGGTAACATGCGAATCCGGCGGTGGTGTCGGCCACGTTCATCCCCGTGACCAGTCGCACGTATTTCGACGCGAAGTAGCTCATGAGCACACGCCCCATCGGCCAGTTCACCACATTAACTCCGGTTATGTAGCGCGAGCCTACTGCCACGTCGGCGCCATCGTCGGCGCACGCCGAGCGCAGGCGCAGCAGGTCGGCCGGATTATGGGAGAAATCGGCGTCCATCTCGAACACATATTCGTATCCGTGAGCCAACGCCCAGCGGAACCCTTCGATGTAGGCCGTGCCCAGTCCGAGTTTGCCGCGGCGTTCAATTATGTGCACGCGGCCTGGGTGTGCCGCCATTTTCCCTTTCACGATTTCAGCCGTGCCGTCGGGCGAATTGTCATCGATTACCAGTATGTCAAAAGGATGTGACAGCCCGAGCACCGCATCGATTATGGCTGCGGCGTTTTCCTTTTCGTTATACATAGGGATTATCACCAGTGAATCCCTTGTTGTGGCCGGCATTGCCGGGTGCGACTGGTCGGTTGTCATGGTGCTGATCGTTTTGACAAGCACATCGCAATGTGCGAAAATGGCGGATACGCCGCAAACCTCCCGTTCTGCGGAAGGTCTGAAGCGATATCGGTAAGCATTGAGTCTTCTTACCTGTCTACAAAGTTACAAACAAGTTTCAATCCTGCAAATTTTTTTGAATGAATAAAAACGATTGTTTATTAAATTTATGTCACGCCATTAGTATTTTGGGGCGGTTTTATGCATGGATAACAGCATCGGCAGAAATACAGGCGGCGGGATTTCAACTTGAGCCACAAAAAATTGTTATCTTTGACAGAGGTCTTAGATACTTTCGCTCGGCAAAAGCAAATTAATTTGCTTTTGCACTCGACTTATACGTATCTTTGTAAATTAGGACGGTTATGTGCAGGCGCAGGGCCTGACAACTGTGTTTTGTAATTGAGCATGAAAGAATTAGTAATAAGCAAAGAAACAACCGAACGCGCTGTGCTTGTGGGGCTTGTGACCCAGCAGCAGAATGAGGCAAAGGTTGATGAATATCTTGACGAACTTGAGTTCCTGGCCGACACGGCGGGGGCGCAGGTGGTGAAGCGGTTCACACAGAAGGTGGAGAACCCTAATCCGCGCACCTTCGTGGGGAGCGGTAAGCTGACGGAAATAAAGGAATTCGTTGAGAAAAACGAGATAGGTATGGCCATCTTCGACGACGACCTGTCGTCCAAGCAGGTGGCCAACATCGAAAAGGAGCTGCAGATCAAGATTCTCGACCGCTCCAGTCTGATTCTCGACATTTTCGCCAAGCGCGCGCAGACGGCCACGGCCAAAACGCAGGTGGAGCTGGCGCAGTACCAGTACCTGCTCCCGAGGCTGACACGTATGTGGACCCACCTGGAGCGTCAGCGTGGCGGTATCGGTATGCGTGGTCCCGGTGAAACTCAGATCGAGACCGACCGCCGTATCATCCTGCGGCGCATCTCGCTTTTGAAGGAGGAGCTTCGCGACATTGACCGGCAGAAGACCCTCCAGCGCAAGAATCGTGGCAAGCTCACCCGCGTGGCTCTTGTGGGCTACACCAATGTGGGGAAATCCACGCTGATGAATCTGCTGAGCAAGAGCGACGTGTTTGCCGAGAACAAGCTGTTCGCCACTTTGGACACCACCGTGCGCAAGGTGACTATCGAGAATCTGCCGTTTCTGCTCACCGACACCGTTGGATTCATCCGCAAGCTCCCCACCCACCTTGTCGAATCGTTCAAATCCACTCTCGACGAGGTGCGCGACGCCGACCTGCTGCTGCATGTGGTCGACATAAGCCATCCGCAGTTCGAAGAGCAGATAGAGGTGGTGAACAAGACGCTTGCCGAGGTATGCGGCTCTGCCGACAAGCCCATGATTATGGTGTTCAATAAGATTGATGCATACAGCCATATCCCCAAAGATGCCGACGACCTCACACCGCGCACCGCGCGCAACATCCCCCTCGATGAACTGAAAGCCACGTGGATGAACCGCCTTGACCCGGGCAACTGCGTGTTCGTGTCGGCCAAGAAGGGCACCAATATCGATGAGCTCAAGCAGCTCATTTACGAAAAGGCCCGTCAGATTCATGCCGAGCGTTTCCCCTACAACGATTTCCTGTATCAGAAATATGACGATCTCCTCCCGGAAGGTGGAGACCAACAAGAATGAACATGACCGCGCATAAATCAGACCAGTCTGCATCACGGCATAACAGGCCGATGGAATGGGCCACCCTTGTGTCCGACCGCCGATTCGGGCTGGAGAACTACCACGACAGCCGCAACGGCGGCACGCGTTCCGATTTTCAGCGCGATTTTGACCGCATGGTGTTCTCCTCACCCTTCCGCCGGCTCCAGAACAAGACCCAGGTGTTCCCGCTCCCGGGCAGTGTGTTTGTGCACAACAGGCTCACCCACAGCATGGAGGTGGCCTGTGTGGGGCGGTCGATGGCCAATGAGGTGGCATCGGCTCTGCGTGCGCGGCACACTGATGCCGCCACCCGTGCCGCGCTCGATTCGATAGGCGAGATTGTGGCGGCGGCCTGTCTGGCCCACGATCTGGGCAATCCTCCGTTCGGTCATTCGGGCGAGACGGCCATCTCCACCTTCTTTTCCGAAGGTGCGGGCGCTCCGCTGCAAGAGCAGCTCCCGGCCGAATGCTGGGCCGATCTTGTGCATTTCGAAGGGAACGCCAACGCGTTCCGGCTGCTCACCCATAGCTTCAACGGCAGGCGCAACGGCGGCTTCGCCATGACCTACTCCATGCTGGCATCGATTGTGAAATATCCCTACAGCTCTACCCTTGCGGGGACGCGCAACAAATTCGGCTTCTTCACCACCGAACGCGACAGTTTCCGGCGCATCGCCTCGCAGTTGGGCATGATATGCCTTGAGGACAACGGTGCCGACCGGCTCAGCTATGCACGCCACCCGCTGGTCTACCTTGTGGAGGCGGCCGACGATATCTGCTACGAAGTGATGGACATCGAGGATGCACATAAACTGAAAATCCTCTCCACACCGGAAGTGAAACAGCTCTTCCTGGCCTTCTTCGAGCCGCAGCGACGGGCACGCTGCGAGCAGGTTATGGCCATGATCACCGACCCCAACGAGCAGATTGCCTATCTGCGTTCGGGTGTGATTGGCGCCCTGGTGCAGAGTTGCGCCGAGGCGTTCGTGGCCAACGAGGATGCCATCCTTAGCGGAGAGTTCACCGGACACCTGCTCGACAAAGTGCCTGAACTGCAGCATGCGGCGTTCGCGCAGTGCAACGCCTTGAGCTGGGAACGCATCTACCGCGCCCCCGATGTGGTGAACATCGAACTGGCCGGTAACCGCATCATCTCCTTCCTGCTCGAAAAACTGGTGCATGCCGTATGCAACCCTACGCTCAACTATTCGCGGCTGCTTCTGTCGCAAGTGCCGCAGCAGTACGACGTGCATGCCCCCGAGCTTTACCACCGCATACAGGCTGTTGTGGATCACGTCTCGGCCATGACCGATGTCTATGCTCTCGACCTCTACCGCAAGCTCAACGGCCTCTCCCTCCCGGCAGTCTGAATCCCTTTTCCCCGGGTTCTCCAGCCTAATTCCATGCAGTCTGAGCCCATTTCCCCGTCTCTCTAAATCCATTTTTTGTCTCAGCTTCCGCGATTCATCGCGGAAATCACCAATCTCCAAACAAACACAATGAAACTCCTGACCCGCCTTTCGGCGTTTTTCTTCTTACTCGCCTGCATCCTCCCTGTTCATGCCCTCACGGTTGAGGACATTCCAAATGTGCATGTGGCCGACCGCACGCGGTATGTGTCGGATATGGCAGGCGCCATGTCGGCGCAGGCGCGGTCGCAGGCCGATTCCACACTGGCTTCAATCTGGCGTGAGGCATCGGCCGAACCGGTGGTGGTTATTGTGCCGGATCTTGAAGGTGAGGATATCGACGATTTCGCCACCCGCCTTTTCTCCGCCTGGGGCATCGGTAAGGGCGACAAGGACAACGGTGTGCTCGTCCTCATCTCCACGGGCGACCGTAAGGCTGTGATACGCACCGGCTACGGCGCCGAAGGGGTGCTCCCCGACGTGATAGCTTCGAACATCATAAGGCACGACATGGCCCCGCATTTCCGCACAGGGGATTACGACGGCGGCGTGCTTGCCGCGCTTTCCACCATGCATAAGGCCATGACCTCCGACGAGGCGCGGGAGGAGCTTATGTCCGGACAGCAGTCGGATGCCACGGATGAGGATGACAACTTTTTTGAATTCTATCTCGGCGTTTGCGCTTTGGCCGGGGTGGTGGCGCTTTTTCTGGTGTTGGGAATCTATTTCGGCGAGCGCCGTTTGCCCACTGCCAAGCGTTACAGTTCGCTCGACGGCATCCGCCTCGCCATGCTCATGGCCTCGTTCCTGACGCTTGGATGTGTGTTTCCCGCATATATTGTCCTGGTGCTGCTGATGAGGCATGTGCGTATGCACAAGCGCCTGTGTCCCAACTGTTCCACACGTATGGAGCGCGTGGATGAGGACAACGACAACGCCTATCTCACTCCGAGTCAGGATGCCGAGGAGCGCCTGGATTCGGTGGACTATGACGTGTGGCTCTGTCCGTCGTGCGGTGAGACCGATATCATCCCCTATGTGAATCCTAAGAAAAACTATACGGTGTGCCCCTCATGCCATGCTCGTGCATGCGTGCTCACCAACGACCGCATGATTATCCGTCCCACAACCACCCGTGATGGGAGGGGTGTGAAGGACTACACATGTCTCAACTGCAGAAAACGTTTTGAGAAACCCTATGTCATTGCCAAGGAGGCGGTGCCTCCGGTAGTGATTATCCCCGGCGGTGGCCATGGTGGCTTCGGCGGTGGCGGCGGTTTCAGCGGAGGCTCGTTCGGCGGCGGTATGACCGGCGGTGGCGGTGCTTCCGGCGGCTGGTGACATTCAGCCGAAAGTGAGGGTGGTGGCCGTGCTTCCCGGCTGGTAGCAGTTTCCGGCGGTAACTTCCAGTGTAGCAGGCCAATTAAGAATCACAGGATAGTTCGCTTCGTCCCTGTGGCCTATGGATATGCTGTAGGTCACGGGTATATCCGTCTTGCCGCGCAGGTTGCGGGCAATGAATGCCTCGATCATCTGCTGCATGCCGGCATGGTCGCGTGATGGTCTGTATTCCGTGAAATCGCCTGCAATCAGCCCCTTCATATGGTCAAGGGAGCCGGTGAGAAGCAGCTGGTAGAGTATGCGCTCCACTTTATAGATAGGCTCGGCTATGTCCTCTACGAGCAGGATAAAATCCTCGCCACGGCGTGCTGCGGCAGCCAGAGGGTCGAACGGCGTGCCTATCAGTCCGCCGAGAACGGCGAGGTTTCCACCCAGCACCGGCGCATGTGCTTTGCCCGAATGGCCGGCAAGCTGTTGTGATCCGTTGGAGTGGGCCTGGATAGTCACGTTCTCTCCCTGCAGGATGGCAATCTCCTCGTCAAGGCCGGTGATGACCTCCGGAGTGCCGTATGCGGCGAACGCCTTGGCCATGGAGGCATGGAGCGATGCGTAGCCTTTACGCGCCCACAAGGCGTGCAGGGCCGTGATGTCGCTGAACCCGATGAGCCATTTGTTGAAGTGTCCGGCAGGAATTTTGTCAAGTTCCTGCAGCAGATGCACGCAGCCGTAGCCACCGCGCGAGCAGAGGATGGCTTTCACCGATGGGTCGGTCAGGGCTGAGGTGAGGTCGGACAGACGCTCCTCCACAGTGCCGCTGAACGAGCCGTACACCCCTTTTGCATGCGGCATCACTACCGGTTCATAGCCTAAACGGCGCAATGTGGCTGCCGCTCCGTCGATGCGCTCATGCGCTATGGCCGAAGCAGGCGAGAGGATGGCGATGCGGTCGCCGGGTTGGAGAAATGGCGGGGGCATATGTGGCTGTAGGGGTTGTTTAGTTCACCTGTACCGGTATGCCGGTTGCCGCGGCAATCTTTTCGCCGATTTCCTTAAGTTCGGGCGCCTCGATTTTCACGAGTGTCTTTGCCGGGGTGGTGCGGTCGAGCGAATAGAGCATTATCTCGCGCGGACCGATGCGCCGGTAGGCTTCGATGAGGGCATCGACCTCGGCAGGAGTGGTGTTGTCGAACTCCATGCCCTCCCACTGGCCGCGCACCATCATGGTCTGGATTATGCCTGTGCCAGCGAATTGCCGCAGGGATTCCACCACCTTCTCTACGGTGAACGCAGGCGATGTGGGGCGGTCGATGATTCGCATGGTGTCTTCCACGGCGGAGTCGAGCTTGAGGATGTTGTTGTCCACTTTCGTCAGGGCCTCGGCGACTTCCGGGGTGAAGATGCGGGTGGAGTTGGTGAGTACGCTGACCTTGGCCTCGGGATAGAAGCTGTCGCGCAGCCGCATGGTGTCGGCTATGATGGCCGGGAACTCGGGGTGCAGCGTCGGCTCGCCGTTGCCTGAGAATGTGATCACGTCGAGCGTGGTTCCGTCGGCGTGCATCTCCCGGAGCTTTGCCTCGAGCTGTGCGGCCACCACCTCGCGCGGGGGCAGTCCGGTTGTGCCGGGACCCTGGGCGTTGAATCCGGCCTCGCAATAGAGGCAGTCGAAGGTGCATACTTTTCCGTCGTCGGGCATTAGGTTTACGCCGAGCGAGGTGCCGAGCCTGCGCGAATGGATAGGCCCGAAGATGGTGCTGTGAAACAGGACGCGCTGCATGTTTGTAAGGGGCTACTTTTAACGATTGAAGTTACTGATGTTTGCCATATAATCAATACAACCGGAAGCGTGCCACGGCATTGCGGTGCCATGACACACTCCGGTTAGTGTATGGGTGGGTGCCGTAAGCAGCGGCAACGTGATGATCACACGGTGAGAATCTCTTTCTCTTTTGCAGTGAAAATCTCGTCGATGCGCTTGAGATATTTGTCGTGGATTTTCTGGGCTGTGGTCTCAGCATCCTTCTCTACGTCCTCGGGCATGCCCTGCTTGATGGCTTTTTTCAGGCCCTCGATGGCATCGCGGCGGGCGTTGCGTACGCTCACTTTTGCCTGCTCGGCCTCGGTTTTGCACTGCTTCACAAGCTGCTTGCGGCGCTCCTCGGTGAGGGGCGGGATGCCGATGCGGATCACCTCGCCGTTGTTTTCGGGAGTGATGCCGAGGTCGGAGTTGATGATGGCTTTCTCAATCTCCTTGAACATCGATTTCTCCCACGGGGTGATGGCGATGGTGCGGGCGTCGGGCACCGACACGTTGGCCACGTTAGAGATGGGAGCCTGCGACCCGTAGTAGTCCACGCGGATGCCGTCGAGAATTTTGGGGTTGGCCTTGCCTGCGCGGATACGCTGCAGGGTTTCGTCGAGATACATCACGGCCATTTCCATTTTCTCTTCAGCCGGGTCGAGATAGGTTTTCGGATCAGTCATTGGGTATGGTAAAAAGAGGGTTGTTTATTCGTGTTGATTGATTTGGATGGGTTGCGGTCAATAGACAAGCGTGCCTATCGGCTCGCCTTCGAGCACTTTTTTCAGGTTGCCCGGGGTGTCCATGTCGAACACGATGATCGGGAGCTTGTTCTCCTTGCACAGGGCGGTGGCGGTGAGGTCCATCACTTTCAGGCCGCGTGTGTACACCTCATCGTAAGTGATTTCGGTGAATTTTGTCGCAGTGGGGTCTTTCTCCGGATCGGCGGTGTAGATGCCGTCAACGCGGGTGCCTTTGAGCATCACGTCGGCCTCCACTTCCACCCCGCGCAGGGCGGCCCCGGTGTCGGTGGTGAAGAACGGGTTGCCTGTGCCGCCCGACAGGATGGCCACCTTCCCGGCCTCCATGGCCTCGATGGCTTTCCATTTGCTGTAGTATTCACCGATGGGATACATGTTGAGGGCGGTGAACACGTTGGCCGGCTGCCCGATGGATGTCAGGGCCGAACTGAGCGCCAGCGAATTGATAACGGTGGCAAGCATCCCCATCTGGTCGCCTTTCACGCGGTCGAAACCCTTGGCGGCTCCCTGCATGCCGCGGAAGATGTTGCCTCCGCCGATCACGATGGCAACCTGTACGCCGCTTTGGGCCACGGCCTTTATCTGCTCGGCATACTGGCCGAGGCGTTCGGGGTCTATTCCGTAGTGCTGGCTTCCCATGAGCGATTCGCCGCTGAGTTTGAGAAGCACGCGCTTATAGTTGGTTCGCATAATTATCGCGTTTTATGAGATTTGTCTGACTGCCCCGGAGCGCCGCAGCCCTCCCGGAGATTCTACTCACAAATGTAAATAAAATTTTCAACACCCCCAAATAACGCCCGCAACTCTCCAATGTATGAAATTTTAAGAGTGTGTTTGAATTTCACTTTCATTCACTCAAATAGGATTTTTCAGACTGATTCTGCGAGTTGAAGAGGAAGCGATGCGGGCATCGTGACCGATGCAACTTGGCGGAAGCAGCCGAAAAAAGACCTTTGAATGAATGAAAAGAATTCTTTGATGCTTTTCGTGTTAAATTCAAACACTCTCTAAGATGCACAGGAATGGGGACAAAACAAATTACGTACATAAGCAAGCATTGGGCGTTTGTTTGCTTTTCATGTCCGAAAAATTGCAAAAAAAAGTAGTGAAATAAACGGCTTTAAAGGCCTGTTTTTATGCATTCCGGTCTTACCTCAAAAACAAAAAATTATACACCTGTCTCTGCATCTTATTGATTTGTTGCGAATTGCGCGTTAACATTTCGGAATTTTTCTAACACATCTTGATTTGGACCACTTTCCATGTTATATTTGTATCCGAACATATGCTGTAAACTGGATTTCTGCAAAAAGGAAAAACCGGATTACCTTCAAATCATAAAATCCATTCATCAACATTAAAGAACACAGGGTTTATGAAACAGATTATTGACAATCCTTCGTTACATTCTTCCGTCAGAATTGTGCGAGATGCAATGAAGCATCTTTACGTTTGGTGTGCGCTTGTTTGTATTGCACCATTCACTTTAATTGCGCAGGACGTGGAAGATGTTGTACTGACTTATTCCGACACATATGTAAGTCCTGTTCAAAACAATATTAAAATCCCGATATTATCAAAACTGCAGCGGTCAAGTAAACTCAGTGGGCAGGGCTCGAACACTGAGCGTCAGGCACAATTAACAATCATTAGTGACGATGTGCCGGACACTGGCCTTGCATCGGCATATGAGCCACATGTTTTCAGGATTGCCAATACTTCTTACTCGGTTTCAAACCCGACATGGAAGTTCTCTCTGCCGTTGGCAGATGGTAGCACCCAAGTCAATACCTTGGCTGATAATAATTTGTCTTGCCGCATTGAGGCTATTACAGATGAAACTCCATATAAAATAAACATCAATGGCGATATTGAAGGGACATTGACATTCAGTTGTCAGATGAATGGAAAAGAGATGAATGCAACTCCGTTTAAAGTTTTTCTTGAGTTGAAACCTCTGATTGAGACTGCAGAGATTGTAAAAATAGTGGATAATTCCCCATATGCTTCCTACGATGTCTATTATAAGGTCAAATATCGTGGTGCCGATAAAATCAGAGTTGATGTCGAGGAGGAATATAGCTCGATAATAAAATCATGCTATATTCAGAAACCGTGCATTGCTGAGGGAGTGGCCGACCATATCACAGCCCCATATTATGCCTGGATTGATTTTTCAGCAGAGAATCAATATGGCAAATCCACATTCACCATTGAATTGCAGCCATATGGTGTGGTGTCTACCGAATATAATGCAGAAGAGTCACACAGGCGCCCGCATTCTGGAATTGATTCCGGTTCCGTGGCAGAGAGTGACGAATGCTATGTGATCTTTGATATTTATGGCAATGAAATGAGCCGGCTGCCGGATATAACTGACATTAAGGATTTACAATACACCGGGTTCATAATCATCCTGCATTTAAAAAATGGCTCATGTGTAGAAAAAAAGAAAATGTTATTAAGATGAAAGTACAGACATTGTTTTAAATCATTATAACAATGTTTTCAATCATTATAATGGCTTGCATTGGATTCATAATAAAAGCCTCTGAGATAATTCTGCCTGTAGTTTTGCAGGGGTGGAGAGGGACTTTATGTTTCCTATGTGTTTACAGCGCCGGAGTCCGGCCGTCTTACGCCAGTTGAAACAAACGTATGAGGTTCCACAGGGATTAATGATTCTATACATCGTATGTCAATACTGCTAAATGAGTGTTATAGCAAATAAAATTCTTTTCATGGCAACATGGTGGTTTATGGTGAATTTTTGAGATTGCAAAAAATCTGACTCATGTGAATATAGATATGGAACAGGACAAATATAACCTCGAACGGTTTATTACTGCGCAGGATTATGCTTATCCTATGGCGCTGGAGGAATTGCAGGCGGGGCGCAAACAGACGCACTGGATGTGGTTTGTGTTTCCGCAGCACAAGCATCTGGGTTATTCCTACAAATCGGAGTTCTACGGCCTCGCCGGGATAGATGAGGCTGCCGCCTATCTGGAGCATCCGGAGCTTAACCGGCGGCTGAGAGCTGTGACCGAGGCGGTTCTGGCATTGCCGGAGGTGGACATTGTGGATGTGTTCGGAAATGTTGACAGCGTGAAATTGCGGTCGTCCATGACTTTGTTTGACATGGTCTCGCCTGACGATATCTACGCCCGTGTGCTCGACAGATTTTTCCACGGCCGGCGCGACGGGCGAACGCTCAGGATGGTCAGCGGGGATTGAGAGCGAAGTATTTCCAGAGGGGAGCAGCCATTAGGGCTTGCTTCATTTCATCGTCGGCGAGCAGGCGGTACACTTCCTCGCGGGTGAGGATGCGCACGCTGACATCTTCGGTCGTGTCGAGATGTTGTCCCGTAATCTGTTCCACCCCACGGGCAATGAACGAATAGGTGAGATTGTTCTGGCTGCCGGGATTGGCCGACAGCACGGTGTTAAGCGTCCATTCTCCGCCGCCGAAGCCGGTCTCCTCCAGCAGTTCACGCTTGGCGGCTTCAAGGGGAGTCTCGCCCTTTTCGGCCACACCGGCCACAAGTTCTGTGAATATGTCCTGAAGGCCGTGGCGATATTGCTCCACCATCACGAACCGTCCGTCGGTGGTGATGGCTATGACGTTTACCCATGTGGGATATTCAAGCACGTAGTATTCGTCGTGCACCACGCCGTTGGGGAGTTGCACGGTGTCGCGTCGGGCTGTCAGCCACGGGCGCCGGAACAGGTATTCCGACGCCAGAGTTTTCCATTTTTCCATTTATGATGTCTATGTAGCGTTGCATGCGACTGTCTCACAGGCGCATCGTCTGTGAGGAGCCGTTGTAATTCACTTCTGTCATTCGGCCGGTGGCCATGTTTTTCACACGGAAAAGGCGGTTGGCCAGCATTCCGGGGAAATCGCCTGTGCGTTTGCCTATGGTCAGCCGGTTCGATTTGTCGTTCCACCGGAATTCTATTGTCGAGTATGCCCCGTTTTCGTAGTTGTAGTTGTCGCCTTCATCCTCATAGAGCGTGAAACGGCCGTCGGCTCCGGGATAGACGCGTATTTCAAGATCGTCCCAGGGCTTTTCGGTGGCGTATTGCACTTCCGGTCCGATGGGAATTATGGCACCGGCCCGGACATACAGCGGCATTGTGCCCAGAGTTGTGGATGCACTCACCGAATCGCCTCCCTGCAGCAGTTCGCCAGAGTGGAAGTCATACCATTCCGTGCCTGCGGGGAGATACACGCCGTAGGTGCGCGGAGCGGTGAAATCCACGGTGAAGGCTTCGGTGCCGTCGGTTGTGGTCGTGCGGTTCCATCCGGTGTTGGCGTCGAGATTCATCACTTTCTCCGGTGTGTATTGTGCCGTGAGCACAGGAGCGGCGAGCAGTGCCGGACCGAACATGAACTGTGTGTGGCAATTATGGGTGGCGGTGTCGGCGGGGAAATCCATCCACAGCGCACGCATATAGCTGTAGTCGCCGTCGGTCACCATCCATGCGGTGGAATAGATGTAGGGGAGCAGACGGTAGCGAAGCCGGATGGCATCGCGGATTGCGTCGTAGACAGGCTCACCTTCCTTGCCGAAATAATAGATCTCCCGCTTTATGTCGGTGCCATGCGAGCGCATCATTGGGGTGAATGCTCCCATCTGTAGCCAGCGCACATAGAGTTCCTGAAACTGAGGATTGCGTGTGGCGAAGTTGTCATTGCGTCCGTTGTTGTAGGCACCGCAGAAAAATCCGCCTATGTCGGAGTTGGTGTTCGGGTTGCCCGTGAGTGTGAAATTGAGCAGTGCAGGCACGGTGTTGCGCAGCATCTCCCAGGTGGACGACACGTCGCCGCTCCATACGTTGCACCCGTAACGCTGCTGACCCGTCCAGCCCGAGCGGGTGAGGATAAACACGCGCTTGCTGTCCGACACCTGGCGCTGATGGTCGTAGACCCCGCCTACAGTCATGAGCGGAAACGCACCGCGCACACTGCGGAACGACCCCATGCCGGTGGGGGTGTCGAGGTCGGCCTCGGTCACATTGAAATGGTCAGGCTCGGTCGAGTCCATCCACCATCCGTCCATGCCGAAGTCGTGCAGGCGGGTGAGGTGTTTCCAATATATGTCGCGTGCCTCGGCGCTGTATGGATTGTAGACACGTACACCCGAAGGGTAGTCCATGCGCGGCGGCCACACGTTGTCGATGCCCGATTCCGGCCATGTGGCGATGTTGAACAGGAGCCCTTTGCTGTCAAGCTCGCGGTATTGCTTGGTCTGCGGCCCGAATGAGGACCATATGGAGATGATGGCGTGGGCGTTCATGGAGTGAACGGAGTCCATCATGAGCTGAGGATTGTGGAATCCCGGATTGAGGAATTCCATGGCGTTCCACTGGTAGTTGTTGCCCCAGTATTGCCAGTCCTGTATGATGCCGTCGATGGGTACGTCGAGTTTGCGGTGACGCGCCACAACCTCCAGGAGCTCGTCCTGACTTTTATAACGCTCGCGGCTCTGCCAGAAGCCGAAACTCCATAGCGGGAACATGGGCACTTTGCCTGTGAGGGTGCGGATCTGGCTTATCACCCCGTCTGCATTGCCGCCGTACATGAAATAATAATCCATATAGTCGCCGGCGCTCGATGTGAACGACATCCCTTCGGCATTGTCGCTGAATGCTATCGGCGAATAATTGTCCCAGATTATGCCATAGCCTTTCACCGACTGCATCACAGGAATTCCGTCCTCGATGTTGCCCGGCTGGAGTGTATGGGTGCATCCGCGCTGCGAGAGAGTGCCGTTCTCGTAGTTGCCCAGGCCGTAGATGGCCTCATTGTCGGCAAGCCTGAAGCGCTGCGATATGGCATAGGTGCTACGGCCGGCATCGTCCACGGGCGAAAACAGCGTGCCGCATTCGCTGGTGAGCAGTTTCCCGTCGGAATCGGTGTACGATATTGAGCCATCCGTCAGGCTTACGGTGGCGGCAAGTGCCGCAGTCCTGAGAGTCAGGGTGCTGTCCGTGCGGATTGTCCGGACCTTTGTTCCGGCTGGATGAGCTATGACCGACAGACTTTCCCGCATTTCAGGGGCAGGTGCCGACGCCGGATATTTCACAACCCTGACTGACGCCGGGGTGAAAAACTGCAGTTCGGTGACGGTTTGTGGTGTGATGATTCTCGCACCGTAGGGTGTCTGCTCCACAGTCTGTCCGTAGGAGCAGATTGCGCCGGTGGCGGCTAAAGCGATAATGAGGAATCGGGATTTCATGGTGTTGAGGAAAATGTATCAGTTGAAAACGGAAATGTGTCCGGATGCGGTTACATCCTGACGAGGCGTGCGTTGTGGCCGCTGCGTTCGATGTAGAGGTTGCCGGATTCCGGGTGGGACACCGGCATGCCCTGGAGGTTGAAATATTCGGGACCGGTTACTCCGTCAGGCTGAATGGTGTCATCGGTCAGGATTGTCTCGACCGCACTTTGTTTCAGCTCCACACGGGTGGCGGATGCTCCGGCATTCCATGTTTCGCTACATTGGAGCGGGTTGGAGGAGAATCCGAGCACTGCCTGTGGCACAATGAGTGTGGTGCCGTCGAAAGTGGCGTTGAGCTCGTTCTGAGTGATTACTTCGGGGGTGCGTCCGGCGGCAACGAGGTAGTCGGCGCGGCCTTGCACCCATACTGTCTGCATTCCGTTGCCCAATACCCCTTCAGGTGATGTGTATGCTTCTCCAAGCTCCACCCGGACAAAATCCGGATCCGAGATGTCGAACACTATGTCGTGCGGCTCGGTTGTGGCGTTTGATTCGCCTGCTGCCAGTTTGAATCCGGCACTTCCATAGGGATTTATCACTCTGAGTTTGCTGCCGTCCTGCTCCATACGCACCTCCATATCCCAGGTGCGCTGAGCATCGGTGGTCAGGCCGAAATATGGCGCCATCCAGCCGTCGGTGAACTGCGCTGTCAGGGTGGCAGGCGCGTCTGGCTGTTGGCTTTGGGCATTGACTGTGGGTGCGCTGCCGATGATGGCGGTGCAGGCCAGTGCGGCTAAGGCAGTTGTTTTCATGGTTGTTTAGGTTTTGGTGGAGGATATGTTAAAGGCGGTGTGTCGTTGGAGTGACACACCGCCTTTGTTATGCCGGATTGCGAGACGCAAGCCTGATTACTGGCGGTCGCTGTAGAATTTCTGGATCTTGTTGTCGATTTTCTTGTTGCCGAGGATTACGTCGGGCAGTGTGCGCTGGAACGAGGCTGCGCCTTCACGCTGGTTGAATACCATTGCGTCGTTCTCGAAGTCGAACTTACGACCCTGATTGTTTACGTTTGTCACGGTGAACACCACTACACTCTGGTTGAGAGCGATCGGGCCTACGAGAGCGCCGGGCTTGGCAACAGCCACGTTGGCCTGCAGGGCGCTTTCATACATGGGGAAGTTGGCCACGTAAGCCTGACCGAATGTAACCTGAGTGGTGTCGGCTTTCACGCCCATGGCGGCGGCATATTCAGCCACCGATTTGCCCTTGCCGGTGAAGTCGGCCACGAGTTTGGCGGCCTTCTTGTTGTTGCGTACCTTGTTGGTGAGGAATGTGCGCACCTGTTCGTTGGTGGCGGGCACAAACTTGCCGTCGTAGATGTCGTTCACAGCCACAGCGAGCAGGCGGGAGTCGCGGTCGTTGTTGAATACGCCGCTAACCTGACCCTTCTTGGCTCCGAGCGCCCATTTGGCGGCTCCACGGCTTTCGGGGAGGCCGTTGATGCTCAGGGTGGAGGGGGTCACAACTGCGGTGAGTGCCGAGTAGCCGGCCTTGGTGGCTTCTGCGCTGAAGGCGGCGGCGGTGGTGTTGGTGTCGAGGAACTTGCGGAGGTCGCCGTTAAGCTTCTGAATGGTGGCGTTGGAGGGAACTACGTCGTAGGTGATTTCGGCAACGTCGTACACTGTGACGGGGGCTTTGCGGTTGACCACACGGATAGTCATGCCGGGCTGGCCGTTGGCAGGCTTGAAGTATTTGCCGGTTTCGGCATTGGCGATTTCATCCTTGAGGGTGGCAATCGAGGGGTCGAGAAGCGATACCCAGATGCTGTCCTGGCTCTGCGAGAGGGCTTCGCCGAGGTCGGCCTTGGCAGCGCCGGTGTTGAGGCGGCTGATAATCGAGTCGGCATCAACGCTTTCATTGATGAATGCGAGGTCAACCAGAACGGAGTCAACCGAAGTGGTCGTGTCGAGCAGTTTGGCGATTGTGTACTGGTTGTCGATGAACGAAACCATGGCTACGGAGTCCTTTGCCATGCCGGGAACGGCTTTGCGGAGTGCGGGAGCCAGCGAGGTGGCGGTGGCCGATACGCGGTTCACGTAGAACTTGCCGTTCGATGCCACGGCTTCGGTGCCTTCGTTGAGACGGAGACCGACCATAGCGTCCTCGACTTCCTTCTGGGCGGCGGCGAGGTCGTCGGTGGAGGGAACCACATCCACGGCGATGTAGCTTACCATGTGCTGCGGCTCATTGATGCGGTAACGGTTCTTCTCGGTGTTGTAGAGGTCGTTGATTTCTGCGTCGGACACGGGGAAATCTTCATCCTTGAGCGAGGAGAGGTCCTTCTTTGCGTATGCGATTGTCGATGTCGAGGCGTTGTCGTTGAAGATGGCTTCGGCGTCAAGCTTGTTGGCGGTGAGCACGCCGGCGAACTGGCTCATGAACTTCTGCTGGAGGAGCATCTGCTCGGTGTCCTTTTCGAGTGCGAGCCAAGCCTGCTGGTAGGCGGGAGCCTGGTCAGGGGTGATGCCAGCCTTGGTGGGGTTGTTGGCAGCCTCCCAAAGGAGCTGTGCGCTGGGGATACCCATGCTCTGCACCATCTGCTGCACGTAGGGGTGGGGTGTTTTGCCGAGCAGGGCGTTTGAAAGCTCAGCGTCGGTAACGGTGAGGCCCAGACGGTCGAACTCTTTCTGCATCAGTGTCTCGGAAATCATCTGCTGAAGCACGTATTCCTGCACCTGTGCGGGATCCACGTTGCTGTATCCGCGCTGCTGCATCTGCTCCTGCTGACGCTCCACGCGTTTCTGGAATTCCATGTAATCGATTTTCTCACCGTCGACTTTGGCCACGGTGTGGTTGTCGGTGAACAGTTCGCCCGGACGGTCAACGGCCGTCAGGATGAACAGCAAGAGTGCCAGGCCCAGAATGGAGATAATCAGGATGGGGCGCTGACGGATTTGTTCGAGTGTTGACATTTAGTGTTGTAAATAATTTAATATCAAGCATATGCCGTTGGGATGTCGCGAGCCTGCGGCAACGCTTGGATAATAAATGGTTTATGTTTTGTTTTATTTTCAGTGGGTGTGACGCCGACATCGTTGAGGTGTAGGCGCGCTTTAAGCGCACAAAGATACGCATTTTCCAAAATCTGCCAAAGCAAAAGGCGTTTTTTTAGCAGGTTACATCGAAAGCCCGTTTTTTTATTTGTGAAATTGAACTTTTAATCGCATATTTGCATTTAGCCATTGGCATGCGGCATCCACCCCTCATGGCGTACGTCGTAGCATTGGCAGCCGATATTATCCAGTCATACTTCTAACCTCTCACCACAGTTATCTCCGGCAGTACCGGCTCAACCCTTATCTTTTTTGTTCTTTTCTACCTCTATCATTGCAATACGATTATTACTAACAACCTAAAACTTAGTCGTTATGAACACTTCTTACCTTTTTCTTGCTCCGGGTTTCGAGGAAGTCGAGGCTCTGACTGTGGTTGATGTGATGCGCCGTGCCGGCATGGATGTGAAAACCGTTTCGATTCTGCCCACCCGTGAGGTGACAGGCGCTCATGGTGTGACAGTTACTGCCGACAGTGTGTATGAGAAAACCGATTTTCTCACTCCGGAATGGCTTATAGTGCCCGGCGGAATGCCCGGTTCCACCAATCTCGCGAAATACGCACCATTGTGTTCTCTGCTTAAGAATCAGGCTCTCGGCGGCAAGATTGCAGCTATCTGCGCCGCACCTGCCGTGGTGCTTGCTCCGCTCGGCATTCTCGAAGGTAAGGAGGCCACATGCTATCCGTCGTTTGAAAAGCAGATGTGCGGTGCCGTCTACCGCGATGCTCCCGTAATCGCGCTCGACCGCATCATCACTGCCAACGGCCCCGCTTCGGCCATGCGTTTCGCCCTGGCCATCGTGGCCAACTCGATGGGAGAGAGCGTGGCTCAGGAAGTAGGCTCAGGCATGCTGTTTTATCCCAAGACCACCAATTTCTATTTCTGATTGCCGGCCGCTCCAAAACGATACAGTGCCATTTGCCATTGAAGCATAAATAAATGGTGTGATTACAAATAGCCGTACTGTCAGTAATTTATCAAGTGAATCCTAAATAAAGTCATTCCAAATGGTAGGGCGCGACCTGTCGCGACTGCAAACGAGAATCGGAATAATACTCAGAATCCAATAGCTCAGTGGATTCCTAAAGGCTGCAGTCGCGACAGGTCGCGACCCTACAACTGAAAAATATGGTTATAAATCCGGCGGCGCAGTGCTCTTCGACACTGCGCCGCCGCTTGTTTATGTTGATAAGAATCAGATGCGGATTTTAGCTGCCGCGCCGAGTGCACGGACAATGTAGATGCCTTTGGCAGGAGCCTCGGGGCTTACCTGCATGCCTGTGGTGGTGTACACCTCGAATTCATTTCGGGCGAGGGTGCGTCCGTCGGCTGCGGTCACAGTGATGTCGCCGCCCACAACTTCAACCGAGAAACCTGTGGTAGATGCTTCCGCCTCAACCGATTCGATTGCCGATGCCTCAGGAGTGCCATACACGGCGTATGCGCCCGGAGCGAGACCTGTTATGGAGCGCTTTGACACGGCCGACAGAGTCGGAGTGGTGGCCGGGCTGGCGTCCAGAAGTTCCAGGCGGCCGAAATCCACCGTCATGGGCACGAACATCTCGATTGGATTGCCGCTTACGGCAGGGTTGACCACAAGCAGCAGCTGGCGTGTGCCTGAAATGAGGGCGATGGAGCGTCCGGATGTCCACGGGTTGAGGGTCACGTAAGTCTCGGCGTCCTGTGTGAAGAGCGCGCGGTTGGAGTTGCGGATTTTGCACAGATTGGCGTAGCTGTCGTGCAGCGACTTGTTGGCGGGCTTGTCAAGCAGGCTCCATACCACTTTCTTGTTGCCGGTGTTGTTGCCGCCGGTTGCATTCTTGGTGGTCTGGTCGTCGCCGAGTTCCTGGAACTGCCATATCATGTGGGCGCCGGGGGTGAGAATCATCTGCGCGGCCACAGAGCCGAGACGGCGCATGCTCATGTCGGCGTTGCCTTTCACGCCGGTGGCGCCATAGGTTTTCTGTTTATATGCCATGCGCTCTTCGTCGTGGCTTTCGGCATAGCTCACTGTCGAGCCCCAAGTGCGGCTGTAGTTAGGTGCATAGAAGTTGTTAAGCTCGGCGCCCGACTGGAATCCCATTGCAAACTGGCATGAATTGTAGTTCACGTTCACCCAGTTGAGTTCACCGTCAGCGGCCATCTCATTCTCTTCCTGAGCGCCCGCAAGATTCTCGTTGATGAAATATGCATCGGGATTGACGGTGCGCATGGCTTCGTGCAGTTTTTTCATGCGTTCCACGCGCGAAGCGTTGTATTTGTTGGTGAGGTCGGCCAGATTTGAAGGCTTGCCCCATTCGTTTATGGCGGCATCGTAGGTGGGGTTGTTGTATGAATCATTGTAACCCAGTCCCTTCACAAGGTCGAAGCGGAAGCCGTCCACCTTGTAGGCCGTGAGCCAGTATTTGAGCGCTTCCTCAAACTGCAGCTCCACCATGGCGCTTTCCTGTTTCCAGTCGTTGAACACAGTGTAATCGTGCGGAGCCGAACCGAAGGCATTGAACACAGGGCTGGTGACAGGGGGGTACATGTTGAACCACGGATGCCATCCGTCGGCGTGGTTGAACACCACGTCGATAATTACGGCCATGCCGCGCTTGTGGCACTCGTCCACGAACTGGCGGTAGTCGTCGGGTGTGCCGTAGGCCTTGTCGGGGGCGAAGTAGAAGTTCGGATTGTAGCCCCACGACTGGTTGCCGGAGAATTCCATCACAGGCATCAGCTCCACGGCATTTACGCCGAGAGCCTTGATATAGTCGAGTTTGTCGATGGCCTGCCGGATGGTGCCGTTCCCCTTTTTCTGTCCTTCGGTGCCGGTGAAGTCGCGCACAAGCAGTTCGTAGATAATAAGGTCGGATGGAGCCACGCCCTTGAAGTCGGACACCTCCCAGTCAAATTTGTCGGCATCGGAATTATATACGGCAAGGGGGATGTTGCTCTGCTGTATGGTCGGGCTGTTGACCAGACGAGGTGGGTATACCGGCATGTCGGGGAATACGGAAGCGGAGATGGTTTTGTCGTTGTCGGCGTCAAGCACCAGTTTGGCCCATGCGTCGCCCACTTCCATCTGATGGTCCACCAGATAGTAGTAGATTTTGTCGGTGCCGTCGGCCACATCGCTGACGGTGGTCCAGAAGTAGCGCATGCCGTCGGATGTGTCGGTGTAGTTCATCTGCTGTTCGGGCACAATCTTGTAGTCGTTCCACGATCCGCGGAGCACGACGCTCTCCTTGCCGGGCGCAAGCATGCAGAATGTGGCCGAGCCGTCGGCATTGGTGGTGACACCCGGCACGGGGTTGCCGCCCGGGAAGTCCGCCTTGACGGGCTCCGGGAAATTTTCGGGAAGAAGCGTCAGGGTAATGTCGCCGCCCACAGCGGTTTTGCCTTCGGCGGGAACGCCTGTGGAATGGAACACGAAAGTGAGTTTCTCGATGGTCTCGCCTGCGGGAACACCATAGAACTCACGGATGTCGGGGATGGTGATGGTCCAGAGATTCTTGCCGGCATTGGTCATGCGGAATTTTTCCTGGGGAGTATTCCAGTTCGAGGTGCAGTAGCGCCAGTCGGCGTTGGTTTTTGACAGATTGGTGATCACACCGGTGTGGGCATAGACCTTCACGTTCGACGCAAGTCCGGCCATGCCACGGTTGCCCCAGTCGGCATGGAATGTGATGGTGAGATTTTTGGTGGATTCAGTCACAACGGCCGGATTGGTGGTTATGACCTGTGCGTTGGCGGCCGCGCATGCCAGCCATGCCAGAACAGTGGCACATAAAAGTTTAAAGTCTCTCATGTAGGATTAATGTAAGTAAGAACAGCCGCCGGAGGTTGCCGGTCGGACACATTGGATAATAAATTGCAATTTAAGATGTCCGGCAAACTTACGCAAAAAATCCCGAAAAACCAACAACCTCCACAACTGGCATAGAAACCGAGGACTCTTATCCATATGAAGAACATTCGCCCAAGCTGAAGTCAGACCAAATAAAAACGGACTTCGGATTCAACCTAAAGTTGCCCCCGAAGTCCGTTGAATTAGTTAGGGAATGTGAAGCTCGACAGCGGTGTCGCCACACCCCCAAAAATCAGATATTCAATTTAAATGTGTGGTGGCCTATGCAAAGGATAAATGTCCCCTGCCTGTTTATGTGGATATCACGCTCGTTACCGATATATATCTTAATACCATCCAAACTATAGAGTTCGGCAAGAGTATTGTTCCGCATACCGCTGATGTGAATTATACCGTCTGTAACAGTGATGTGTATATTATCGGAACCGTTGTCTATGTCACCGATCCCCGTCGGAGTTTTCTTTTCAAACACAACGTTGAGATTATGGTTTGTGGTATCAGCTGCACCGTCAATGGTATAATTGCCTTCGGTGTCAAGTTGTGGCATTACATCGGTATCGTTATGGGTAATCGAATGGATGGACCATTCATCGTTGGCTTGGATATTCACATTCAGCGGAGCGACTTGCCCGTAGACAGTGAACGCGGCATGGTCCGGTATGCTGACAGTCACAGCATGTGGCCATGACTCCGTGCCGTCGCTGATAAACGATAATGTTTCCCATACCTCCGCCCGGCTGTATGCTCTGAGGCTGCCCTCTGGTACGTTTAAAGCTGCCGGTGTATCAGTGGCGGGGCGTGAGAATGTGTGGACTTGCAGGGGAACAGGTGTTTCCCAATGCACGGTTATTTCTTTCAGATGAAAACACCAGTCGAAAGCATAGTCGTCTATCTTGATATTTTCATCGGTGCCCTCAAACTCAAGCGTTTCCAAAGCAATACATGAACTAAATGCATATTCTCCGATTGATTTTACGGATGCAGGAATAATCAGGGATTTGAGGCTGCTGCACTTTTTGAAAGCCATTTTGCCTATTTCCTCAAGCCTGGAAGGTAATTTAAGCTCCGTAATATTGGTGAAATCCCCAAAAGCATTATAACCGATGCTTGTAATGTTGTCCGACATCTGAACCTTGTCAAAACGGTTTCCCGCATAAGTGAAACCATTATTGCCCACCTCGGTCATATTGTCGCCGAGAATCAAGGTAGCCAAAGGTGCGTCTCCCTCGTACTTGAACGGCGACTGGGATTCCTGGCCGCGTTGCCATGTGAAGTTACGGTCGAGTTCGAAACTCGTAAACGGCACATTGCCGAAGCAGCGGTCACCGAGATATATGTATTCTTCGCCTGGCTGGATTACTATTCTTTTGATCCGTTCGTTACCTGCAAAAGCATCATTCCAGATATGGCGGATCGGATGAACCTCTCCCTTATAAGTAAGCGAGCCGGGAATAATGAGTGTCTCGTCTGTTTCAACGGGGAAAAGTGCGCCATCGATTATTACCTGACCCTCTTTACCCCTGCGGTCATCAAGCCTGCACAACAGTCCGTCGACCGTAAAAAGTGCATCGGATTCCGCTATGCAATGGAATTTATTCCACCCGGTATCCTTGGCAAATACTGAGAGGGTACCTGCCGGAACTGTCAAAGTGACATTCTGAAGAGTCTCGGGCCCGAAGGCATCCTGAATACTGGCATTTTTAAGGGCATCTGAGTACAGTTTTACTTCGTTTAGATTGCCACAACTACCGAAAGCATTGGAGCCGATGTTTTCAATAGCGCCGTAAAGGGTGATTTCCTCAATCCCAGTCCCGTAAAGCGCATACTGTTTAATATCTGTTATTCCTCGTCCTAACTGAATGGCGGTGAAGCGCCCTGCGCCAGGTGCTGAAAGTGCATAACTGCAGATTTCTTTCATATTTTCACCAAATATCACCTCAGCTGCGGTTTGGGCAGTCTCTTCATCGGCAAAGAACGGGTGTTGTGCGGTTACTCCATCTTCAGCAATCAGAAAATCACGGTCAATCTCAAGGCTTGTGAAAGGGATATTGGCAAAACATCGGTTGCCAAGAGTGAGTTTGCCTTCTCCGCGCGAGAATATCACACGGCCAATATGGGAGCAATCCGCAAAAGCACCTTCTGCGATATGGGTGACTGGGATATCCGCATCCATAAATACCGGCTTGAGGGTGGCCGGGATATTCAATGTCCACGACACCTGGGTATAATGCACCCCTTCTCCAAGAATGGAGATGGCGGATCGGGTATCGTCGGTGAACTTGCATTTAAAATTGTCAACATAAAACATTCCGTCGGGCATAGTGACATTGACAGTAACCGATGTCGTATAAGGCTGGCCTGTATTATTGTCCCAATCTCCCATTATGAATATGATGGTCGATCCTTCGCCGACAGCAGTTATAGTGCCGTCTTCCGATACCTGGGCGATACTTTGGTCATTTGAATTATACGACATTCTGTATTCACCGTTGGCTGTGACTTTCATCCTTATTTGGGCGGTTTCCCCTGCTATGAGACTGAACTCATTCTGGGTTAACTCTATATTTGTGATTTCGGCTACTGATGAGAGCGAAGCCATCAACAGTAGAAACAGTGTGAGAATTCTGGATTTCATTGTTGTGCAGGCTCGGAATAGATTATTGTAATAAAGCCGTCTGATGTGATAGCGGTATCGGCATTGTCGGGATTGTTGAGAGTGAGGCAGTTGTCATCGTCGAGCTGAGCTGTGAGGTCGATATCTCCGAGTATGACACTGCCGATTGTCTTGCCATCGGCGCAGACGATTTTAATTTTCACCGGCTCATTGCCGACTTTGATACTGAATGTGCCGCCATCGTGCATCTGCACAGTAACTGTATGGCTGTCACTGCTGACCGTTGCATTACTGTCTGTAGCCATCAGCGGCAGCGACAGCGTTGCAAAAAACAGGGTAAGTAAAATTTTGTGCATATTGATTGGTTATTATTGATGTCATTTCAAAATATCGCAAAAATGGAAACGTGAGCCGACTATGCCACATTTAAACTGAAGGTCGTAGGAAACCTGTTGATGCAGATGTGACAATAGCAGCCCACGCTATGAGCGTGAGAACCACGATGCCATCTCTTGCATCATTTGAAAATTTCCTACGTTTTCAGTTTACAAGATGAGCATAATGCTTCTGATTTTTCCAAAATGTAGTGGAGCGGTATAAACCTTTCCAACGGCAAAGTTAGCTAATATTCCCGAAATGACGGAGTGTGCAGCTTAAGAGAGGATTTTATATCGCGCTCAATATCGTAATAATTGAGTGTAGAACTCATCGTTCTTGGTGGCTTTTTGCCGCCGACAGTGATTCATTTGCCGTAATTCAGCCCTCGGTCATTTCTTTTTTCTGGTGAGAATTTTCTTCTCGTCTGATTTAAGACGACGTTCCACTTTCTTCACGTCTTCGGCAGGTGGTAAAGCTTCGGGGCGTATGCCTCGGTCAAGCAGCATGTTGCGGACTGCGCTATTATTGTCGATATGTTCCCGCTCAATGCCGACCTGACCGCGCAGGTCTTTCTGCTGAACGTTAACGGAAGTCATTTCGGCGGCGAGGTCTTTGGCCTTTATGGCTATCGTGGAAAGGAAATCGGCGAGCGGGCGTTTTTCCGGCGCCCCGACACGGCGTTTCATCATGGATGTATCCAGACCGAACAACGCGCGGTCGCCTTTCGCGCGGATAATGGCGAAGCCTTTGGAGTCCACGCCCCGTTCATAAAGCACTCCCGATAGGGTATGCTCGGTTTCGGCCAGTTTGGCACGAGCCTGTACGCGCTCATAATCAAGAAGTCGCTGATGAACGATTTCGGCCCGGCGTGTCTGGACTGCGAAGTAATTTTGAGCAAAGGCTATTTCTGACTTGCGTGGGTCGCCGTTTTGTGCCACAAGATAGCAGGCATAGCGCGTCAGCATGACATCATCTATCTGACGTTCAGCGCCTGAGCCAAGGGGAACCATTTTGCTGACGTCAGCAAAATGGTCGCGCACTGATTCGCCCGCGTTGGAGGCTGATTCCTTTGCTTTCTTGATAATAGCAGTAAAGTTGCGCCATTGCACATAGCCCATTACCGGCGCAAGTTCTCTCGCACTCCAGCATTCAACGCCATCGTATTCGATGGCTATGGATTCAAAACTATTGAATAATTCCTGAATTTCCGACGCTTTCATGATATTAAAATTAAGATATGGTGTTAAGTATCACCTCGGCGGCGCGGGCGGGGGCGTTGGAATTGCCGAGGCGGCCGCGCATGCGGGCGTAGCCGCGGAGCATCTCGTCGCGGCCGGGGGTGCCGGGCAGAATTTTCTCAAGTTCTGCCGCCACGGTGTCGGGGGTGCAGCGGTAGAGCAGCATCTCGGGCACAATGGCGCTGTCGGCAATAAGGTTGGGGAGCGATACGAACGGAATCTTCAGCAAGCGCCGCATTATGTTGTACGTCAGTTTTGTGCCGTTGCCACGGTAACACACCACCTGGGGAGTGCCGAGCAGGGCGGTTTCAAGTGTGGCGGTGCCGGAAGTGACCAGCGCGCACGAGGAGTTGCGCACAAGTTCGAATGTGGCGTCGTCGACCAGCGGGAGTGTGGTGAAATCGCGGTAAAAGCTGCGTTCGATGGCAGGCGCTCCTGCCACCACCGGCTGGAACTGCGGGAAGCGGCACGCCACCTCCTCCATGATAGGGAGGTTCTTGGCTATCTCGCTGCGGCGGCTGCCGGGCACGAGGGCAAGCAGAGGCCGGTCGGCAGGGAGGCGCCACTGTTCCACAAACCCTGCTAATGGCTGCAATTCAGCCTCCTTGCGGTCAACCTCCTCGACCGACGGATTGCCGACATATTCCACCTCCATGCCGTGACGGCGGAAAAATTCCACCTCGAACGGCAGGATGGAGAGCACCTTCGTGCAGTATTTCTTTATATCCTTCACGCGCCATTCCTTCCATGCCCACACTTTTGGCGAGATATAATAGTACACAGGGATTCCGAGCCCATGTGCGAATGCCGCGAGCTTGAGGTTGAAGCCGGGATAGTCGACCAGCACAAGAGCGTCGGGCCGGAATTCGGCTATGGCCTTTTTGGCCGCCTTCATGTTATGGAAAATCTTTCCCAGATTCTTGATTACCTGAGTGTAGCCCATGTAGGCCATATCCTTGTAGTGGATAATCGGGGCGCAACCGGCTGCCTCGGCCATCATGTCGCCGCCGAGAAAGGCGAATTCCGTGTCAGGCTGGAGTTTTCTGAGCTGGCCGATAAGGGCACCAGCATGGAGGTCGCCGGAGGCTTCGCCGGCCGAAAGGAATATCTTCATGTGTCAGGGTTGCTGTGGGTCGGGTTGAACAAACTGGTAGGCTCCGAGCGAGAGTGCTGCGGGGTCGCGGGGTGTGCCGAAACGGTCGGACGGAGTCAGAGGCGACATCCATGCCGGGTCGGCGGCCGCGGCTGCGGGCGATTCCGGGCGCAGGCGATAGTCAAACAGATATTGCTCGCGCACAGTGTAATATGCCGGGTCGGTGTCCCAGAGGCAGTCGATGAAATGCTCGTCGTTGCTTCCCGACGATTTCAGCAGGCATCGCTGCAGTGTCACCGATGTGTTGTCAAGGTCGCCGTGGCTCAGCTCCGAACCGTTGCCGTAGATGATGCAGTTGGAGAACATGGCCCAAAGATATGGCAGGGTGGCATCCTCCTCTTCGGCTGGGTCCAGCGATTCACTGAGGTGAGTGAACTGCACCGCAGGGCCTCCGAGAGCCGTGAACAGATAGTAGTTGGCAAATGTGCAGTGGTTGAAATTGTGAGTACCCCCTTCCAGACGCACCACGCCGCTGGAGGCATCGGTAAATTCGCATCCGGCGGCCACCACACTGCTGTGGATGGCGTGAAGCACATAGTTCTGGGTGTTGCGCACCTGTGAGTTGATCAGGGTGAGCGAGGGGGTCTCGTCGGTATACGGCACATGGTCGAGCACAATCCCTTCGGCCGAATTGCGAATCGAGGCGTGGCTGATGAGATTGCCGGTTGATTCGGGCGCGAATCTGATGCCGCGCCATTGTCCCGACATGAGTTCGTAGGGGATGGTGGCTGCCACGAAGCCGAAGCGGTCGCCTGTCATTGTCACAGGTTTTTCGGCCGATCCGTTTACACGCAGCGAGCCGTGGATCTCCATGTAGGCGTCGTCGTGGAAATAAAGTTCCGCACCCTCGGCGATGGTGAGGGTGGCGCCTTCGCCCACGGTGATTGAACCGGCCACAAGATATGGCTTGTCGGCCGACAGGGTGGCGTCGGTGTCGAAAATGGTTTCCTTGTCAAGACGTATGCAGTCGCGTCCCCAGGCCTTTACGGGGAGGCGCTGTGTCACGCCCTTGGTCTGGAATTCGATGTGCGCCACCACATCCACCGGAATGTTGCGTCCGTTTTCGGGGAGCGTGGCTTCCACAAAGATGAAGATAGAGTCGTTTTCGCGGATTTCGATGTTGTTGAACTCCTTGCCGCTGATGCCGTCAACGTTCAGGCGGAAAATCCCAGTCGGGTCGTCGGCGAATGCTATGCGGCTGATGTTCATCCCCTTGTCGTGGGCATTGAACACCTTGAAACGTTGTGTGGGCGACGGCGATTCGGTGAAAAGTGTGCCGAACCGCACGGTGTCGGTGGAGAACGTGGGCTGGTCGGAGGCCGAGGTACTTATGTCGTCGTTGATGCACGAGGTGAGCAACGCGCACACAATCACGCCCGCGAGCCAGAGAAATCTATATGTTTTCAGAGAGATTCTATTCATAGTGAATAAATAACGCTTTCAGGGCGGGAATATTGCATGTGGCGGGTGCACCGCAAGTTTTCAAAACGGTTATTGGCAATAATTTGACCTCCGGGAGCGTTTAACGAATAAAAATCCGGAACCCCCGGTTCATATTCAGGCAATGACAAGAACAGGTTCGATTATCATATCCGTTTTATTCTCTGCTGTGGCGCCGCTGTGTGGCGCGCTGACGGTTGAGTCCACTCCCGGCAATCTACACACATCGGTCACGGATGCCGCCACAACCGACCTCACGGTTACTGGCTCGATGGATGTGCGCGATTTCGACTATATCCGTTCAGGTTTGACCGCGTTGCGTTCGCTCGATCTTTCGGACGTGGAGATTGTGGCTTACAGCGGGGAACCTACTTTCACAGGTCGCACGGTTGCCGAGGCGGCCGTTCTGCCCGAAGGCGCGCTGATGCTCCCCTCGCTCAGTCATGTGGCGCTTCCCGCAGGGCTTGTCGGCATTGCCGACGGCGCTTTGGCCACCACGTCGGTTGAATCGGTCAGTCTGCCGGCGTCGCTCGAATCCATCGGGCGTTCAGCCTTTGCAGGTTGCGACGGGTTGACCTCGGTAGAGATTCCGGCTTCGGCGAAAACCATCGGACCGCAGGCTTTTGCCGATTGCGGTGAACTTGAATCGGTATCGTTTGCCGGCACCATAAAGGAACTGCCCGACGGAGCTTTCTCCCACTGCATGGCCTTGAAGTCGGTGGCATTGCCGGAAGGGCTGGCCGTTATCGGCAACGATGCGTTCAACGGCTGCACGTCGTTGGCTGCCGTGACGCTCCCTGCGTCGCTCGCCACCGTGGGCGACAGGGCCTTTGCAAATTCCGCGCTTGCCACATTTGATGCCGAAGGATGCACGGGTGAAGTGACCATCGGCGAATGGGCGTTCATCAATTGCTCCGGTCTGACCGAAGTGAAGTTTCCCGCAGGGCTCGTATCGCTTGGCCGCGGTGCGTTCTACAATGATTCGCAGACCCCCATTCCGCCACTGCCCGAAGGTGTGACCACCCTGCCCGATTATGCTTTGACCGGAACAGCCACCGTGTCGCCCGAAGTTATTTCCAATACATCTGTCACTCACATTGGCGATTACGCCATGTCAGGCTGGACGGATATAAGCACACTCATCCTTCCGGCCACTCTTGAGAATATCGGTCGGGGAGCTATGTCGGGATGGGTGTCGCTCAAAGAGATTGATGCCACAGCTCCGGTGTCGGTTCCTCTGCTTGGAGCCGGGGTGTGGGATGGTGTGGATGTGGCCGACGCCGTCCTGAAAGTGACGCCCGAGCTGTTCGATGCCTTCAGCTCCGCCGACCAGTGGCGCGATTTCAACATCACTTCCGAAACATCCGGTATAGACGGGACACAAACGCCCGCACCGGGCGATGCAGGCGTGAAAGTATGGTTCGAGGGGACGGTGCTTAACATCGAGTCGCCGCAGAAGATAGCCGCGGTGAATGTTTTCGATGTGGCCGGACGCCGGTTCACCTTCCCCGTGCAGGGTACTGATTTTCACCTGACCGTCGAAACTTCGGCATGGGGAGGGAGCGTGATGCTCGTCTCTGTCGGAATGGCCGACGGAACCTCGGCTGTGTTCAAACTGCGCCGCTGATGGCGGCATTCCCGCCCCGGCGGCGTTCTGTCTTTTTGCGCACGGCCTTCGCTGCGGCGTTGGCGGCATCGGTGGCACGGATGGCCACGCGGCGAATCTTTCCGGAGATGGTCTTGGGAAGTTCGGTCACGAATTCCACCACGCGCGGATATTTGTATGGAGCCGTGACGCGTTTCACGTGGTTCTGAATCTCCTTCACCAGTTCCGGGCCGGCTTTCTTCACATAATCGGCTGCAAGCACTATGGTGGCTTTCACCACCTGTCCGCGCACTTCGTCGGGAACCGCCGTTATGGCGCATTCCACAACGGCAGGATGGGTGAGGCAGGCGCTTTCCACCTCGAACGGGCCGATGCGGTAGCCGGAGGATTTTATCACATCGTCCTTACGCCCCACAAACCAGTAATATCCGTCCTGGTCTGCCCAGGCCACATCGCCTGTGTGGTACACCCCGTCGTGCCATGCGGCGTGTGTCAGCTCCTCGTCGTCAAGATACTCCTTGAATAGTCCTAACTGATGCTTCCCTTCCGGCACGCGGATGCAGATTTCCCCCTTTTCATCGGGAGCGCAGGGGGTGCCGTCGGGGCGCGCGATGTAGGTGTCGTACTGCGGGTTAGGTTTTCCCATGGAGCCGGGTTTCGGTGTCATGCCTGGGAAATTGCCCACTGTCAGGGTGGTTTCCGTCTGCCCGAATCCCTCCATGAGCGAGATTCCTGTCAGTTCCTTCCATTTGTTGAACACGCTCGGGTTCAGAGCCTCGCCTGCTATGGTGCAATAGCGCAGGGCCGAGAGGTCGTGCCCCTTCACATTCTCGCGGATGAGGAAGCGGAACACCGTGGGCGGCGCGCAGAACGAATTGATGTGGTAGCGCTCCATCATGTCGAGCAGGTCGGCGGGATTGAAGTGGTCGAAGTCGTAGACGAACACCTCGGCTCCCGCCAGCCATTGGCCATAGAGTTTGCCCCAAACGGCTTTTCCCCACCCTGTGTCGGCCAGGGTGAGATGGAGGTCGCCCGGCCGGAGGTTATGCCAGTAGGATGCGGTGACAATGTGGCCGAGGGGATAGGTGAAATCGTGAGCCACCATTTTCGGTTCGCCCGATGTGCCCGACGTGAAATAAAGCAGCATCACGTCGGTGTTCTCGTTGGCCACTTCCGGGCGGACGAACGGGGGTGCGGCCGCTATTCCTGTGTTGAAATCGAGCCATCCTTCGGGCACATCAGGCCCGGTGCTTACAAGCCATTCCACCGATTTGCATCGCGGCATGGCTTCGTTGATATGTCCGGTTATAACCGGGTCTCCGGCAGCCACGATCATGCGGATGTGTGCGCGGTTGCAGCGGTATTCTATATCCTCGGCGGTGAGCAGATGTGTGGCCGGGATGGCTATGGCGCCGAGTTTGTGTAGCGCCACTATGGCGAGCCAGAACTGGTAGTGGCGTTTGAGCATGAGCATCACCCTGTCGCCGCGGCCTATGCCGAGACTCTGGAACCACGATGCGGTGCTGTCGGTCAGTTCCTTGAGTTCGCCGAACGTGAAACGGCGTTCGGCACCCTTGTCGTCGGTCCACAGCAGAGCTTCGCGTTGCGGCTCTTCCGCCGCCCATGCGTCCACAACATCGTATCCGAAATTGAAGCGGTCCGGCACGTTCACATGGAAACCCTTGCAAAAATCCTCATAGCCGGTAAATTCCGTCCGGTCAAGAAATCTTTCAATCATAAGCCAATGCAAATAATAAAGTTACAAACCTCAGTTTAAGCGGCCATGCCGGATTCATGCCGGTGCGCCGCCGATTGTTGAATGAGTTTCCCTTTCCCTGAAATATCAGTCTCTTGTATGAATATGTTTATTTTTCCCTCTCCCCCGGATATGTACTTGTAATATTGGAACCTTAGCGTTGAACGTTATCAGAATCTTTTACGTTGAGCGTTGAAAGTGTTGAATTACTACTCTAAAACGGCTGCAAGTTAGATAAAGATTTTTTAACCGCAAAAATAACTGCAAAGATTAAGTTTATGCACACTTCTCCTTAATTTGTGTTAAAACCGAAATGGCCGTGAATCGAGAGTTCTTCAAAATTATATTTCTGAAGAATTATTTTTTGAAAATATAACTTTTTCTGACAGCGGAGAGGGGATGAATGTGGAACGCCGGTATCAGGCACGCGGGGGAGTGGGGAAGGTGATGGTGAAGGTGGCGCCGGGAACGGGGGCCGGACGGGATGTAGATGTAAGGGAGTAGGAGCAGCCGTGTTTTTCGAGGATGTCGGCTATGCACATCAGGCCGAGGCCCTGTCCGTGGGGCTTGGTGGTGTGGAACGGTGTGAAGAGGTGCTGTTCGCTTGCCAGGGTAAGGCCGCATCCGTTGTCGGTGATTGAGATGGTGGCCGGATTGGCGGTAATCTGTATGCCGATTTCTCCGCATTCCTTCCGTGGACTTTCGGCTATGCTTTCGGCGGCGTTCTTTATGATGTTGACAAGCACCTGTTCCATTAGGATGGCATCGACCGGAGCAAAGACCTCCTTCTCAGATGGATTCAGGGTGAGACGCAGGCTTTTACCGGTTGCCGACCGGGCCACCGATTCAAGGAATGTGAATCGCTGCTGCATCAGTTCGTTGAGATTGGTTTTCAGCAGTCGGGCTTCCGGAATTTTCACCACATCGGCATAGGCAGTTATGAAGCCGCTGAGGGCGTCGCAACGCTCCGAGCAGCTGCCGATCAGTTCGGCGATGCCGTCGGTGTCGTCGCTGTGCAGCAGCATCAGCGTTTCGAGCGCCGAATGTATGCCGCCCATGGTGTTGTTCACCTCGTGGGCCATGAGGCGCACCATTTTGGAGAATGTGGCTTTCTCGGCTTTGCGCACTTCGTCGGAGAGGTTTTCGATGAGCAGGAATTCGCGGCGGAATCCCATCTCCATGAACCACAGGCGTGACAGGCGCAGAATCCCTCCTCCCGAATGGTTGAGATTGACCGTTTCGGTCTCGCCGGCGTTCAGTGCTGCGGCGCAGGCGGCTACCTGCCCCTGAAGCGATGCAAGCGTGGCACGGTGTGCATCGGCGGCGGTAACACCCATCAGCGTGCAGGCCGCGGCGTTGAGGCGGGTTATGCGTTTGTCGAAATCGAAAATCACCACTCCCATGGGCGATGCATCGATGAGCAGGCTGAGAAACGAGTTCTGCTCATGCTGGCGCAGGCGTTCGGAGCGCAGTTGCTCCATGAGGCTGTTGAAGAGTTTCACCAGATTGTCGGCGTCCACCTGTCCCACCGGAGCGAGGCGGCTGCTGAAATCCTGACCTTTAAGCAGGTCCATGCCGCGGATTACGGTGGATACCGGTTTGATTACCGCGATGTACATCAGGCCGAGAGCCACGAGAGTGGCGCCCCCCATGGCGTAGCCGAGCCATTGGGGCGCGTCGGGCCACAGATGCGGTGCGGCGAGCATCCCTATTGTCAGGAGTGTCACGACTATCCAAAGCAGAAACGACCGGCTCATGGGTGTAAACGGTGAGGTGGAGGGTTAGAGATTGTGTTTTTTGATTTTGCGGTAGAGCGCCTGACGGGTGATGCCTAACAGTGCGGCCGCATGGGTCACGTTGCCGTCCACTTTACGCAGTGCGGCGGCGATGGCCGCTTTTTCGGAAGCCTCGAGTTTGACGGGGGCTGTGGACGCGGTGTCGCTTGTGGCGGGAGAGCCTTCCGGCTGCTCCGAACCGAGCGCTATGGCGGTGCGGAAATCCTCGGTGGTGAGGCGGCTGGAAGTGGAGATGAGCAGCGTGCGTTCCACAAGGTTCCTGAGCTGACGCACATTGCCGGGGAAGGGCTGCGACTGCAGGAATGCCACGGCGTCTGGCGAGAGTGTGGGGGCGGTGCGGTTGCACTGAGCTGCATAACCTGCGATGAAATGCCGGGCAAGCGGCTCGATGTCGGCGGGACGTTTGCGCAGCGGAGGGAGATGCAGCGTGATGAGGTTGATGCGGTAGAGAAGGTCCTCGCGGAACGTGCCTTCCGCCACCTTGGCGCCGAGGTCGGCGTTGGTGGCCGCGATTATGCGGAAATCGCTTGTGCGCGTTTTAGAGTCGCCGAGCCGTTCGAATGTGTGCTGCTGCAGCACGCGCAGCAGTTTCACCTGGCTTGTGGGGTCGAGGTCGCCTATTTCATCAAGGAAGATGGTGCCTTTGTCGGCCATCTCGAAGCGCCCTATGCGGTCGGCCACGGCGCCGGTGAAGGCTCCTTTCACATGGCCGAACATCTCGCTTTCGAAGAGCGACCGGGAGATGCCCCCGAGGTTCACCATGACGAACGGCCCGGATGCGCGCCGCGAGTTGCGGTGGATGGCGCGTGCCACAAGCTCCTTCCCGGTTCCGTTCTCCCCAAGGATGAGTACCGGGGCGTCGGATGCCGCCACACGAGCCGCCGTGCGGAGCATCGAGTCGAGCGCGGGGTCGTTGCCCACTATGTCCACGCGGTTGAATCCTTCGGTCTCCGGCGCCGATGTCGTTGTGCCTGCGAGCTGCAATGCGGTTTCCACACGGCTGAGAAACATGCGGTTCTGCCAGGGCTTGGTGATGAAGTCGAACGCGCCCAGGCGCATCCCCTCCACGGCAAGCGGGATGCTTCCCCAGCCGGTTATCAGAATCACCGGCACTTCGGGGCGCAGTACCTTGAGGCGCTGAAGCAGTTCCAGCCCCTCCTCGCCCGAGGTTGTGTCGGAAAAATTCATGTCGATGACGGCAAGCTGCAGGTCGGGCCTTGTGCGGGCGGACACCAACGCCTCGTCGGGTGATGCCACGGCCTCGGATTCGTAGCCTGCGTGCTTGAGCAGCACGCTCAATGACAGCCTGATGGTTTTGTTATCGTCGACAATAAGAATCATATGGCAAAGTTAATGAAAAAACTTCTAAAAATTTTTTACTCGAACAAACATCAAAATAAATCCGACCAGTTACTTACAGATTATCTTAATTGCGGAGCAGCCGGTCGAAATCGGCGTTGAGATCGGTGTGGCGCGCATAGTCCCAGAGAGTGAGCGACCGGAGCTGGTAGTAATAGTGCCAATACTGGTAGAGCTGGTTCACGAGGTTCTGCCGCGCCTGGTCCTTTTTAAGCTGCGAGTCGTTGAGGTCGAGGGTGGAGATGCGCCCTATCATGAAGGTCTCAACGTTCGTGTCATATCGCCGGAGGGCTATGGTGTCGGCGCGCATGGCTATGTCGAGCTGCCGCTGCTGGTTGCTGAACCGCTCCACAAGCAGGAAAAGGTCCTGATTGAAGTTCATGTTCTCCTGACGCAGGCGGCTCTCCACCACGCGGCGGTTGCTTTCGGCCACTTTCACCTTGCCCCGGCGTTTTCCCCAGTCGAGCAGAGGAATTTTCACCCCGATTTCCACCACCTGATTGTCGCGCAGGCCGCGGTAGCTGTTCTGGAATTCAGCAGCTGTGCCGGTGTAGCCCACCTGGGCGAACAGGCGGATTTCGCGCAGGTCGCCTTTGGCCTGTGCCACGGCATAATCGGCCTCGAGCTGCCGGCGGCGCAGATTCTTGGCGAACTTGTTGTTGGCCAGGGCGCGGTCGAGGGCGTCGGCATAGGTTATGTCCACCTCCGGTACGGCATCGGGAACCGATGTGAGCAGTTCCACATTTTCCCCGTAATCAAGAAACGAGCGGAGGGTGAACATGGCGCTTTTCAAGGCGCTCTCCGAGTCGGTGAGTTCCGACTGCGCGTCGAGCAGATTCAACTCCATCTGCAGGAGGTCGTTCTCGCTTATCTGCCCCATCTGCCGCTTCACTTTCGCCACGTCGTAGAGTTTCGATGCGTTTTCGAGATTCTGCCGGGCGATGCCGAGATTCTCGCGGGCCATGACGAGGTTGAAATAGTTGTTGATGGCAGTGAGCGCTACGTTTTCGGTGGCACTCAGGAATGCCGCCTTGGCCTCGGCGTAGCGTTCAGGCTCTATGCGCCGGTTCCATTTTATGCGGTTCACGCCGAAAATGGGCTGGTCGAGCGTCAGGGCCACAGGAATTGACATGAAGCGGTTCTGTCCGTTCCCTTCAAGGTCGCGGATGAAGTCGAGGCTCGAATTGAGGCTGAGCGTACCGCCGGTGAGCCAGATGTTCTGGCTTACGGACAGCTCGCCGTTCATCTGCAGAACGTTGTTGCGGACAAACGAATAGGAGCCCTCCTCGTTCATGTAGGAGGTGTACTGCTTGCGGTAGGAGGGGAGCGTGGCGTTGAAGCTCACTTCGGGCAGGAGGTCGGAGCGGAATGTGCGGTACTCCCAGTAGGCCTGCCTCAGTTCGTCGAGGGCCACGGCGGCTTCCACGCTGTGGAGGCGTGCGCGGTCGATGGCCTGCTCGAGGGTGAGGCTCAGCACCTCACCGCGTGCTGTAGTGGCGGTGAGGAGCAGGGCCGCGGTTATCATAGTGTTGAAAAATCTGTTCATGTCCGGGGATTTTAGCTATTATAGCTATTGTAGCTAAAATAGCGGGGTCATTCGTCTTTGAGGGCTGAAGCTGCATCAATTTTCATTGCACGTGAGGCCGGGAACCAGATTCCGGCGAGAACCATGAGGGCCAGGAGTGCGTAAACAATCGCCACACAGGCCGTGAAACGCGGCCACTCGAAGTAGAAGGCGAAGTTGGTGGTGGCGTTCATTTCGAAATGGGTCAGCAGCCAGTCAAGGACGATTGCCGGCACGGTGGCCACGGTGAGCAGCATCATACCTTCGCCCATGAGGCGGCGGAAAATCTGCCCCCGTGTGGCGCCGTTCACCTTGCGGATGGCTATCTCGCTCACGCGCTGCTGTGTGCGGAACCAGAATGTGCCGAGCAGCCCGAGGAAGATGCTCACCATCAGGAACACCATCAGGACAATGTGGTTGCGCACCTCGATGATGTCACTGTGCATGGTGCGGTGGCCCTGTTCTTCGGCCAGATAGATGTTTTCTACAAAAGTGTTGCCGCTGCGATAGGTGGTTTCGTTGTCGCGCAGAATCTTTTCGGCGAAGCCTTCCACGGCCTCCGGTTTCACCCTCAGCAGGACGGTTCCCCACAGATATTTCTGCTCGTCGTTTACAAAACCGGAAATGCGTGTGCCGAGTGGAGATTCGAACGGCATGCGCTGAATGCTGTTGACAAGGCCTCCGATTGTCACAAGGTTTGAATCGTTGTCGAGGAAATTGCGTCCTACAAACTCATCGGGCGACCATTGGGCCATGTCGGCATAAGCTTCCTTCCAGTCCTTGTATTCCTTGTGCGGGAATTTGGTGAACGGGATGTCGGGCGTGAGCAGGCTTGCGCCCGACTCTATGATGCTTCTGAGCTGCTGAGGCGATTCGCCGTGGGCGCCGTGGATGCGCAGCAGTTCGAAATATTCGGGAGTGACGTAGCGCCACGCCACCGAATAGAGGAAACGCAGCGAGTCTGTTTCATCGGCTACTTTCAGCTCTGCGGACGAGAGGTTCATTTCATACGGTACGCCAAGCGCGGTGATTGCAGCAATCTCCACATCGGGGTGCGAGCGCAGCCGGTCGTAGATGGTGCGGCGGCTTTCCATGTGCGTTGCGTCGGTCGAATCGGAAGCGACGTAGCTGTCAGTGTCGGATGGCACATCGCCATATTGTACGACGAATACATTCTCGGCGTCCATTCCCATGCCGATGCTGTAGGTTTTTCCCTGTACGAAAAGGTAGTCGGTCACATACCACATCACCACGCTTACAACCATCAGCTCCAACACCAGCCAGAGGTTTGAGCGCCATTCGGTTGTCATCTGTTTAAAAAGTCTACGGCTCATATCGTTATTTCGTAGTTTCCTGTGAAAAGTTAGATCTTGAAAAATGTGATTTCCGGGGTTATTTGATGGCCTCCACGGGGCTGACACGCGATGCACGCCATGCCGGTATGGCGCTTGACAGGAGGTTGAGCACGAAGCAGAACCCTATGGCCCACAGCAGGACGCGCCAGTTGAGCAGCATCCACACGCTCACGTGCGCCGGGGTGTCGCCGATGTAGTAGTCCACGAACAGGAGGTCGGCGCACAGCCATCCGAACAGGGCGCTGACAATCAGTCCGAGCACGCCTCCGGCAAGGGTGACGATGAAGTTCTCGGTGATGATGCCGCGGATCAGGCGCCAGCGGGTACAGCCGAAGGCACGGCGGACACCCATCTCGCTCACGCGGCGGCGAAGGCGGCTCTGTGTCATGCTCGAGAGGTTGACGGCAGGGATGAGAAGGAGGATGGCGAACGTAATGAGACTTCGCCTGCGTGGCGCCTCGGTATCAGGTGCTTGGTTCGACCATTTTTTATAGCGCACTGCATCCTGTGTGAAAGGGCCGCCGAGCAGGTTTATCTTGTAGTCGGTGGCTTCCATCTCCTTGTCGTAGGCAAGCGCCCGCTGCTGCACCTCTTTACGGATTGCAGGGAAGTCGGCCTTGTCGCGGGCGAGGACAGTGACCGAGAAATCGCCTAACTGGGGTTTGAAGCCCGACGAATGGTAGTATGTGATGGGAATCCACGCATTGGCCACCACACGTGTGGCGATGATGGGCACGTTCTCCACCACGCCCACAACGTTGTATGGGTTGAAGTGATTCACAATGATTTCACGCCCGACGGCGGCCTCCACCGATCCGAACAGCTCATGGGCCGCATCCTCGGAGATGACGATGGAGTTCTTCATGCTCTTTTCATTGTAGGGCGCTCCGGCAAGAAATTTGAAATTGAACACTTTCCAGTAGTCGGCGTCGGTTTCGTTGATACCGGCTGACATCGGGATTCCCTTGGGAATCTGGAGTGTGCCGGAGTTGTTGCTGTATTTGGTGGCGCATTCGGCCGATTCAAGATTCATGAAAAGACGGTCGGCTGCCTCGCGCGACATATGCGAGCTTGCCGTATAGTCGGGCTTTTCAATGTTGGTGAGACACATGTCGGGGGCATGAAGATAGCGGTCGCGATAGGATTCAGGGTCGACGGGCATCACCTGCACCTGCTCGATCATCACCATCACCATGATCAGGAAGATGGCGAGTGCCGTTCCGGCCACGGTGACCCAGCCGATGAGCGGCTGTACACGCATTTCAGTCCAGGCTTGTTTTATGATATTCATTTGGAATGATTCTTTTTTAGGGTTGCTGTTGAATTGTGAACGGGAGAGATGTGGGATATCGGCATTGTGGTCAGCCTATCTGGCGCCCGTCGAAGAAGCGGACAATGCGGTCGGTCTGCCGTGCCTGCTCCTCGTTGTGGGTCACCATCACCACGGTGCGTCCGTCCTGACGGTTGAGGGTGTGGAGGAGGTCCATCACTTCGGCACCCATCTTCGAGTCGAGGTTGCCGGTGGGCTCGTCGGCGAGGATTATGCGCGGGTCGCCCACGATGGCGCGTGCTATGGCCACTCGCTGGCACTGACCGCCCGAAAGCTGGCCGGGCATGTGGCGCATGCGGTGGCTCAGGCCCACGCGGTCGAGCACCTCGGCCACGCGCTTGCGGCGCTCGCTGTCGGAGATGCCGCCGCGGTAGAGCAAGGGAAGCTCTACGTTGTCGGCCACATTGAGGGTGGGGATTAGGTGGAAGCTCTGGAACACGAAGCCGATGTTGGCGTTGCGGAAATGTGCCTGTGCGGCATCGGGGAGCTCTCCTACCTTGCGGCCGTCGATAAGCACCTCCCCTTTGGTGGGTTTGTCGAGCAGGCCGATGAGGTTGAGCAGCGTTGATTTGCCGCAGCCCGAGGGCCCCATGATGCTCACGAACTCACGTTCCTCAACCTCGAGGTTCACGTTTTCGAGTGCGAGTGTCTCTATCTCCTTGGTGCGGTAGGACTTATCTACGCCTACCAGTTTTATCAGACTCATAGTTAAAGATTTATTTAAGTTTTACGCTGTTTTTGTGTTCATATTTTTTCATCTCCGAGGTCACCACTTTTTCGCCCGGTGTGAGCCCTTCCACCACTTCGATGTAGTCGTAGCTCGAGTCGCCGAGCTTCACGCGGCGCTTGTTCAGGCGGTTGCCTTCCACCACAAAGAGGTCGTAGGAACCGGGACCGCTGAAAAACGAGCCGTAGGGGATGCGTACGGCGTTGTCGCGCACTTCGCGTAGCACGAACACCTGTGTCTTCAGTCCCGAACGGAGCTTGGGGTTGGTGTCGTCGTCTACGGCCACGTCGAAGGCTATCACGCCGTTTTTCGAGAGGGGTTCGGCCGAGGTGATATGGCCCGGCAGGGTTGTAGAGCCGATGCGCACAATGGTGCCTGCGCCCGGCTGCACGGCGTCGGCGTTGACGTCGGTCACTTCGGCTGCCACCTTGAAATGGCTGAGGTCGGCAATCACCGCCACCCGTTCTCCCTCGCTCACCTGGCGCCCCACTTCGTCGGCTATGTAGGTGAGGGTGGCCGCGCGTGGCGAGCGGAGCTTGGCATCCTCAAGCGTGCGCTGTTTTTCCGAAAGGTTGTTGTCGAAGATGCTGAGCTCAAGCTGCTTCATCTTCTGGGAGTTGCCGCGTGAGGCGCGTTCGTTTTCGAGCTGCGCCTTGAGCTGCTGCAGTTCAAGCCGTGCGGTGCTGCAGGCCAGTTCAGCCTCGTGCACACGCTCGCCGGTGCCGGAGCCTATGCTGTCGAGCCGTCGCTCGTTTATCACCTCTTGCTCCAGGCGGTTGAGGTTCATGGCCTTCACTTTCACCTGCATCTCCAGGTCGCTCAGGAAAGTGCGGTTGTTGAGCACGGTCTGCTCACCTTCAAGCACCTTGTGGCGCCGTTCGTCGGCCATGCGCCGCAGTTCGGTCTCGGCCGAGGTGAGGTCGAGCCGCAGCAGCGGAGTGCCGGCCGCCAGACTGTCGCCGGCCTTGCAGTACACCTCGACGATGCGGCTTGTGATAGGCGAGTTGATGATCATCTCGAACGCGGGTACCACGCGGCCAGTGCCGCCGATGGAGGTCTCGATGGTGCCGAGGGTCACTTCGGCCACTGTTATGGCACTGCGCTGCACGCTCGGAACGGTGAAAAGGAATGCCGCGCCGATGGCGCATGTCAGGGGGATTATCACCCACAGTGAGCGGAGCCATTTCCGCATGGCTTCGCGGCGTTGCTGTTGTTTTGGAATTTCTCTGTCCATTGTGAAAGTAATGTTACGCCCAAAATATATGGCACACAGCGTGCCAAAAATGCAAAACATTGCAAATCAGCGCGCTTTGACGTTTTGATGGTGTACGGTTTCGTTACACTGTCCGCTTGCGGCCACCCCCGGCAGTGTCCGTGCCGGTCATATCTTGCCCCGGCTCCGCTTGCCATCCCCATTTGTTTGCAGATTTGCCGCCAAAAAGTTAACTTTGCCAATAGCTATTATAGCTATAGTAGCTGTTCCGGCTAAGACAGAAGATAGATGGAAGAAAATTATATAGTGTCGGCGCGGAAGTACAGGCCGACCACATTCTCAAGCGTTGTGGGGCAGAAGGCCCTGACGGCCACGCTGCGCAACGCCATAGCCACGAACAGGCTGGCGCATGCCTATCTGTTCTGCGGCGGCAGGGGTGTGGGCAAAACCTCGTGCGCCCGCATTTTCGCCAAGACCATAAACTGCGAGCATCCCACTCCGGAGGGCGACCCGTGCAACGAGTGCAGCTCATGCCGGGCGTTCAACGAAAACCGTTCGCTCAACATCCTGGAGCTCGACGCCGCCTCGAACAATTCGGTGAACGATATCCGCGAGCTTGTGGATCAGGTGCAGATGCCCCCCACGGAGGGGCGCTACCGCGTGTTCATCATCGACGAGGTACACATGCTATCGTCGGCCGCCTTCAATGCGTTCCTCAAAACGCTTGAGGAGCCGCCGAGCTATGTGATTTTCATTCTCGCCACCACCGAGAAGCATAAAATTATCCCCACCATTCTGAGCCGCTGCCAGATTTACGATTTCTCACGTATCACCATAGCCGATATGGTGGACCATCTGGAATATGTGGCCTCGCAGGAGGGTATCACCGCTGAGAGGTCGGCGCTGGGAGTGATTGCCCGGAAGGCTGACGGCGCCATGCGCGACGCACTCTCGATTTTCGACCAGGTGGCGGCTTCGTCGCGCGGGCATATCACCTACCAGAGCACAATCGAGAACCTGAACGTGCTCGACGAGCGCTACTACTCGCGCCTGGTGGATGCGTTCTGCGCAGGCGATGTGGCGCAGGCTCTGCTGGTGTACAAGGAGATACGCGACCACGGTTTCGACTCCCATTTCTTCATAAACGGTCTGGCGCAATATATGCGCGACCTCATGGTGGCCCGCAATCCGCTCACGCTCCCGCTGCTCGACACTGACGAGGCGGTGAAGGAGCAGATGGCGCAGCAGGCACAAAAACTGGAGCCGGACTTTTTCTATTCGGCCATGAGCCTCTGCAACGAGGCCGACCTTAACTATCGTCAGGCATCGAGCAAGACGTTCCTTGTGGAACTTCTGCTCATCAGACTGTGCCAACTAAACGGCCCTTCCCCCATCTATAGCGGCAACGGGGAAGGGCGGAATCTGCAAAAAATAGAGGTTGTCTCCCCGCAAGCGGGGACACCTGCTGCCGCACCCGCACCTGCAGCTGCGCCCAGGCCACAGCCGGCTCCGCAGCCGCAGCCTGTGCAAGCCGCACGTACACAGGCCGCATCGGCGCCATCGCGTACACCCGTCGCGCCTGCACAGGCTGCCCCAGTGTCAACGCCGTTGCCGCCCCCTCCTGCACCGGGGGGAGGACGACCCGCGCGGCGTCCGTTGGGCAAAGGGCATGTATCGCTGGCTTCGGCGTTCGCCGAGCCTACTTCGGAATATGTAGCAGCCGCTGAAAAGACCGTTGCAACCAACCGCACTCCTATAAATCAGGATAATCTGCTGGCACTTTGGGAGGACTATATGAACGTGAACCCCAAGGCTCACGTGCTCAACAATACCCTGCGTGTGCACAAGCCTGTGCCTGTGAATGAAGCCGACACGTCGGATGCATCGGCCTATGTGGTGACCGTGGTGAATCAGAGCCAGGTGGATGTGCTCGAGCAGGAACGTCCGCGGTTGCTCGAAACGCTGCGCCGCAAGCTCAACAACGATTTTTTCGACTTCTCGATAGCCCTCGACGAGAGCGCCGCGCCCACAACGGCGTGGAGCGACCGCGAGGTGCTCAATCACATGGTGGAAAGTTCGCCCTACATGGCGCAGTTCATCAACGACCTTAAATTCACCCTGTCCTGACGCGATGCGCGTGAACGAACGCATACTGAAACTTACCGGAATGCTGGGAGGCCAGCAGGCCGTGGGGATTGTGTGCTCGATTGTGCGCACCAAGCTTGTGGCCCTTTGGATAGGGCCTGCCGGGGTGGGTCTGTTCGGTATATTCAATTCGGCGCTCGACATGGTGAGCGGCGTATCGCAGCTGGGCATGCGCGACACGGCTGTGCGCCACATTGCGGCTTCCCGTGGCGAGGATGTGCCGGCCATGGTGTGGAGCGTGCGGCGCGTGGCGCTTGCGCTCGGCATAGTCGGTACGGTGGCCATGCTGGCACTGTCGCCATGGCTCAGCCGGGTGTCGTTCGGCACTTCCGACGGCTGGAGCTCGTTTGCGTGGCTGTCTCTTTCGGTGCTTCTGCTGACGTTGAGCAATGCCGAGGGTGCCGTGCTCCAGGGGTTGCAGCGGTTCAGGAAGCTCACCATATGTTCGGTGGCAGGGACTATTGCCGCCACTGCGGTGTCCGTGCCGATGTTCTATTTCTGGAGGGTGAACAGCATCATCCCCGCCATACTCGCTTTTTCGGTGGTCACGTGGATTGCCATGGGCTTTGTGCGCGAACGGGTGGACTATCCCGACCGCAGTCAGCGCGGATGGCGGCAGGCGTTTGCCGCCGGAAAGCAGTTCATGTTGCTCGGGTTCTACATCACACTTACCAATCTGGTTGGATACGCAGTGAACTATCTGTTTCTTGCCTATCTCAACCATTATGCCAGCCTCGACGCGGCAGGATTCTATAGTGCCGGATTCTCGCTGATCAACCGCTACGCCGGGCTGATTTTCGCCGCCATTGCCATGGAATTTTTTCCGCGCCTGTCGTCGGTGACAGGGAAGAGACGTGCCGAGAGTGTGTTTGTCAGCAACCAGATAGGTATTACCCTTGCCATCATAGTGCCGCTGGCGTGTGTGTTCACCACTCTGATTCAACCGGCGGTACGGTTGCTCTACACCTCGGAATTCGTAGATAGCGTGGTGCCTATGGTGGTGCTCGCCATGGCAGGCACCGCGTTCAAGGCCGTGTCGTGGTGCATGGCTTTCGTGATAGTGGCGCGCGCCGACGGACGCACGTTTCTGGTGACCGAAACCCTTTCGGCTTTGGTGGCCATAGCTTTCAACATCATCGGCTTCCGAATCGGGGGCTTTGCAGGCCTTGGCGTTGCATACACGGCATGGTATGCTGTCTACACGCTCATGATCGCTGTTGTCTATTTCCGCCGGTACCATCTGCAAGTCGACCGCTCCGTATGGACATTGGCTGCATATGCCGTGGCTGTCACCGCCGTATCTGGGGTGATAGCGGTGACTGTCGGACCTCTATGGACCGCGCCGCTTGCTGTGTTGTCCTCGGTGGTGTCGGTTGTCATGCTAAGGCGCATGCTGAAGAACCGGAAAAGGTAGACATCTTTTTTGGCAAGGTATTTGTTATAACTGAATATGGGCGTATGCGTCCGCAAGTGAAATACGTATAAAATCAAAAAACAATATAAAATAAAACGACAGAATTATGGAAAGAATAGAACCCGGCAAATATGTAGAACTCGGCTATGACCTCTACGCCGTTGAAGCCGATGGTAAGGAACAGCTCGTGCATCAGACTGATGCTACTGATCCCGAGAAAATCATCTTCGGGGTTACCCGCGGCATGATTGCGCCTCTTGAAAAGGCCATTGAAGGTCTGGAACCGGGCGGCAAATTCAATGTCACCGCCACCGCCGAAGAGGCTTTCGGTCCTTACGATCCGGAGCAGGTGGTTGAGCTGGAACGCGACATTTTTGTTGTGGACGGCAAATTTGACGAAAGTGTGATTAAAGTGGGTGCGCTCGTGCCGATGATGACAGCCGACGGCTTCCGCATCAACGGTCTGGTGAAGGAAGTAACCCCCACACACGTGAAAATGGACTTCAATCACCCGCTGGCCGGAAAGGCTGTGCGCTTCGACGGTAAGATTCTTGCTGTCCGCGACGCCACCCCTGAGGAACTTCAGCCCGTGCATGGCGGTTGCGGCTGCGGTCATGACCACTGCGGCGATCACGACGGCTGCTGCTCCGATCATGAAGGCCACGACCATTGCGGTTGCGGCGACGGCTGCTGCCACTGATCAGAAGTCGGTCGACACTCTCCCGAAAATCGTGAAATAATTGAATTCTAAACCCACAAAGCGGGCGCGGCAA
>UQER01000017.1 GCA_900540205.1 uncultured Porphyromonadaceae bacterium | reverse complement strand
TGCTCATCCCCACGTAGCCCGTCCCGGCCACCGCTATGTTGTATTTCTGTTTCATGAGTGATGTTTCCATTTAAGCGGATTATAGATTATAATATTCCTTGAACCATGCCACCGTGCGGTCGATACCCGTCTGAAGCTCCGTGCACGGTCTGAACCCTGTAGCCTCGGCCAATGCGGACGAATCGGCATAGGTCTGGTAGACATCGCCCGGCTGCATGGGGAGCATCTCTTTTTTTGCCTCCCGGCCGATGGCGCGTTCAATGCATGAGATGTAGTCCATGAGGCGTGTGGGCTGCTGATTGCCGATGTTGTAAACCCGGTAGGGGGCAGGGGAGGTGGCGGGATCGGGCGATGTGGCGTCCCATTCAGGATTCCCCTCGGGTATGACGTCAACGATGCGCACAACGCCTTCCACAATATCGTCGATATAGGTGAAATCGCGCAGCATATCGCCGTTGTTGAACACCTTTATGGCGCGGTCGTGGAGGATGGCATCCATGAACAGGAAGGGCGACATGTCGGGGCGTCCCCACGGCCCATAGACCGTGAAGAACCGCAACCCGGTGGTTGGCAGTCCGTAAAGCTTGGAATATGCGTGTGCCATGAGCTCGTTGCTCTTTTTGGTGGCTGCATACAGGCTTACGGGGTGGGCGATGCCGTCGTGCTCGGAGAACGGCACCTTGCCGTTCAGTCCGTAGACACTTGACGACGATGCATAGACCAGATGCTTCACATGGTTGTCGCGGCAACCCTCGAGCACATTGATGAATCCGTCGACGTTGCTTTCTATGTAGGCATGCGGATTGGTGATGGAATAGCGCACACCTGCCTGTGCCCCGAGATTGATCACCGCATCGAACCCGCCGTTGGCCATAAGCATCCGCATGGCCTGGGTATCCTCCAGATTCATGCGCACGAAGCTGAACTCCGGGAACACAGTTGATGGTGTGAACTTGTACCAAGCCACGTCCTCCTCCCTGATGCCCAGTTGTGCCAGACGGCCGAACTTAAGCGCCGGTGCATAATAGTCGTTTATATTGTCGAGACCCACCACCGAGTCGCCCCGGTCGAGCAGCCTCCGGCACACGGCCGACCCGATAAACCCGGCCGCCCCAGTAACAAGGATTTTCATCTTATTGACTAATTAATGTGTTATAGATATCGATATGAGTTTTTACCACGGTATCGATTGAAAATTCTTTTTCAGCTTTTTCCCGAGCGGCTTTTCCCATACGAATGCGTAGTGATTGATTTTCGATTAGCTGCCGCAGTTTTTCCGCAAGCATTACGGGGTTCCGGGGCTCAATGAGATAGCCGTTTACCCCGTTGGTCACCACATCTTTGCACCCCGTGGAATTGCATGTCACAATAGGTCGCCCTATGGCCGAAGCTTCGATGAGCGATTTTGGCACTCCCTCGCGATAGTAGGAGGGGAAGGCCATAATGTGGCTTGATTTCAAAAGATCGTGGATGTCGTTGCGCTCACCAAGCCATTGGAGATATTCACCGTCGCAGTGCGATGATAGATATTCAGCGGTAACGCCGGTCTTGTTGGGCGTGAGCCGTCCGCAAAGAATAAATTCAATCTTGCCGTCAAAATCCGGTTTAAGCTGTTCGGCAGCTTCAATCAAATCGCACACGCCCTTTTCGCGAACCATCCGTCCTGTAAAAATTATCCTGATTTTCCCGCTTTCCGGTTCTTCACAATAAGCATATTCCTTAAGGTCTATGCCTGATCCTTTTGTAAATGCAATCTGTTTAGGGGTTACAACCTTATTGGCGAGAAATATCGACATATCGTCGTTGTTTTGGAAAATCACCTTTACGCCCCGCCGATGATTGGAAAAACGCATCAGTGTCAGAATGCCGCGTGTCGTTGCTGAAATCTTACCACCGTTAAAAAGTCCGCCAAGCCCGCTTACGGCATTTACCACACCAGGCACTTTTAGTATACGTGCTGCGAGTCCACCCCAGAGGATATTTTTTAGACCGACATGGTGCACTATGTCCGGGCGTTCTTTCCGATACAGATTGTAAAGGAACCGGAAAGTTTTCCATTCCTCCCTTAGATTCATTCCAGTAGGATTTATGGGAAGGTCGATTACATCGAAGCCGAGTTGTCGGATTTCGGCGAATTTTCCTGTATCCTTGGCAACAATAGTCACCTGATATCCCTCTTCACGTGCCGCTATTGCCACAGGTTTGCGGTGTGATAGGAAGAAGCGGTCCTCATTGACCACCATTAACAGTTTTGGCATTATGATATAGTGCGGATTATTTTTGCAGGATTACCGGCTACGATACAGTTGTCCGGTACATCTTTGACCACAACAGAACCAGCTCCGACTACGACGTTATCACCGATTTTTACGCCACCTATTATGGTTACACATGCTCCCAATGAGACATTGTTACCAATAACAGGCCGTTTGCCGTTTTTGTCACCCAATGTGGTGAGGTGCCGGAAATTAAAATTGTCACCAATGCTTTCAGCGTTTAAAATAGTTGCGTATGGATGTGCGAGGATAACTGATCTCCCGATTTTAGTGGTTTTTGAAATAGTGAAATATTTGTCGCCAGGACGATACCAGCTGATCAATGCAGAAGCTATCGGACCGATGCGATGATAGAAAAGCGTGCGGAAATACCCATTCGTATTAAGCAAATAAATAAGTCCTATAATTCCCGATAAGTGTATCGGCAAGCATGAAAACATGCTTTTTATGTCAGATGATATTTTACCCCCCCCAATTGTTAAATAAATTAACACGTGAGGGATATATATTATAGATACAATAAGTGACAGTGTCAACTTGATGTAATCCCTGATTATGCGTTTGTAGATAGAGGTCATTGTTTAGTATATTACGATATTATTATATGCATCATAATATTGTTTGGCTGTTGATTCCATGCTGTATTTCTCGGCTCTGTTCAGGCATTTAGTAGAAGTGTCTGAATATAAAATATTGTCTGATATTAACTGAGTTATGTTTTTTGCAAGCTGTTGTTCGTCACCGGGACTAAACAAAATTCCGGCACCATCAACAACTTGCTTTAATCCATCTACAGAGGATGCAATCACAGGTTTACCTGCGGCCATGAATTCTACGGCAGTAAGTCCGAAGCCTTCCCAATGTGATGATTGTACTCCTATAGCTGAGCTTTTAATCAGTTCCGGAATGTCATTTCTGCTTCCGAGAAAAACGCACCGTTCAGCCACTCCTACTTCTTCGGCAAGTTTTTTTGCATCTTGAATCAGCTCCCCGTCTCCGGCAAAGGCCACGAATATGTCTGTATCCTCAATGAATTTTAAGGCTTTAATTAGAGTGGCCTGATCTTTTGCAGGAACAAACCTTGAAACCATCAGTATCGGTATGCCAGTTCTTCCAAATATATCCTTCGGATTTTTGGCCTCTGCTTTACGATATTTTCCCAAATCTACGCCGTTATAAATTGTTTGGAATTTAGATGTGGCACGAGGTTTGAGCCAATTGAACAAGGCCTTTTGAGTTTGTTCGCTGATTGAGATTATTTTGGAATACCTGCTGTAAACAAGTTGTTCCAGCGGGCGCAGATATTTTTTTGCTCGCCTTCGGTTATACGTACTATGTTCGGTATAAACTAATGGCGTTTTAATTCCAACTGATGCCAGTGCCGCCTGATAAAGTGCGGGAAAAAGATGCACATGCGCCACGTCGTAGTCCTTTAGAACATGACGTAGTTTAATCGGAAGTATTAATGATTTGGAATTTGTGCATTTAAGAGAGATGATATTGACACCGGCCTTAATCATTTCTTTCTCGAAAGTGGAGTCACAGTTGTAATATACAAGGACAGAAACATCATTGCCCTCTAATTTTTGGGTCAACGCCAAGTCATGCACCAATTTTTGTGCACCTCCAATTTCCAGCGACGAAATGATATGCAGAATTTTCATTTTACGCTATATATTTTAATGGAATTGCCTATTCATTATCCATGGTATAGGAATCGATATATGAACGGTTTGATGTCTTTTATGCTAAATGTGGAAAAAATATCGGTTTTAAAAAGATCCGTGAATACGGCAGCTGACAAACAATGTCTGAAATACATGAATTCATTCATGCCGTATATTTTATTCTGTGAGGGTGTCACATTTACCTTCTCATTATAGCAAGAATTTACCCAGATTGCAGGAAAATTAATACCAGCCTTTCGGTAGAAATATAATAAGCCATCAGTGCGTAGGTTGATTTCCATAAAATAGTTCTGGTTTTGTGCTGATGTAGACTGGTTGCACACACGTACAATATCAATGCTATAGCATCCATGGTAATCAATTGCATCAACATAGCTGATACAGGTGTTGCGTAGTTCGGAGATTGGGCTTAAAACCCCCATACAGTTGAGTCCCAAGTTATGAAGTTGGTTGCCGTGTTTAAATTTGTCAATCTCGCCGAATACATAATTTATGTTATTGATAGTTCTGACCCCAGATATTACCATTACGTGATTATTTGGGACAAATTGCTGTACAAGCACACGGTGGAGATTCTTTGAGAGATTTAGTAATCGTTCCCTAAGTTCTTTTTCCGTATAGCATAAGCGAAAATCGCTTTTGCTGCCACCGATACTCTCTTCCGGTTTGATTATACAAGGGTAGGGAATGCCCGACAAATCCGTTGCGGACAAATTGTCTAATGAAATGGCAACTGATTTGGGGATGTCAAATCCGGCCTTTTCGGCGTGCTCCAGCTGGATGTTTTTATCCATTTCATGTACGAGTAGACCTTGGGTATTCCCCACTGACGGCAGTATGAAATGCTTGGATAAAGCATCGTAATGTCGGTCTAAAAAAGCTGCGAGAGAGTCGCAGGTGGCCAATATGGGTATGCGCGTCCCGGAGTTTGCATATTTGTTGATTATATAAGATGCATCAGGATGTTGCAAAACTTCCCCGTTGTAGATGTGCTTACTTTTCAAGACAAAACTTTTGGGTTTGTCAGAAATGATAATTGCTGACACCTGAATCTTTGCCTCTCCGAGCGAACGAACCACATTCAGGGTGTTATAATGGTCGTTGCCCAATACGATGCAAACTTTATTATTCTTCATTGTGATTAAGCTCAGTCTTTTTTTATCTGACAATGGAACGTTTAGCAGAAAATGCCAGTTCCAGCAGACGTCCGAATAATGATTTTTTGAGTGCAGGCGTTACGTTCAGCAGCCGGTCATAATTCATCATGTGTTGACGGTTGGCTTGAATGAATTGTGAGAAAGCACTGATGTCGTCCGTGGTCATGTTATTGGGATGTAGGCAGAATGTCCAGTATCCGGGCATCATGATTTTTCGGCAACGTCCCATCTGTTGTGGCAATATAGTGATACCGTTGTAACGGTATGGACGATAATCAACGGTATCGCTGACGTGGCGGATGGGGGTGGCCTTTTTCAGGGCTTCCACGGTCGTATTGTCGAACGTGTGGCTTGGCGCAAAAAACACCTTGGGATGCAACCCTTGCTCTGTGAGGATAGTGTATCCTTCCTGTAGTTTTTCAGCTTGTGCGGTGTAAGGCAACCCGGCGAATTCCGAACGGTTGTGAACAGGATTTATGCCCCCGCATTCTGTAGCGTAACAATGATCGTAACCGTGCAGGGCGATTACATGTCCGTGCAGCTCCAGTTCCCTCATCCGTTGCCAGAAACAAGTGTCAGGGGCACATGGCATTGTCACAGCATCCGCATTATTCGGAATAATTCCGATCAGAGCCTTGACATCATGTTTGGTCAAGACTGAAAAAACTGCTTCCCATTTTGTGTTGTCCATGGCCGGGCATGCATCATCCAGGCGTATAAGATAATTAGTCGTCACAGTTTGCCAGAGTTAAAAATAAATCTTTCGCTTTGAGTCTGAATTTTTCAGGGGTTAACAGTGTGGCGGCATAACTGCGTGCTCCTTTGGAAAGCGTGTCACGCAGTGCTCTGTTTTCAACTATGCGCTCCACAGCATCGGCAAACTGCATAGAATCCTTGTTTGGCACAAGAATGCCATTGTCGCCGGTGTGCACGGTAAACGGCATTGCTGAGTTGTTGAAACATACCACCGGCAATCCGCATGCCATCGCTTCACAAAGCACCATTCCATAACCTTCCAGCATCGACGGGAACACAAATACATCGGCTGCCGACAAAATTTGCTTCTTTTCATCCATATCGATAAAGCCGGTGAAACGCACCTTTATGTCGGCGTCTTCTATCATTCTGTCCAAGGTGGTTTTGTATCCGGCATCGATGGTTTTGCCGATAATGGTCAGTGAATAATCGTAGCCTCGTTTTTTGAGCTCCGTGAGCGCTTCGATAAGATAAACCAACCCCTTGCGCGGCTCCACAGTGCCCACATAGACCAACGCGCCTTTTTGCGGGCTGGCATTCAATGTCTCATCCGTGGTAAACGGAATCGGCAGACATATAGCCTTTTTCCGGGGAAAGTGTTGTTGACACAATGAGAGGATGTAAGGCGACGGTGTCAGAATGACATGGGCTGATTTCAGGAATGTGTGCTCCCAAAAGCGATACAAATAATGTTTAAATCCTTTAAACTCATTGTTCATGAAATGATGATGTATGGCCACAGTCTTTTTCCGCGTCGTGAGTCGTAACGCCCATAATAATAGTAGAAAATATGGCGCACAAACACTGTTAAACACAATGAGGTTGTAACCTTTCATGTGACGCAGCAAGCGGAGATGCGCCAACGGGTAAAACAATTTGAGCACCCGAGACATTCCGGCATCGGCCGACTGGCGGTCAATCTCCACACCATCCTCCTTGAGCCATCTGTACAGGTTATCTTCATAGACATGTCCACCTGTAACCACTTTGCCCCATCGGTTATATTGTATCAATATCTTTGGCATATGCAGGCGATTTCAATCTGTTATTATGCGGATAAAGATTTAAGCCTCAGAGTAAATTTCTTTGAAAAAATCGCTCGCAGCAGATTTTCATATTTATGACTTCCGGTGATGGTTTTTACCGGGAGAGGATAAGTATAATGTATATTAGGAGAATGCAACATTTCGTTTATGATGAGAGGATGACTTTAAGCGATCGATGAATGAATTTATTGCATTAGAGTTTTTTCGATTATTCAAATTAGTAGGCGTTTGTCATTAGTATTGTAGTCCTATTATATGCTTTTTGATAATCCACATTATTCCATAAAATGTTTTCATATTTGTAGAACGGGTCGGCATGGGATGCATAAATTTTTAATAATAACAGAAGCGAAATAGAAATATTAATTACTTGACGCCATCTGTAATGTAAATATATTACGCCTGGATAAAGAATCCAATATGAAAACGAGAATAAGGCAGGTATACGTTGCACAAACACTGGAATTTCATAAAACAGCAAGAAGCTTGAATAAAATATTAAGTAACAATTGTAGAATACATTATAATACGAATGCTTTTGAGTCAATCTCTTTCTGAAAACAGTAAATATAATTATTGCAAATGTTCGCTCAATGAATCCGATAGAGAATGTTTTAGCTTCTGAAGAGGCAGCGTAGTTCATAAGTTTCTCATAGCCATTCAGGAGTTGCATAAATGAAATGTTATTGATTATATCGCTGATGACACTTATGTGACATAAATATATTATATTTGTAAAAACGATGATGCACCATACTATAATTTGATTGATTTTAATTGTTAAAATAAAGTATAATGGTATATATATTACAGCAGAATTATGAAAAGATAAACCTATTAAATTTAGAAATAAATACGGTAAGAATTGTCGTTTTGTCAGATAATGGAAAGAAAGTAAGAACATCTCAATGGCTTTGATGTTTCGATAAAGATTGAATTCAATTAGGATGCCTTGAAATGCCATCATGCAGATTAATGGAAGAACAAGTGAAGGGCTATAGTTCTTAAAGATATATCGGAACACGACTAAATCGATGAGAGTATTGATAAATACCCATCCAAAATAATTGAATCCTATCGTTTTAATTATTGAGGTGTACAGTGCAAACCCTGGCTCAACCCGTACAAAATTAGATAAATCTAATTTTGAAAGCGGGGGAATATTATTATAGAGGTCATAATAGTTAATGAAATCCGTTAGTACAAATCCACGTAATCCTATAAAAATCAGCATCAACAAATATGCACAATTGATTGATTTACGTGGTGATAATCCTTTTATTCTGCCGCATTCTCCGATATAAAAGAATGTTAGCAGTCCTGCCACTATGATGTATGGATACGCGTATGTCACCAGTCAATTAATTAAGTTGTGATTACTTGCCAGTTGAGAGTAGGGTTGTGATTACTTGTGATAAATGTATAGTAATTTAGTTGCTAATCGCTTTTTTGATAGCCTCCAAATAAGAATAAGAATTCCGTTCATCTGGTTCAAGATAGGCTCCTTCACTCCATTCATTCCAAGCAGTTAGAAATATTAGCTCTTTGCCCTGCTTTTTGCTGATATATAGAAGGTTTGAGAGATATTTCTCGAATTTTTCAGGAGCGCGATTAATTACGATTCTTGATCTTTTTTTGCCTCGTCTTGGAGTATCATCATATCCAACAAAGGCTCCATGGAAAAAGTTGGATTCAGAATGTTTGGCGGCATTTTCCAGTACATCTTTCCAAGTCTTGTCGTAATCGTAATAGTAAATCTCTTTCTCTATTTTAAGTCTGCGTATTATGGCATTTTTGATTCTAGTCCAAAAGTTGATATTTCCCCAAGCAGAAAAGTGCGGTTCATAGTTATATAGATATATTCCTTTGGGGTAGCGTGTAAATAACTTATATTTAAATATGAAAAAAATGCCGTTGTAACCGTCTCTTTTTGCTAATAAATCCAAGTATTTACACATCTTATCAATATCTTCATTATAATTGATAATTGCGAACACTGGCTTGTTGTTGATTTTTAAATAATTTTTAGAATTAAAATGCGATTTGAGATAGTTATAGTGTTTTTTCCAATTTTTCTCTTCTCCAATAATATATGGCACAAGAACTTTTGGTCCCGCCTTTTTTATTTGTGCATCTGCCAATGGTGACCAATCATTTCCACTAACGTTACTCCAACTTCTCACCCAGCTGCAATTATCCCATGTGAAAAAATATTTTGTTTTAATAGAGTCGCTGTCTCTCATTATTTCTGCTGGTTTGGTTAGAAGATTAGTATCATCATTAAACCAATAATGGTAGACTCCAAAACCATATATTCCATATTTATATGCTAATCTACATTGCCATTCGACAGACTCTTTTTGTGACAAATCATAGTAGTATTTATTAAGCGGTACATTTGGCTGTAAATGTCCTTCAAAAAGAGATTGTGCGTTTCTTACAGTCTGCCAGTCAGTGAAGCCTTTGCCCCAAAATCTGTCATTTTCAGGAATGATATGAAATTGAGGAAGATACATTGCTATGATTTTTGGTGTGGTCATATGTCAATTCGTTTTTATAACATGTATGGGGTTACCTGCAACAACAGTATAGGGTGCAACGTCTTTAGTTACTACAGAATTTGCGGCTATGACAGCTCCATCGCCGATGGTAACACCGGGAAGAATCGTGGCCTTGTCGCCAATCCAGACGTCGTTTCCGATAATCACAGGCCCTTTTGAATACAACGAGCGCTCAGTTGGCGGAATTTTTAATGATTCAAGATTTGTTGTACCATGACTGTTATCGGTAATAGTGACCCACCGACCTGTGAGCACGTTGTTGCCGAGTGTGATGTTGTTTATTGTTGTTATATGTATGAAATCACCGAAATTACATTTTTCGCCAATATTAAGTCGTGGGGCGAAGTGTTCTCCTTGATATTCTGCCCATACTGTTAGGACTGCCATGCGACCGAATGTTGATTTTGCTCCTATATTCATACATTCGGGATGTAATATTCTTGAGATATTTGGTGAGAACGTAAGACTTTTAAATCCATATATTTTACAAATCCATGCAGAATAGATATAGATATATAGAGGCCTTAGTTTTTTTAACCATCCCAATAATGCTGCTGCGACTGAGATTGTGAACTGGATGCAGCTTTTAACTATTCGTTTTAGCATCAACATATCTGTTGTTATCGAATAATCCGCGTAATTGTCATTCTTTAAAAGCCGAGTTTCCTGAGTATAGTTGTGGCGCATTCTTTTATAAGATAATACCATGCATGTGGCATACCACCATAATAATTCAGGATAATTCGAAAGGCACCATCTTTTTTAAAATTTCCATTATTTTGGAATATAAAATCCTGTATGATACGATTTACAATCAGCCCTTTGAATATTTTAATTTTTTCTTGAGCATATATCTTTTTGAAATCAGGATAAAAATTCATCTGTTCTTTCCATATGCCAAGGTAATTGATAATAAATACCTCGTAAAGATTATAACCGCCATTGTTCTTAGCATCTTTCCCTCCATCAAGTATCGGATAATCTATCAATTCATTTTTGGGACTACTGTTGGCAGCTGTCATATATAATGGTACTTGAGAAAATAAAGTACCGGAATATTTTTCAAACTCAAAATTTCGGATGAATTTTGAATTGACAATGTTGCCGGAAATAAATGTTATCCAAAAGCTGACATCACAAAGAAACTTTTCTGCATTGGAATATTCGATGATTCCGTTGGAATGATTGCCTGTTTTTAAGTGAACGAGTCCTATGGATTGGTCGCCAAGTCGCTCCATAATGAGTTTTAATGCTCCGCCCATAAGATAATCATCATCTCCGAGCAGCCATATGAAATTGCCAGTTGCATTTTTGAAACAATTGACAAAATTTCCATCCATACCAAGATTTTTCTCATTGCGAAAATATCTAATTTTCGCACCGGCTTGAATGTGCTTTTTTACAATGTCAGGTGTATTGTCGGTAGAGTGATTATCGGAAACAAGAAGTTCGATTGTTCCTTCCAGGCCTTCATCATTGATCTGAGATGAAATTTGTTTTATGCATTCGTCAAGGAATAGCGCCCGATTATATGTTGGGATGCAGATGGATAATAGAGGCTTATTGTCCATGATAGAGTCTGCGTTTAGATTGAAAGATGTAAAAACTAATAGGAAGACTTATGAAAAATACCACCATGGTGTAGCCGTCAACAACGCCATCCAACCCGAAGAATTTGGCGCCAAGGATGGTTGATATTGCACAGCAGATGCCGACAATGACGGCCTGAATCAGGAACGGCTCTTTTTTATGACATCGCAGATAGGTGGCCCATATGTTGATGATATTGTTAATGAAGATGGTGCTTCCAAGAAGAATGGCAAGTGTCAGGGATATAAATCGAGCCGCCAGCCCAATATGCATGATGTCAAGCGCATAAAGGAATCCCCAAAATATACACAGGCAAATAAAGCAGACTAATGAGGATTGACGCAGTGTGGAAGAAACCGATGCATCCAGCACGGGATAATCTTTTAACGATATATATTTTGACCACATCGGCACTTTGGTGCTTGTCCAACTCAGAACTAAAGAGAAAATGCCATTTAGAGCAGTGAGTGTCATTCCCATCTGTCCTGCTACAGAAGCTCCGCAATAAGCGAACAAAACCGGATTGAAGAGTTGGAAGATGAAGTAACCGCTCATCCAACTTAATGCAATTCTCCATTGATATGGAAATATTTCTTTGCGATAAGAGATGCATTCTTCCTTAGGTTGATGCCATATGCCGGTGATAAGATGCCGGTGAATTCGTAAAACAAAATAAATGCTTATAGCCAAGGATGATATGGTTCTTATAGCGGGAGCGTACAGCCCTGCTCCGCCAATAAGTGCTGTCCAGCCACAAATCAGGGATAGAGACGTGGCTATAAATCTCATTTTTGCAATGGATTTCACTTGCCCCATTCCCTCTATGAAGGCTATTATAGGACTAATCATCAGATTTATAGCGGTAAACAAGCAAAGCATTATCCAGGGAGATTCCCATGAAATATCAGCGTTTTGCGAGTTGTGTCTAAAAAAGAGTATCCCACCGATTGCAACAGCGATAAAAAAGAGTATGCTGATAACGCCATACCAGCGGATAAATAAATTGAATAATGAACTGAGCCGGGATAAATTATACTGCGGACCCTCTAACTGCTTATTGTCGTTGACCTTGATTTTCGCGGCTTCATAGGCTACATATTGCACTATGATGCCACCAAGACCAAGCTCGAAAAATATCTGCAGAGCCAGAATGCTGCCGAACGTATAGTAATAACCTTGCTCAACTTTTGAGAGGCTTAACGCTATGATAAAGATGGTCAAAAAGCCACCGGCGGCAGTGATAATTCGCGCCAAGGATGAATAGGCAATAGCTCCGTCAATGCCGAATATCCGAAGTGCTTTTAAAAAGGTCTCTTTCATTACTCGATGGTTGGCTGGGCAAGCGCAGATTTGCCTAAAAACTTTTGCGTTTTAACATCCCGTAAGAATCAGGATTAATCCTCAAAAACAAGGTGCCGTATTTATTGGGCGAGATAATCTTTGATATTATCCTCTAATTTCGAGGTGTCTTTGTAGCCGATTGCGTTGAAAAGTCTGGATCCGTCGAGTGCAAGATACTTCATTCCCGTATCGGCTCTTTGGCTTGTACCAAAGCAATCGGAAGGTATTTCCTTTCCTAAAGTCTTGAAGATGAGTGTCACGATTTCTCTGACGGACATTGTCTCATTTCCTTCTATATTGTATATACCGTCGGGTAAACACTTATGGTATGCCAGGGCAAGAATCTTTGGGATTTCCGTTACCGGGATATATTGGCGGCATTGTTCCCCGGAGGTGAAATGGAGTGCTTCTCCGCTCTGAATGCCGTGGATAGTGTATGGAATAAGGCGCATGGGGTTTTCATCCGGACCATATATCGTAGGGATAATAAAGTGCCAGTGTGTAAACTGCCGTGGATATGATTGCACAAATCGGGTGAGCAATCGTTTGGAGACTGCATAGTCGTTTGGTACATCACAAACAGAGTTGCAGAGTTCTTCCTCGGTGATTTTTTTTCTGCCCGGAACATTCCCGGTTTCAAAATATGAACCAAACGATACGAATATACCCTTAAAACCGCGAAGCCGCAACGTATCGCAGATTTTTATGGGGACGTTGACATTCAGATCATATATCAATTGTGCGGATTCGTGCAAATTGCTCTGTATGCCGGCTCCGAATGCATTGATTATTATGTCAGAAGACAGGATTTTGTCATAATCAATTTCCCCGTTTACCAAATCGACTTTGTGAAAATTGTCATACCGGTGGCCATGCGGTTCCTCAAGGCCATACATGTCCAGTTCATAATTATGGCTGTTGCAGTATTTGGCAATGGTCTTTGACAGGAATCCATTTGTGCCTATGATTGAGACTTTCATTTTGTAATCTTATTTAAATCATCATGCTCGGCGCAATATTCTGCGATCTGCTGTCGGCACAGTTCATATGGGTCAACGTTGCGATATTGTCTGTACCAATCAACAGTCATGCCGACCGTGCGGTCAATGCCCATTACCGGTTCCCAGCCGAGGCGGAATTTGGCCTTGGAGATATCAAGCATAAGAAGCTTCGCTTCGTGTAGTGCGTTTGGGTCGGAGAGGTCGCGGAGTGAGCCTGAGCCATAGTGCTTGATGACTTTTGTGGCAACCTCCCACACGGTTGAGATTGATTCGGCTCTCGGACCGAAATTCCAACCTTCACAATATTCCGTAGGAGATTCCCACATTTTTTTTGCCAGAAGCATGTAGCCGCCGAGAGGCTCAAGAACATGTTGCCATGGACGGATAGCCTTGGGGCTGCGTATGTCAATGTTTTTTCCATCTTCCAGTGCGCGGATGCAGTCAGGAATTATTCGGTCGAGAGCCCAATCACCCCCTCCGATTACGTTGCCGGCGCGAACACTGGCAATCGATTTGCCGTGACGTTCGTAATCCTTCGGGTTAAAGAAACTTCGCCGCCACGATGCAATGGCTATCTCGGCTGCGCCCTTTGATGAAGAATACGGGTCATATCCCCCCATTGGTTCATTCTCGCGGTAGCCCCAAATCTGCTCTTTATTTTCGTAACATTTGTCGGTGGTTATCATTACGCCCACTTTGACGCTCTGTGTGCAACGAATGGCCTCAAGGATGTTGATTGTACCCATCACATTGGTCTGGTAGGTCTCAACTGGTATGTCGTAACTGAGCCGGACAAGTGGCTGTGCCGCAAGATGGAACACTATTTCAGGCTGATACTCTTCGAATATCTCCTTAATCCTTGCTCCGTCGCGTATATCGGCACGTATGTCGGCCGCTATTTTCCCTCCGATACCTGACAGTACATAATTGTCACGTTCAGTCAGCGGGTCGAGACCGAGACCGATTACTTCGGCACCCAGTTCATGGAGCCAGATTGAGAGCCATGAGCCTTTGAAGCCGGTGTGCCCTGTGACGAGCACTCGCTTACCATTGAAAAAGTTGTCAAAAATATCCAGAGTCATAAATATTCAATCGTCTATGTGGTAGGCTATCGTATCCGACGGGTCGTATAGTTGGTCGGTGTATGCAAGCAAAATGAAATTGTTGTCTCCTAAATTATCAATCTGATGCGCTACATTATGAGGAATAAAGACTGTAATTGCTGCCTCCAAGGACAGCTCAATGTCTTTTCGTTCCCCGGTCTCTATGTCGTTTAGCTTTAACAGAGCCTTACCCTCGATAAGGGTAAACCATTCATTTGCTATTGGATGGTAGTGCCCTCCCTTTGATTGCCCCGGAGTACCCATTGTAAGATACACTTCACCGGTATAAGAGGGTAAATTGTCTTCCTTTCCCGTTATTGCTTTGAGAAACCAACCGCGGCTGTCGCTGATAAGCTTTCTCGGGATTATTCTGACATTTTCGATATTGCTCATAATGAGTGTTGAAAATCGTTATATGACTACAACCCTTTAGGTACCTCGCGTTCCCACCGCTTCCATGGGGCGGCATTGGCAGTGAGGAGCTTCTCCAACATCCCTTTTTCCCTGATATTGTCCATACATTGCCAGAATCCTTCGTGGATGTACGACATCAATTCCCCCTGGTGGGCCAGAGTTTCAAGCGGTTTCCGTTCAAACACGCAATCATCTCCATCAATGTAATCGAATATTGCCGGTTCGAGCACCATATAACCGGCGTTGATTGGTGCGCCATCGCTGATGTTTTTTTCACGGAATGACTTGACGGCGTTGTCGCCACCGATATTGAGCACGCCTTTGTCCTGTGCGATTTTTACAGCCGTAAGTGTGGCTATTTTGCCATGGCTTTTGTGGAATTCAAGCAGCTTGTTTATATCAACATCGCATACACCGTCGCCATACGTCATGAAAAAAGGTTCATCGCCCACATACCGTTGTATGCGTTTGATGCGGCCTCCTGTCATGGTGTTATATCCGGTATCTACCACTGTCACTTTCCATGGTTCGCAGTTGCTGCAATGCACCGTCATCTCGTTCTTGTTGTCACGGTAGTCAAACGTTACATCGGAGTTGTGCAAAAAATAATTGGCGAACCATTCTTTGATGTATTCCTGACGGTATCCGGCACAGATAATAAACTCGGTATGACCGAAATGGGCATATTCTTTCATAATATGCCACAAAATCGGCATGCCACCGATTTCAATCATCGGCTTTGGCTTGAATTGGGATTCTTCAGAGATTCGCGATCCGAATCCTCCGGCAAGAAGCACTACTTTCATTATGTATGGGGTGTATGATAAATCAGGTGGATTAGTTCGTTATAAGGCATGTTGTCAGAGGTTTATAGTTTTGATTAAACTTAAACCGATGATGACAATGTGTGATGGCGACGATAATGCCCAAAAACCGGAGTTAGGGGAGGGGGGTGAGGGAGTGGGGGGAGAGGCGGGTGGTGAAGGTGCCGAAGTTGAAGCCGGCGACGGTGAGGGTGATGGTGCACTCGCTATCGATGAGGGTGCATTCGTCGTGGGCAGGGGTGTAATCCGTGGTAGGGAGGCCCGTGGGGGCGATTTGGGTAGGGCGGATGCGGGCGACGGTGCCGGTGAGGCCGGCGAGGGGGCCGGAGGTGATGAGCATGCGCTGGCCGGGATGTATGGCGGGTGCGTCGGGGTCGGCTACGGGGCGCAGATCGGGGGTGAACAGCCCTATGGTGTGCTGGAAGCGGCGCATGTCGGCGTCGGGGATGGTGGCGTAGGGGGCTGTTGGCGATGGGGCGGTGCGGTAGCACCATGCGAGGTCGCCGATGTTGCGGAACAGGGGGGTGACGGCCGTGGGGCGTGTGCGGAAAAAGAGGATGTCGGGGAGCACGGGGCGGCTGGCGTGCATTATTTTGCGCCCGATGCGACGGGCAATTTCTTCATGGGGATAGTAGATGGTGCCGAGCAGGGCTGCGCCGTCGGCGGTGGCGGCCACGCGGTCGGTGACGATCCGGAGGGTTTTATGTGGACGGAGGCGCATGGCGAACCATCGCGGGGTGTCACTGTCGGTGGCTTCGGGCGCCGGGGGTGTCGGGTCGGGGAGATTGAAGGCCTGTGCAAGCTGCGCGGCCGGGTTGCCGCCGGGTGTGAGCGAGCGGATGTGCTGTTTGAGGGCGGTAGGGGCGGGCAGAGGGGGGAGGAGGCCCTGACGGGTGGCCTTGTTGTGGAGTGTGGTGTAGGTGGAGAGGTAGTAGAGTGTGGTGTTGGGGGTGGCTCCGTGGAGCAGCATGGCTATGGCCCAGTGGGTGAGATGGTTCGGGTCGGCAGCGATGTCGTTGAGGGAGAGGTGGTGGGCCTGGAGGTAGCGGGCCATTGAGGCGAGTGTCTGGCTGTAGGCCCGTCGGGTGGACGGCGGTGCGGCCTGGAGTGTGCCCTGAAAGAATTGCCACGCGGCTTTGGGCTGCAATGCAGTGGCGTATGTGTCGGCGTGGGTTGATGTCATGCCGTTTCTAATAAACGGTGAGGGCGGCGCATATTCTCTCTTCCCTCATGCTCTCCTGTGGGGAGTGCGCGAGGTGATGCTGAGGGGAGGCATTCCGGTGCCGTGCAGGCGCGTTGGCGGTTGCATTGCATCGGCACAAAGTTAATGCATTTTACCGAATTTGGCAAAATTACGGTAAAATGCATTATTATAAATTTATAATGTGTGGGGGACGCTGAATCAGCGGTTGCCGTACATGTCTTCGTAGTAGGTCTGGTAGGCGCCGGAGGTGATGTGGTCGGTCCAGTCCTGATGGTCAAGATACCACTGCACGGTTTTCTCGATGCCCTCCTCGAACTGCAGTGATGGCTCCCAGCCGAGTTCACGCTGGAGCTTGCGGGAGTCGATGGCGTAGCGCATGTCGTGTCCGGGGCGGTCGGTCACATAGGTGATGAGGTGGTCGGAGTATCCTTCGGGGTTGCCCAGCAGACGGTCGACGGTGCGGATTATCACTTTGATGAGGTCGATGTTTTTCCATTCGTTGAAGCCGCCGATGTTGTAGGTGTCGGCCACTTTGCCCTTGTGGAAAATGAGGTCGATGGCGCGTGCGTGGTCTTCGACGAAGAGCCAGTCGCGCACGTTTTCGCCCTTGCCGTAGACGGGCAGCGGTTTGCCGTGGCGGATGTTGTTGATGAACAGCGGGATGAGCTTTTCAGGGAACTGGTAGGGCCCATAGTTGTTCGAGCAGTTGGTCACCAGTGTGGGCATGCCGTAGGTGTCGTGGTAGGCGCGTACAAAGTGATCGGACGATGCTTTCGATGCGCTGTAGGGCGAGTGGGGCGAATAGGCTGTGGTCTCCAGGAAATACTCCTTGCCGAATGCCAGATGATGGCCTTCGGAGGATGCCACGGTGGAGAATGGCGACTCGATGCCTTCGGGGTGTGTGAGTTCAAGCGCTCCGTAGACTTCGTCGGTTGAGATGTGGTAGAAGAGCTTGCCTTCGTATTTCTCGGGAAGCGATTCCCAGTATTCCTTGGCGGCCTGAAGCAGAGCCAGTGTGCCCATCACGTTGGTGCGTGCGAAAGTGAAGGGGTCCTTGATCGAACGGTCCACATGGCTTTCAGCCGCGAGGTGGATGATGCCGTTGATGTCGTACTCGCGGATGATGCGGCGCATCTCTTCGAGGTCGGCGATGTCGGCTTTTACGAAAGTGTAGTTGGGCTTGTCCTCTATGTCCTTGAGGGTGGCGAGATTGCCCGCATATGTGAGCTTGTCGAGGTTCACGATATGGTAGTCGGGATATTTGTTGACAAACAGGCGGACCACATGTGAGCCGATGAATCCGGCTCCGCCGGTTATGAGGATGTTGCGTTTCATGTGTAAATGTATGGGTGCGTTTTGGGGATTGAACTATGGTAAATACGCCTGAACGGGTCTTATTGTTCGCCGAAAGTGAACGGGGAGTCGAAATCGCACAGCAGCGGGTGTGCCGTGTCCTTGGGGCTCAGGATGCTGCCTGCGGGGTCAAGCTGCCAGTCGATGCCGAGCGACGGGTCGGCAATTGAGATGCCGCCGTCGGCCTGAGGGGCATAATAGTTGTCACATTTGTACTGGAACACGGCCGTGGGGCTAAGCACCGCGAAACCGTGGGCGAAGCCGCGCGGAATGAAGAACTGACGGTGATTCTCGGCCGACAGCTCCACAGCCACATGGCGGCCGTAGGTGGGTGAACCCTTGCGGATGTCAACTGCAACGTCGAGCACACGCCCCACCACGCAGCGCACAAGCTTTGCCTGTGCGAAGGGTGGGCGCTGGAAATGCAGTCCGCGCATCACCCCGCGGGTGGACATGGATTCATTGTCCTGAACAAAATTAATGTCGCGGCCGATGGCCTCGCAGAACGCGCGGTGGTTGTAGCTTTCGAAAAAATATCCGCGCTGGTCGTTGAATATGCGTGGCTCGAGGATGAGCACGCCGTCAATATCGGTTTTGATTACTTCCATGAAAGTAAGTTGGTCAACAAATAAATAGCTTCGCGTATCGATTGGCACAACCGCGTGCGCGTGGTTGTGGCCGATGGTTTAATCAAGATTCTTCATCCCCGTGCGCTCCACTTCGTCCACCACCTTGAGCAGATACTGGCCGTACTGGTTCTTGAGCATAGGCTGGGCGATGCGGCGCATGTCGTCGGCCGAAATCCATCCCTGACGGTAAGCTATACCTTCGAGACATGCTATTTTCAGGCCCTGACGTTTTTCGAGCACCTCCACATAGATCGATGCGTCGGCAAGTGAATCGTGCGTGCCCGTGTCGAGCCATGCGAAACCGCGGGGCAGTGTTTTCACACGCAGCTGCCCGTCGTTGAGGAATTCCTGGTTTACGGTAGTGATTTCCAGCTCGCCGCGGGCCGAAGGCTTGATGTGGGCGGCCACATCTACCACCTTGTTGGGGTAGAAATACAACCCTACAACGGCGTAGTTGCTCTTGGGGTGTTCGGGCTTTTCCTCAATGGAGAGGCAACGGCCCTGCTCGTCGAATTCGGCCACGCCGTAGCGCTGCGGGTCGTCAACCCAGTAACCGAACACGGTGGCGTTGCCGGCCGTCTCGGCCTCATGCACAGCCTCGCTGAGCAGTCCGGAGAACCCGGCGCCATGGAAAATGTTGTCGCCCAGCACGAGGCACACCGAATCGTCGCCGATAAACTCCTTGCCGATGATGAAAGCCTGCGCAAGACCGTCGGGGCTGGGTTGCTCGGCATATGAGAACCGCACACCATAATCCGAGCCGTCGCCGAGCAGACGTTTGAACCCGGGGAGGTCCTGGGGGGTGGAGATTATGAGAATGTCCCTGATTCCGGCGAGCATCAATGTTGAGATGGGATAGTACACCATCGGTTTGTCGTAGATGGGCAGCATCTGCTTGCTCACACCTTTGGTAATGGGATACAGGCGTGTGCCCGAACCGCCGGCCAAAACAATTCCTTTCATGTGTGGTCTAAAAATAAAGTTTTTTTCTGAAATGCCTCAAAGTTAAGATTTTTGGCCAAACTGTGCAAATTTCGTTGCGCCATGGCCCGTCTTCGCAGCCATTCCCAACCCGGGCAATGGAGTAAAATACAGGCGCGAAACTTCGGAAGTCCGACGTCTCGCGCCTGAATTTATTGTTGCATAGCCCCGAAATTTTGCGGTTTTACAACTTCCTCACTCGTAATTAGTTGTAACCCTTGTTCTGGACGTAGAGTCCGGGGACGTAGTAGAGCTGGTTGTAGGGGATGGGGTAGAACTCGTTTTTCCCCGGCGTGTAGTGTGCATCCTGATAATACTGGCCGAAGCGTGTCCCGTTGTAGGATGCGTTCTTTTCCGATTCGAAATATGCGTTGAGCACTGTGGAGGCTATGCCCCAGCGGCGCAGGTCGAAGTAGCGGCTGCTCTCCATCGCCATCTCCAGGCGGCGCTCCCAGCGGAGACATTTGCGGGCGGTCTCCTTGTCGGCGAAGTAGGTGGCGGGATATTCGGCAATCTCGCAGAAGTCCTTGGCATAGCCGATGTGCTTGTCGATGGAGTTGGCGGCGCGGCGGCGTATGTCGTTGATTATATCACGGGCTTCCGTGAGTTCGCCCAGCTCGATGAGCGCTTCGGCACGCATCAGCATCACGTCGGTGTAGCGGAACACATAGTCGTTCATGGCGAAAGCCTGCCATGAGCCTTCGAAAGTCTCGCCGCCACTGCGCTGGGGCACATCCTTCAGCGATGTGTAGTAGCCGTAGGTGTTGGGCGTGCGGGAGTTTTCGGTAGTCATCATGTACTCGCTCTCATATTTGTAGGGGAAGGTGGGCATACCCACGGTGTGGAACAGGCGCGGATCCCATTTCTGGGCGGAGGGAGTGCCGTTTACGGGGTAATCGTTGGAGGCGTTGTAGGAATCGAACATCGGCAGGCCGTTCTGAGTCTTGAATGCATTGACCAGATTCTGCGAGGGTTTGTGGAAATCCCATCCGCACGACCACATGCCCCAGCATCCGTTGAGCGTGTTCGACCAGTTGGCACGGCCGAAGCGGGTGTGATCCTCGGTGTACTGAGAGGTCTGCACCGCGAACACCGATTCCTTGCTGTTCTTGTATTCAGGCAGGAATATATCGCCGAAATCCTCAAGATAATCGTAGCGCGATTTTTTTACCACCTCGGTGTATTCCACCACCTTGCGCATATATTCCTCGTTGATGAAGCCCACGCCGTCGGTGGCCTCGTAACCGTCGCCCCACGCCAGTGTGAGATAGCATTTTGCCAGATAAGCAGCGGCAGCCACCTTGTTGGCACGTCCGCCCCCGTCGTCAACTTCCATGGGGAGGCCGTTGTAGGCCATCTCGAACTCGCCTATCACTTTGCCCATCAGTTCCTGATAGGTGTACTGGTCGTTGCGCACCTGCTCGTGCGAGCTTTGCTCGAACACGGCCTTGTCAATCCAGGGCACCTGACGGAACATGGTCACGAGTTTGAAATAGCTGTGGCCGCGCAGAAAGTGCACCTCGGCCTCGCGCTGGGCTGCCTTGTCGCCGAGTTTCTCCACTCCGTATTCCTCAAGCGCGGTCAGGGCGCGGTTGCAGCGCGAGATGTTGCAGTAGAGGCGGTACCACAGTTCATCAAGTTCGCCGGGAGTGGAGGTCAGTGTCGACCATATTTCCATGGGGTGGTAGCCGGTGTCGGTTGTGCCACCGCCGCCTTTAAGGCAGTCGTCCGATCCTAAGTCGCCGTAAGGCCAGAGATTGAAGGGATAGGTGAACCAGCAGTCGCCCAGGGCCGCATAGGCAGCATTGACCATTCTGTCGGGCTGGGAGTAGGCGAGGTCGCCGTCGATGACGCCTGTGGGCGGTTCGTCGATAAAATCGTTGCAGGCGGAAAGCGCAGCCGCCAGGGCGATGATGATATATGTTTTCAATGATTTCATGATTGTTCGGAATTAAAGGTTAGAAGTCGAGTTGAAGCCCGAAAGAGAACGATGTGGGAATGGGGTAGGCCCAGTTGGCATTCTCCGGGTCGGAGCATGTGAGGCTCTTGCTCTTGATGGTGAGCAGATTCTGACCTGATACGTACACGCGGGCGCGGCTCATGCGGAGTTTCGACAGGAGTTTGTCGGGCAGATTGTAGCCCAGCTGCAGCGTGCGGAGCTTGGCATAGGAGCCGTTTTCCACGAAATAGGAGGAGGTGCGTCCCTCGTCGCCCTTGTTGTCGGTGGTGAGCATGGGGATTGTCGAGGAGGTGTTGACACAGGGGAGCCATGCGTCGAGCACGCGGTCACCCTTGTTGCTTCCGGCGTCGGTCACGCTCCAGAAGTCGTTCTGGAACTTCTGGTTGTTGTAGACATCCTGCCCCAGCACACCCTGCCAGAACATCTGCAGGTCGAAGTTTTTGTAGCCAAGCTCGATGTTGAGACCGAACGAGAGGTCGGGCACCGGGTTGAAGATCCATGTCTGGTCGTCGGGGGTTATGCGGCCGTCGCCGTTGAGGTCGGCATACTTCATGCCGCCCATGCGGGCGTTGTCCTGACCGGATGCAGCTGCCTCCTCGCGGGTCTGGAACAGGCCGTCGAACACATAGCCCACAATCGAGCCGTAGGGCTGGTGCGACTGCACGAGGTTTTCGGTGGTGGTGTGTGCATATGAGCCGGTGGTTGTATTGGGAAGGTAGGTGACGTGGTTGCGGAAGAAGTCGAGATTGAGCGAAGCCCTGTAGGAGAGGCCGCATTTCAGCTCGTCGCGCCAGCCGATGAGGAATTCCATACCCCAGTTGCGCAACGACGGGCCGTTGAGCCATGAAGCGCCCCCTTCGCCCATAGCGCCGAGGTAGGCCGGCTGGATGAGCATGTCCTTCACATCCTTGATGTAGGCGTCCACGCTTCCGAACAGGCGGTCGTTGAACATGCTGTAGTCTACTCCGGCATTATACTGTATGGTAGTTTCCCACTTCAGGTTGTCGTTGGCCGTCTGACTTGCTATGTAGCCCGAGGGGAAGATGCCGCTCTGCTGGAGCAGGAGGTCGTAGGCGGTGGAGGTGACGCGGTCGTTGCCGTAATCGGCCACGTAAAGAGCGTAGCGGGCGGTGTTCGAGATGGCCTGATTACCGGTCTTACCCCATGACAGGCGGATTTTGAGGTCGTTCAGCCATGATTTTTTGATATTTTCCGACACGCGGTAACCGAGTGTGGCGGCAGGGAATGTGCCATAACGGTTGTTGCGTCCGAATCTCGATGAACCATCGCGGCGGATAGTGAACGATGCCAGCAGAAGGTTGCGCCAGTTATAGTCGATTTTTCCAAAGAACGACACCAGCGAGTAGGCCGATTTGTTGCCGGTGGATTTTTCCACGCCGATTGATGCGTCGGGGTACATATAGTCCGGAGTCTCTATGTCGTAGTCCTCGTTGTAGCCCGAGAAATCGATGCGGCTCTGGCGGAACATCTCCATACCGGCCAGCACGGTGAAGGTGTGTTCCTTTGCAAGTGTGAAATTATAGTTGGCGGTGTTGGTCCAAGTCCATTTCGAATCGTTTGCCTGCGACATGGTGGTGGAGTTGGTATCGTTGTTCACGATGTCGCTGTGGAAGGTGTAGTTGTAGGAATGTATGAACGCTGCGTCGTAGTCCAGACCGAAATTGCTGCGGAGCACGAGTCCTTTGAGTGGCTTGATGTCAATGAATGCGTTGCCGAACAGACGCCACACGTTCAGGGAGTTGTCCCGGTTGAACGCCAGCTCGCGGAGCGGATTCTGACGGTCGGCCATGCTCCCAACCGGGCCTGCGAAGGTCACGCCGTCGGTTTCGTATACGGGCACGATGCTGGGCATTTTCAGCGCATTCTCCATAGGCTGGCAGTCCACCTGTTTGGTGTGGGTGAGGGTGAAGTTCTCGCCTACCGACACCACAGGGCTGATGTTGAAGGTGGTGTTGATTCGGGCGGCGATGTTCTCGAAGTCGGTGTATTTGAGGATACCGGCATTCTTTTTATAGCCAAGTGAGAAGAACACGTTGGTCTTTTCGTTTGCCGATGAGACGGAAGCATCGTAGCTCTGTGCGAATCCGGTACGTGAAATCTCGTCAAGCCAATCGGTGTCCGACATCCGCATGGTGTGCTTGGCGTTGATGAATCCGTCATACTGGCCGCCGACGGTGTAGTTCACATAACGGTTGTTGGCAATGTCGTAGACACTGATGGGGTAGCCGGTGGGGGCGTTAAGGTTCAGACCATAGCTTGATGCATAGGCCACCGGGTCGATGCCGTCGTTGAGGGCGGCCTGCGCCATGGCTGTGGCATACCCAGGGGTGTCGAGCAGTTTCATCGTAGCCTGCGACGAATAGAACTGTGCGGTAAGATTGGCAGAGAAGCTTACATTGATTTTATTTGCCTGAGCTGCTTTACCTTTTTTAGTGGTGATGATAATCACGCCGTTGGCAGCACGCGAACCGTAGATGGAAGCCGAGGCGGCGTCCTTGAGCACCTGCATGCTCTCGATATCGTTCATGTTTAGAGAGTTCAGCGTAGCGGTGGTGGGCACTCCGTCAATGACGAACAGGGGATCCTGCGAGGCATTGAATGAGCCGATGCCGCGGATGCGCACCGTGCCTGTGCCGCTCGGTGAACCGTTGCCGGTGATGGTCATGCCGGGCACCTTTCCCTGGAGCGCGCGCATCGGATCGGTGTCGGGGGCGGTCTGGAGAGCCTTGGTGGATACAACAGACACTGCACCCGTGAGGTCGGCCTTGCGCACGGTCTGGTAGCCTACCACAACCACTTCGTCGAGCAGCTCGGAATTTTCGTCAAGATAGACAGTGAGCTGCGTGGCGGCCTTCACTTCGGCAGGGTTGAAACCCACGTATGAGACTTTGAGGGTGGCGCCGTCGGGTACGGTGATTTCGAAATTACCGTCGACGTCGGTGGCGGCTCCGGCCTTGTTGGCATCACACAGAATGGAGGCGCCGATCAGCGGCTCACCGTCAGAATTTGAAAGCACCGTTCCGTGCACAGTGATGTTCTGCGCATGTGCCATCACTGTCATGAGAAACAGCAATACTGCACTGAGAATTGTTCTTTTCATTTTATTGAGATTTAGTGTAAGAATTTTCCTGCCGCAAAATTAGTATAGCGGCTGCCTCACAGCTTATAAAGATTGTTGTGCCGCCTATCAAAAATTATGCTTTGCACGATTTTTGATACGAAATGCACAATTTTTGCTACTGTGGGGCTGAACACAAACGCGCACCGCCAGTGATGTGTGTGGATGTGGCGGTGCAGCAATGAGGTTCGGGTGGAAAATTTATCGGGTCAGTTTGTTGCGTGCCTCGGTGGGAGTCTCGCCGTAGGCGTCGCGGTAGCATTTGGTGAAATAGGCCGGGGTGGAGAAGCCGGTCTCATAGGCTATTTCGCTTATGGTCCTGTCGGTGGTGGTGAGAAGGGTGCGGCCCTGCTGCAGGCGCAGGCGGCGCATCAGTTCTACGGGAGCATAGTTGGTGAGTGCCTTTATCTTGCGGTAGAATTGTGAGCGTTCCAGTCCCATTCTGGAGGCGATGGCGTCGACGCTCAGGTCGGAATTGCCCATCTCGGCCTTGAAGATGTCAAGGAAACGGGCGTAGAATTCGTTGTCAATGTCGGCTCCCGTGGAGTTTTTTCTTGCGGCGGTCTGTGTGTCTCTTGCAACGGTGCCGGGCAAGCCGGTCGATTCATACAGGTTCTTGATGCGCCGCCGGTTGGCAATCAGGCTGCTGCACTTTGATTTGAGCACGGCGCTGTTGAAAGGTTTGGCCAGATATCCGTCGGCGCCGCTGTCGTAGCCCTGCACTCGCTGTTCGTCGAGCGAGCAGGCGGTGAGCATCAGCACCGGGATGTGCGAGGTGGATATCTCGCTCTTTATATGGCGGCAGCATTCCAGGCCGTCCATCACGGGCATCATCACATCACAGATAATCAGGTCGGGCACGTGGCGCACAGCCATCTTCACACCCTCCTTGCCGTTGGAGGCCGTCAGGATGTTGTAGTCGGCGCGGAGCAGTTCGCCCACCAGTTGCTGTATGTCCTTGTTGTCATCGACAATCAGCACTATAGGCTTGTCGTTCCGGAAGTCAGTGTGCCCGGATATGGCATCGAGTTCGGCTGCCACATCGTTGCTGTCTATATGCTTGTCTGCATCGCGGAGCGTTTCGGCTATATGTTTCACAGGCATAGTGACGGTGAACACCGTGCCTTTCTGCAATGCGCTTTCCACCGATATTGTGCCGCCGTGCAGTTCCACAAAAGCCTTTGTCACGGCCAGGCCGATGCCCGAACCGTTGGGATGGATACGGTCCACCTGATAGAAACGGTCGAAAATCTTGTCAAGGTCGCGCTCGCTTATACCTTCGCCCGTGTCGGCCACATGGAGGATGAGGTTGCCGCCCTCTTCCGCGTAAGTGACGGTTATGGAACCGTTGTCGGGCGTATGTTTGAATGCATTGGAAAGCAGGTTGAAGAACACACGCTCTATCTTCTCGGTGTCGAAGGCCATGGGGAGGGGGCTGTCGGGTGTCGGTGTTACCAGCGTGAGTTTGATGTCGCGCTTGCGTGCCATGGTGTAAAACGATTCCATCCAGTCGCGCAGGCATCTCGCAAAGTCTGTCTCCGTAAGGTTTAGAGAGAGTTTGCCGTTCTCATATTTACGGAAGTCGAGAATCTGGTTGATGAGCCGCTGCAGGATGTGGGTGTTCTTGTCGGCGATGCGTATGAGTGTGTGCTGCTGCGGGGTGAGATTGCCGGCCGCGGCGAGTTGTGCCACCGGTTCGGCAATGAGGGTGAGGGGCGTGCGAAGGTCGTGCGACACGTTGGTGAAGAACATAAGTTTCGACTGGGTGGCCTCCTGCAGCTGCTCGTTAAGGCGTTTTTGCTTGTCGCGCTCTTCTTCGAGCATGCGGTTCTGTTCCATCAGTTCCTTCTGGTGACGGCTGCGCTGCCAGTAGGCACGCAGCAGCAGGAATCCCATGCCGAACAGCAGCACAATGATGGCGATGCTGGCATAGAACAGCGACGTCTGCGATGAATGCTGCGCCCAGTAGTCGTCTATCTGGGCTTTCAGCAGTTTCATTTTTCCGGTTTCCTGTGTGAGGGTCTCGTTCTGGAGCAGGAGGATATCGGCGTTGCTGAGATCCACGGCCGAAGAGAGCGGCAGCATGGTCTCTCTGGCGTAGGGCTGCTTCTTGAGGATGGCCAGTGCGGTCTGTATGAGCCGGTGACCCTCGGTGGGATAAAGGAATGTGGCGTCTATCACACTGTCGGCAACGGCCTGAATGCCGATGTTGGGGGCGGCGTCGATACCGATTATCCTGATGTCGCCGCGTCCGTGGCGGTGAGCCACTTCGGATGCGCCGATGGCCATGCGGTCGTTGTGTGCATATATAAGGTCAACGTCGGGATATATGTTCAGGAGTGAGTCCACCACCGGGACAGCATCCTCTTTGTTCCAGTTGCCGGGTACACTTGCCAGAAGAGTGCCTCCGTTGTCCTGAAATTCCCTCACGAAGCCGTTGTGACGCCCTTCGGCGGGAGTGGAGCCTTTCAGGCCGAAAATTTCTATGGCCGTGGCGCCTTTGCCTAGGAGATGCAGCGCATAATGTGCTGCCGAACGGCCAAGAGCCTCGTCATTCACGCCGATGCGTGCCGTGTAGGTGTCGCCGTTTATGTTGCGGTCGAAAATCACCACCGGCATTCCGCTTTCATACACCTCCTTGATAACGGGCGTAAGAGCGGCCGCCTCGTTGGGCGAGACAATCAGGATGTCGAACCCGTTGTCGGCGAAATACCGTATGTCGGCAATCTGCTTTTCGTTGCTGTCGTCGGCCGAGCGGATTTCCACCACCGCATCCTCGTGAAACATTATCTCGCGGTTTATCTCCTCGTTCATCTTCGAGCGCCAGTCGTCCTGACTGCATTGGGATACACCGATTTTGTAAACTTTGCTGTCCGTGCAGCCTGCTGCCGTGAGCAACGCTGCAAGCCACAGGATGTATAAAATACTACGGTACATTGTGTCGTGGTTGATTAAGGTTCTGCAAATTTAACGATAATCCTATGAAAAAGAGTGTATAAGGTTTTAAAAATCGGTCAATACAACAATTTTGATATACTATGCACGATTTTTTATATGGTCTCTCCACGCTAATGTATTAGTTTTGCATCAGCGAAAAGAGGACCAGTCTGGCAACGCCCTCGCCATCCGGTTATAAAAATTGACCGTCATAATGCGTTTTGACACATTTTAATCTTTTCCATTTGGAGACAATGGATTCAAGGTAAAATAGTTTAAGGTAGGACTGGCACAGTTTCTACAGGTAAAAAGCTTGTTTGCAGGTTACAGTGACTAATCGAAACCGTTGATACAATGAACAGAATAAAAACAGATCTAACAGCCATGATGATGCTCGGGGCGCTTGCCGCCGCTTCTGCCGCATCGGCTTCCGACGGAGTGGAAGTGAACCACCTCGGAGTCAACAACACTCTCGTAAGGGTTACGGGCGACAGCCGCTATCTGCTGCTCCCTGTGCAGGAATCCACCGACGATGCAAGGATAAACGTGCTTGTAGACGGCAATGTGGCCGAGACGATATATGTGCGTCTTGCAAAATCGAAGACTGACTATACCGTGCCGTTCGACCTGACCCCGTACAAAGGCCATGACGTGATGCTCGACGTTGTGATTCCGCAGAGCCGCGGCTCGGTGCGCGAGGCCAAGGACGATGCATGCTGGCGCGGGATTGTCCTTGCCGACACGTTCGATACGGCAAACAGGGAGAAATACCGCCCCGCGTTCCATCACACTCCGCGATACGGGTGGATGAACGATCCCAACGGTATGTTCTACAAGGACGGCCGGTGGCATCTCTACTACCAGTACAACCCATACGGCTCGAAATGGCAGAACATGACATGGGGGCATTCCGTGTCGGACGACCTTGTCAACTGGGAGCATCTTCCCGAAGCAATACGTCCCAACGGTCTGGGTTCGGTGTTCAGCGGAAGCTGCGCCGTGGATCACGACAATACAGCCGGTTTCGGCAGTGATGCCGTAATCGCACTCTACACATCGGCCGGTACAAGCCAGATGCAGAGTCTGGCATCAAGCACCGACGATGGCCTGACATTCAACATCTATCCTTCCAATCCGGTGCTCACCCTCGAAAGCGAGGCCCGCGACCCCAAGGTGTTCTGGAACGACAGTACCAAGGAGTGGAACATGATTCTGGCGCATGCACTCGACCACGAGATGCTTATCTTCACTTCACCCGATATGAAGAGCTGGACCCTTCAGAGCAGTTTCGGCAAGGGTTTGGGTGCTCAGGGCGGCGTGTGGGAATGTCCCGACCTGTTTGAACTGCCCGTGGCAGGCACAGATGAGAAAAAATGGGTGCTTCTGTGCAACATAAACCCCGACGGTCCATTCGGAGGGAGCGGCACACAGTATTTTGTCGGCGATTTCGACGGCAAGACTTTCAAGGCTGACACCGATGCCGCCGGCAACGTGTCCACCAAATGGCTTGACTACGGTAAGGACCACTATGCCACAGTTACATGGAGCGACGCCCCCGACGGTCGCCGTGTGGCCCTTGGCTGGATGAGCAACTGGCAGTATGCGGCCGACGTGCCCACCATGCAGTTCCGCAGCGCCAACACTCTGCCGCGCGAAATGGGGCTGTTCCGTGCGCCCGACGGCGAGGTGTATGCATCCTCCGCCCCGTCGCCCGAACTTGAGGCCTTGCGTGGCAAGCTCGCGGCTAAAGTGAAGAAGACTAATGTGGGGCGAAAGGCGCGTTCATTCGCGCTTCCCTCGGAGAACGGGGGGATATGCGAGATTCTGATGGATATCGAAGCCTCAAAAGCAAAGACTGTGAATATTGGGCTTTCCAACAGTCAGGGTGAAAAGGTTGTGATGCAGTATGATCCGGCGGCCACGCTTTCGTTTGACCGTACCCAAAGTGGCATCACAGATTTCAGCGAGGGCTTTCCTGCTGTCACCGTGACGCCCACACATGAGGCTTCAGGCAGGATTGCACTGCGTATTTTCGTCGACCGGTCAAGTATGGAGGTGTTCGGCAACGACGGCGAGTTCGTGATGACGAATCTTGTGTTTCCGCGCACTCCCTACACCGCACTCTCCGTATCGGCGGAAGGGGGCAACGCCAAAGTCGAGAATCTTAGAATCTACTCTCTCAAATCAGACAATTAAAACAAGAATTAAGAACGTATGGATATGACTCAATCGCTGGTAACCAACCGCAAATCATTCCTGCTGCAGATAATTCCCGTGATGCTCTGCTTCTTCGTGATGGGGTTCGTAGACCTCGTCGGCACGGCTTCGAACTATGTGCAGAAGGACCTGGGCCTCACCGATTCGCAGGCCAATCTGTTCCCCTCGCTGGTGTTTTTCTGGTTCCTGATTTTTTCGGTTCCCATCGGCATGCTGATGAACCGCATCGGCCGTAAGAAAACCGTACTGATAAGCCTTATCGTCACTGCCGCGTCGCTGTTTATCCCGGCTCTCGGCGACAGCTATATGGTGATGCTCGTGGCATTCTCTCTGCTTGGTATTGGCAATGCCATCATGCAGACTTCGCTCAATCCATTGGTGACCAATCTGATAAGCGGGGATAAACTTGCCTCGACCCTCACATTCGGCCAGTTCGTCAAGGCCATAGCCTCGTTTCTTGCCCCGGTGATAGCCGCATGGGGTGCCACAACGGCATTCCCCACTTTCGGATTGGGATGGCGTGCACTGTTTGTCATATATGCCGTAATAAGCTTTCTTTCCATCTCGCTTTTGGCGGCTACGCCCATCGATGAGGAGCGCCCCGACAAGGCTTCGGGTGTGGGCGAATGCCTCCGTCTGCTTGGCCGGCCCTTCATATTCCTCTGCTTCCTTGGCATAATGTGCCATGTGGGCATCGACGTGGGCACCAACACCACCGCCCCGAAAATCATCATGGAGCGTCTGGCACTCCCGCTTGAGGAAGCCGGGTTCGCCACCGGGGTGTATTTCATTTTCCGTACAGTCGGATGTTTCCTGGGCGCTTTCCTTCTGAGGGCTATGTCTCCGAAACTGTTCTTTGCTATAAGCGTGCTTATGATGCTTGCAGGCATGGTTATACTTTTCGTCTGCGACACCTTGACTCCGTTGTATGTAGGCATCGGTCTGATTGGCTTCGGAAACTCCAACATCTTCTCGGTTGTATTCTCTCAGGCTCTTGTATATACTCCTAACGAACGTAACGAGGTTTCCGGGCTTATGATTATGGGCTTGTTCGGAGGAACAGTTTTTCCGTTGGCGATGGGATATGCGGCAGATGCTGTGGGTCAGATCGGCGCTGTGGCCGTAATGACAGCCGGTGTGATATATCTGATGGGCTATACGCTGAAAATAAGAAAAATATAATATAAATCAATAAAACTTACCGAATCATCATGAACGACGTAGTTGTAGGAATGGGCGAGGCTCTGTGGGACGTGCTCCCCGAAGGTAAAAAAATAGGCGGCGCGCCCGCTAATTTCGCTTACCACGTGTCGCAGTTCGGACTGCCGAGCTGTGTGGTAAGTGCCGTCGGCGCCGATCCGCTCGGACAGGAAATAGTGGAAAACTTCACCTCCAAGGGGCTGAACCAGCAGATTGCCGAAGTGCCTTATCCCACGGGCACTGTGCAGGTGGAAATCGATCCGGCCGGTGTGCCCCAGTATGAGATAAAAGAGAATGTGGCATGGGATAACATCCCCTACACGGCTCTGCTTGAATCGCTTGCCGAAAGAACCAAAGCCGTGTGCTTCGGCTCGCTGGCGCAACGCAACGTAGTGTCGCGCAACACCATAAACCGTTTTCTCGACGCAATGCCCCAGACCGACGATTCGCTTGTGGTGTTCGATGTGAATCTGCGTCAGGGCTTCTATACCAAGGAGATTCTGTGCAATTCGATGAAGCGGTGCAACATCCTGAAGATTAACGACGAGGAACTGGTCACCGTAAGCCGTATGTTCGGCTATCCGGGCATCGACCTGCAGGACAAGTGCTGGATTCTGCTTGGAAAATATAACCTCAAGATGCTCATTCTCACTTGCGGCATCAACGGAAGCTATGTGTTCACTCCGGGCAACGTCTCGTTCCAGCCCACTCCCAAGGTTGAAGTGGCCGACACGGTGGGCGCAGGCGACAGTTTCACCGCGGCGTTCATTTCATCCATCCTCAAGGGCAAAAGTGTGGCCGAGGCCCATGCCCTGGCCGTGCGCACCTCGGCATTCGTATGCACGAAGAAAGGTGCAATGCCTATCCTTCCTCCCGAACTCACCGAATGCTGAGATTAGAATTCAGGAAGTTCCAATATATCAAAAAAGCATGCGTCGCGGAATCAATGGCGACGCATGCTTTTTTGTATGGGATTGGGTGATGTGTCAGATGGTCTTGCCGAGGAGATAGGCTTCGTTGAGATACTGGGAATCCTGCACGGCACCTTTGCGGCCCATGCCGACGGCTTTCACGCTTCCGCGTTCGGTGGGGTGGGGAAGGCATCCCACGAAACCGCGGAATGCGTAGATGGCAGTCTCGGCAGTGGCTTCATCGGGGTCGGCGCACGCTGTGATGTAGTAAAATTCTTTCCCTTCGAGGCCCTTGTTGCGGTAGCAGCGGTCCATCAGGGTTTTCAGCTGTCCGTTGATGTTCATGTAATAGACCGGGCTCGACAGCACTATTATGTCGGCATCCGCCATTTTCTGGACGAGCATAGGAGCCTGGTCGCCATCGGTCAGCACTGTGTCGGGGGCGACAGAGTGCTCTTCGTGAAAAAAATCTATTCGGTAATCGTCAAGGAAGATTTTCTCTACGTTGCCGCCGGCCTCGGTGGCTCCTTTGACAAATTCATCGCACAGGAGGTCGGTGTTGCCGCCACGGCGGGGACTGGCCGACAGCACAAGCACTTTCTTGTCGGCCTTGTCGATGGTGGATAATGTCGTCGGGCATTTTTATGTAGTGTTGTTGATTCTGCAAACTTATCATATCCGGAGTTGAAAAACAATAGGGCACAACACATATCGGTAAGATTGGTTAGTGTTTCGGTGAAATATATTACGGCTTGATTTGCAGTTGTGTAAATTCTGTAAAAACGGTTAATGCAACCGTAATATACGTGAGTTCGATATAAGGAATCAGAATAACGTCAATTGATTGTCCGGCACGAACTCCAGTGAAATAGATTGTTTCTTTGGAAAGAGACAATATGCGGCAATGGCACTCAAGGCATTGGTTATAAAATTTGCGAAAGACCGATGTCTTGAGTGTTCTATCTGAGCGATGTTTTTAAGTTCGTCATTAACAGATTCGACCAAAGCTCTTTTGCGAAGCATGATCTTGTCGGAGACAGACATCAGCGAGTTCCTCATGTTGTTCTTGACTTTTGAGATAATCTGAATACCGTTCATGAACAGGAACTCAAACAGTTGCTTGCCGATATATCCTTTATCTCCACAGAGTTTGCCCCTGACGTTTTCAATAAATGACTCTGAATACAGTGGCTCACGGTCATCGACATTGCCCGGAGTGAACATAAAGTTCAGTATCTCACCTTTGTCATTGATGATCAGATGCAGCTTAAAGCCGAAGAACCATCCCATCGAGCACTTGCCCCGCTGGGCTATACCTTTGAAAGTCTTATGTATAAGTATGCGTTGGTGTTTGCAGACTCTCAACGGCGTTGAATCGACATACGCAATGCCGGTGCAGGTGCCCAGCAGAACTTCCTTGATGAATACTGTGAGGGCAAGCAGCACGGACTTTTGCAATTCAACAAATCTGTTGTATGACACTGTGTTGGGGAACAAGTGGGTAAGGTGCTTGCAGACATACTGCGTGTAAAAGTGTTTGAGGCATCTGAAACCCTTGCTGTGAAAAAGAATCAGGATGGTAATGACCTCGGCATCGGAAAGCCGTCCCGGCTTATTGCGATGTTTTTTGCCATCACTGAGCTGATACTTTTTGAGTTCAGAAGAAAAATACTTGCAGAAATCATCGGCAAGACAGAAAAATTATGTAATTTTGTTCTCGATAATCATAGCGCAAACTCTTGTAAATATTGTAATTAGACACTATAAATTTACGATTTTTTTGCGAAAATACCAAGGAAATCAGCCAATTAGTCTCATACTAAATGGCTGATTGTTTTATTGTTGAATTATCGAAGTCTTATATCGAACTCACGTTAATTATATCCAGCGTCATTTTTATCAACTTTTGTTGGTTCATTGTTCACATTTGATTGTGGTCTCAGTTTTTATTTGTAGATTTGCGTTTAACATCAAAGAGCTCGGAATTACTTGATATTGGTGTTAAAAGAGTTTGTTAAGCAATAAGGTGAAGCTATGGACAAGAAAGAAATATGTGATAAAATCGAGTATGTAGTGGCGTGTGTCGGAGCTTTTGCACAGCGGTTCCAGCTTTCAAACTCACAAGCCTATGCATATCTGCGTCGTTTCACGGGTATCGATTTCCTTCTTGATTGCTACGCTGCCGAACATACCCTCTCCATCGAAGATGCCGTTTCAGATCTTCAGATTATTTGCCAACGGGAAGGAGGCAAGATATGACGAGACTTTATCACGGCTCCAACATGGTCATTGATAAGATTGACCTTACACTGAGTAAACGAGGTAAGGATTTTGGTCAGGGATTCTATCTCAATGCCGATCCTGACCAAGCAATGGCTATGGCTGTCCGCACAACCCGTTTTCTGAATGAAGGTCAACCTACTGTGTCATGTTTTGAATTTGATGAAGAGGAGGCCGCTAAGAAAGGTCTGAATATAAAGATATTCCATGATTATACAGAGGAATGGGCGGAGTTTGTTGTAATGAATCGTAAAAATAACTCTGAAACGCCGGCTCATCCCTATGATATTGTGATAGGCCCTATAGCAGACGATACTGTTGGCGTTCAGATTCGTCGTTATATAATGGGTTATTTGTCAGCCTCCGCGTTGGTTGAAGAATTGAGATTTCGTGGCGACCATGCCATACAATACTTTTTTGGCACTTCCAGAGCCGTAGAGTCATTAAAACATAGCGAAGTATGACACAAGACATACAATTTCAAATCGAATGCCTTGCGGCAGAACTTGCCGAGATGCTTATGGCGGAATATGGATGGGATATTCGCCGTGCTCTTGATGAGCTTTATTCTTCCACTACGTTCACAAAGCTGAATGATCCGGAATGTGGTCTATATTATCAGGGTGCGGTTTATATTTTTCAGTTTCTTAAATCTGAAATTGAAAACGGCAAAATCGTATAATGGTAACATTAGGGACGTTAATCATATTTGAGTGATTTTGCGGGTATGGGGCGGTATGTTGTCATAATAGTTATGATTTTGCTCTCATTCTCAGGGATGACGGGGCAGACACATACGGCCGTTGTGGCTGATGCGGTGACAGGGATGCCGCTGGCGAACGCGTCGGTATTCGACCGCCACGGTAAAGCCATAGGCATAAGTAACAACAGGGGACGGCTACCGCTTATCGGGAAGGAAAGTTATCCGGTTACGGTGCGTTATCTCGGCTACGAGGAGACTTCGGTGTCAGAGGCTCACGGCGATACGATTTTTATGCAGGAAAATATTCCGGAGTTGCCGGAAGTGACAGTGGAAACCCGACAGCACCGTGTGCTCCACATGCTTGCATATGTCCGGGAGTATTCCACGTTGTCCACTTATACCGACACCGTTTCGCTTTTCCGTGAGAAAATGGTGGATTACATGCTGACTACCGACGGACATACCAAGTTCAAGGGGTGGTCCACGCCAAGAATACTGACGTGCAAATCTTACTACCGGTTTACAAACGCCCAGGGGCTCGACAGTGTCAGCGATGTCAGCAATCAGCATTTTACCTGGTCCGACTGGATAGGGGTGGTACCCGTTTCTAAAATGCCGTCTGCTCTGAGGGGTCTGGAGTGCGGCACCGACACGCTTCATGGCCGCTATAGCCCGTCGGAAATCTGGACCAAGCGTGATGACAAGGTTATTGTGGATGTCAATGTCATGGTCGATACTGCAGGACGACGATGGGTGCCGGGGCTGTCGGCATTTTTCCGGAAAAACGTGGATTTTGAAAACCTGCGTATACGGTTTAATTACGGCAATGTTGCCGGTGACACCGTCTGCCCGATTGACTTGACCGGCTATGCGTTTACAATAGAATCAAACGGTAGGGGTTATGAGATGTTCCGCTTCAACCGTGTGGACGAACCGGTGTTTGTCAGTACATATGCCGAGGTCTATATGCTCGACAAGGAATATATCACGGTAAAGGAAGCCAAAAAATGGGAAAAGCTTAAAATCGATACGTCGGCCATCGGCATCTATGAACCGGAGGATGCTCCGCCGTTGCAGCCGTCAGTCCTTGCGCTGATTGACCGGGTGAACAGCGTAGACCGCGAACAGATCAGGCTGGACGTTGTTCCTGACCACAGAATGATTGGCCGTACCAAGGTGAACCGGAATTTCACCTTCGGCAACCGTGCTTTAGGCATGCTGAAGACACTGACCGGTATATCGCGTTACAAGTTCAATAAAAACTTCAATAATCGCTGGCGGAAATTTCGGAAAGATCAGGTTGAGAAGAACAACAGCAAACCCTTGAAGGAATAAGACAAAACGGAGTGTCAGAACTTTCGGTTCTGACACTCCGTAGTGATTACTCAGTGTTGTTATATTATGTGTGGGAACCTGTTATGACTGGGCGCTGGTTGCGACCTGTGCATTGTTCATGCGCTGAGCCTGACGGTTTTTGCCGTCGTGGCGGCGGTTGCCTTTATCAGCACGATTGTGAGCCATGCCGTGTTTGCCCATGCGCTGTCCTTTCTGGAAAGCTTTGCCGTTGTGGTTGCCGCCACCGTTGACATACATGTTTTCGAGGAAAACAACGTACTGGTCCGGGCCAATGATCGCCTTGACCTCCTCAAGGTATTCCTTGCGGGCATTTTTGCGAGCTTCCATACGGGTGGAATCATTGCGCTGCTTGTCGGCCTTGCGTGCCTGAGCCTGCTGCTTGCGCTGTTCCATACGCTTGGTGTTGAGCTGCTGCAGCTGGGTTTTCTGGGCGTCGGTGAGGTTGAGGCCTTCGAAAGGATTTACGCATGAAGCTTTGTCACATTTCTGGCGTTTTACCTTTTCGATTTTTGCAGAGTTGTTGTCGGTTGTATTCTGTGCCACGCAGGAGAAGGATACAAGAGACATGGCTACAAGTGCGATTCCTAAAAATCTCTTTTTCATAGTCGATACAATTTTTTTATGTTATATTTTTCGTTCGTTCGCTTACTATGACAGGAATAACAACCCGAAATTAAATGTGCCCTACGTGTTTAACCTCGATTTAACTCTTTGTGATTCAAAATTATAAATTAAATTAAAAAACGGGGCACGTCATTTAACTTTCTCACATCGGATTGAAAATCCGGAATGATTTCTATCTTTGTGTAGATAAAAATAAATGATCCACACAATGAATATTGAAGAGATTAGGGACTATTGCCTGTCGCTGCCGATGGTTACGGAGGATATGCCGTTCGGCGATGATTATCTTGTGTTGCGCGTATGCGGCAAGATTTTTGCCTGCGTAGGGTTTGAGCGGCCTGACTATTTTGTGCTGAAATGCAACCCCGAGTATGCACTCGACTTGCGTGACCGCTATGCTGAAATCGAGCCGGCATGGCATTGGAACAAAAGGCACTGGAACCAGCTTAACCTAAGAGGCAATCTGGCTGATGATATGGTGAAATCACTTGTCCGGCACAGTTATTGCGAGGTTGTGGCCAAACTGACAAAAAAGATAAAAAACGAATATCCCGTGTTGCTTGAAGTGCAACCGTGAGGATGGCGCCGTTTCATCAACAAGTGAACAAAACATGCCCTGCAGTGCTTTCAAATATATAAGCACATCAGGATATGATTAACGATACGATATATTCCCGGTTCGCCGTATGGGTTGACCGGAATCCCGATGCCGTCGCCATAGCGGAAGATGGCCGCACCGTGACATATGGGGAACTTGATGCGATGGCGGATGCCATACTTGATAAATTCGCCTTGATGCGGCCTGAATTTGTCGGCATTGTCATGAGCCACGGTGCTGAGATGGTGGCCGCCATGCTTGCCGTGCTGAAAAGTGGGGCGGCCTATGTGCCGGCCGAACCGGCATTACCCCGTGAACGTATTGACTATATGATGCAGACCGCAGGTGTATCGCTGGTGATTACCGATGATTTTTGTCATAATCTCCCGGCAACTCCAATAAGTCATGAAGACAAATCCTCGCCCGAGGGTCTGGCCTATGTGCTTTATACTTCCGGTACCACCGGACGCCCAAAGGGTGTGGCCGTGGAGAACAGGAGTGTGGTGAATTATGCCGAGGCTTTCGAGGCGGAATTCAATGTGGTTCCGGGCGATGTGATGCTGCAGTTTTCGGTTTGTGCGTTCGATATTTTTGTAGAAGAGGTGTTTACCACCCTTCTGAATGGAGCTGCGCTTGCAATCCCGTCCAAAAAAGTGAAGGACGGAGGTATAGATGAACTGATGGATTTCTGCGAGCGTCACGGTGTGACCGAGATAAGCGGTTTCCCTTATCTGCTTGCCGACATGAATCGGCATCGTCGTTATCCCTCTAAACTCAGATTACTCATAAGCGGTGGAGATGTGGTGAGGGAAAGTTACATCACCTGGCTTCGTGGCCATGATTTTATGATTTACAACACTTATGGTCCGAGCGAGACAACCGTGTGCGCCACATATTTCAGGATTGACAACGCTGTGGCGCTCGACGACGGAACATTCCCTGTGGGTAAAGCCATTAAATGTGTGGAGGTAAGGATTCTCGAAGAGAACCTCAATGAAGTTTCGGATGGTGATACCGGTGAGATATGCATATTCGGCAAAGGGGTGGCGCGTGGTTATCTCGGCAACCCTCCGGAGCAGTCAAATTTTACAACGTGGCACGACGGGCGCCGCATGTACCGCAGCGGCGACCTCGGATATGTGCTGCCCGACGGCAACATTGCATTCCTGCACCGCCGTGACCGTCAGGTAATGATTCTTGGCAAACGCGTTGAGCCGGATGAGGTGGAAAATGTGCTGAACGAATCGCCTTGCGTGGAGCGTGGAGTGGTGCGGGCATTTACTGATGAAAACGGGCTGGCATATCTCACGGCTTATGTTGTGCCTTCCCATAAATATTGCAAACTGAGCGATATGAAGAGCTTTCTCAGGAGCCGGTTGGCCGATTTCATGATACCGGAATTTTTTGTCAGGATGGAGCAACTGCCGCTCACTCCGCGCGGAAAGGTGGATAATCATGCCCTACCTGTGGTTATGAAGGAAGGAGGTATCGGATGACAGGAATCTCCATACTGCCCCTCAGAGAGATAGACACACTGATGGCCTGGCGTGACGAGGTGCTTCGTGCTGTGTTCGGCATAGCACCATCCGCCGGGCTGCTTCTGGCCAACCGCCGGTACTATAAGGTGCATGTCGCTGACGGCTCGCATGTGGCGGTGGTGGCCGTCTCGAATGGAATTGAGTGCGGTTGCGGCGCGATATGCCTGTCGGACGAGTTGCCGTCGCCCGACAATCCTTCGGGCCGGTGTGCCTATCTGATGAACATTTATGTGAGGCCGCAATTCCGGTCCCGCGGCATAGGGCATGCCATAGTCAGGCACCTCGTTGATGTGGCGCATCAACTTGGGTGCGACAAGATATATCTTGAAACAACCCCTGGGGCCCGGTCGTTATATAAAAGTATCGGGTTTAAGGAGCTTCCCGGAATATTGAAATATGCAGACACTGAAAATCAATAATCTCGATATCAAGGCGGTTGCCGGCGGCACTGACCGGATTTGCTATCTGCTTTATCCTGCTGCAGTCTCGGGCCAATGGATGGAGCATGCGGCTGCTCTCTATGGCGTGTCGATTGCGGTGATCACCGGAATGGATTGGAACAACGACCTCACCCCGTGGAAGGCAAAAGGAGTCCCGACAGGAACTCCTGATTTTAAAGGCGATGCCGCACAGTTTCTGTCCCTGTTAAGGCAGAGTGTGATTCCGGAAGTTGAACGGCGGCTCGGCATTGCTGCCGATGTGAGGCGCACACTTGCAGGAGTGTCGCTGTCAGGGCTGTTCACTTTGTGGCAGTGGATGGAGTGCGATGTGTTTACCGATATAATCTCCCTCTCGGGGTCGTTCTGGTACGAGGGATTTGCCGATTGGCTTACCTCACAACCGGTGCCTTCCCGATCCGGGCGTGCCTATTTTCTATTAGGTGACAAAGAGGCCCAGTCGCCTGTGCCTCAGTTCCGATGTGTCCAGAAGGATACAGTCCGTATCGTCGACTATCTTTCAGCCCATTCTGTAAAGACCTGTTTTGAACTCGTCCCCGGCAACCATTACCAGTATGCACAACAGCGCCTTGAACGCTCCTTTGCATGGATGTTCGGCGTCCGGCAATGATAATGGCTCAGGATGCGTTTCCGCGTTCCCGGTGGTGGAATTCTTGATTTTTTTGATTTCCATTCGGTGATCAACCGGGAGGAAGGGGTGTCCGCACAGAATGCATCGCTCATGAGCCGGTTTCTCGACATGCTTGAAAACGGTGATTACCGTCATAACCGAGAGGTGATGTTCGTTCAGATTTCCGATATGTTCCGTTTCTCTTCGCCTGCCTATTTCAGCCGCTACGTGCAGCGCATGCTGGGTGTGAATCCCACCCGATACCGCGAATAGCTTCCTCTTCATTAAATCTTTATAGCAGCATGTGGCAGTCTTTACACAAAACGAGGAGTCCTGTTTGATACAGTCTCCTCGTTTTGGACGGATCTTTTTACCTTAAAATCAATTACCAATATTTTGAGTGGAATTCTCCGGTGGGTGCGGATGGTTGCCGGTGCCTTCCTGAGAATTCTTTTTGTATGTCGTTTTAACGATAGCGGACAATGATTTCTGACTGTGTGTTGCAGCCGGTTTCAGGAAGGCGGACCGAGAGCTTCCTGTCGGCAGCATTGTAATCCCAGCCTGATTGGTCGATAATTTTGCCGTTGACCTTCACCTCTGCCGGAGTCGCTGCGTTCAGAAGGTTAACTGTCCACGAGCGGCGTTCCACAAGATTTGTTCCGTCGCCCTGGCGGGGTCCAATCACGCAGGTTTCCGTTTTGCCGTCAACACGGTGCCGCAGCTGTGTGGTTGCATATCGTGTGGCGTAATCGCTGTTGTCACCTTCGTCCTCATAGAGAATGTCGTCGCCATTTTCACCTGCCACTACATCAAGCACCATCTGTGATGGTTTGTCGGTGACCCGTTTCACCGACCGGGGATTGAGCGGAATCATGGCGCCAGCCCGGTAGAAGTAGGGGATGTCTTCGGCCGAGAATTGCATGGTCCGCACGCATGGTCCCTCTATCATTTCGTTGGTGGCAACGCTCCACCATTTCCCTTTCGGGAACCAGATTTCCTTCAGGCTTGTTTTGCCATCCTGAGCTGCTTCGGTGATGGGAGCCACAAGAATGTTGTCACCAAAAAGATATTCCCCCTCGTAGGCATAGGCTTCGTCATCGTCGGGATATTCATAATATAGCGGGCGGCATATCCCCACGCCTGTGTCGTAGGTTTTGCGGGCCATGGTGTAGATATAGGGGAAAAGGGCATAGCGGAGTTTCACGGCCTCACGCATCAGCGGGAAGTTGCTGAATTTCCACATGCGGCGTTCAATACGGTCGTCTTTGGTGGCGTGGCTGCGGAATATGGGGGTGAACACCCCGAACTGTATCCAGCGGAGCATGAGTTCCGGGTCGTTCACAATCTTTTCATCAGTGAAAGCGTGGCCGCCGAGGTCGTGACCCCAGTAGGCGTAACCCACATTAGATGCCGTTGCCGTGAAATAGGGTTGAAATGCAAGTGTGGGGAAGTTGATCAGGGCATCGCCGGAGAATCCGATCTGATAGCGGTGACTGCCGAGCCCTCCCCAACGGTGGAAAATCACGGGGCGGTGTTCGGACCGGTTTTTCTTCATGTCGTTGAAGAAAACATGATTGCACCAGAAAGTCTCGCCCAGACCGGGAGTGGCATGGCTTGTGAGATGCTGCTGCCAGTCGAGCCACCAGAAATCAACACCCTCCTGCTCATGCTCGCGTATGATGTTCCTGAAAAACGATTTTGTGAAGTCAGGATAGTCGATGCTCCAGGCAATGTTGCCGTCGGTGTCGTATTTGCCGTTAAGTTCCGATTTCATGGCCTCATAATAGCGGGGTGACTCCACGCTGTTCACGCCGTCGGCAGGATGGAGGTTGAGCGACACACGGAGATTGTTGGCGTGAATGTCGTCCAGCAGCTTCTGAGGATTGGATAGCAGGTTTGTATTCCACGACCATCCGGTCCAGCCTCCGCGGCCTTCCGAATCGCAGCCCTTGTCGCCGTTCCAGTGCCAGTCCATGTCGAGAATCAGCACGTCTGTTGGGATGTCGTTTCCTTTCAGCTCGGCCATAATCCGGCGGTAATCTTCGTCGGAATATGATGCATAGCGGCTGTACCAGTAGCCGAACACATAGGCCGGAGGGAGGGGGATTTTCCCTGCGATTTTGGTGAAATCGGACAACGCCTTTTTGTAATCCGTGCCGTATCCCATGAAATACATGTCGAGGGCCTGCGGGTCTTTCCGCTCGCTCCACCATTCAAAACCTACCTCATCGTTTGGTTCAAGAGCAAACGACCGGCTGCCGTCCGGGCGGGTAGACGTCCATGAATCGTCGATAACAGCCCAGCCCGAACGTGAAATCAGCCCGTTTTCAAGTTCTGCGCGTTTGTTGTCGCCGTTGCTGCCGTCAAGCGTGCGGCACGTGCCCTTTAGATTCAGAGGGTCCGGTTTGCCGGGATACCACACCACCTCCTGTCCGTTGTGCGGCAAGGTGATGGTAAGGTTTTCAGGCGAAGCGGGGTCGGTGGCAGGATTCGTACCCTTGCGGTATTTGAGTTTAATCCGGTCGGTTTCGATGTACAGGAAATCGTTGTCCTCCTTTTGCGTAAAAGATGGCACCACATCCATCTCTCTGTTCTGGATGGCGAATGTGGCGCGGTCCTCAAAGAGGCCTTTGTCGCTATACTCGATGCGTATCATTTCAGGCGTGAGCACCGTGAAACGTGCATTGCCCGAACGTACCGTAGCTTCCTCGCGGGCAACCGGATTCTGTGCGCCGGCAGCAAATCCGCTCACCGCGCTCAGAATGCATAGAAATAGAAAACCGAAGTTTCCGAAACCGAATGGATTTTTCATGCTATTATTGATAATGACAGTTTATCTTGACGGAATATAATCAACCTCTACAGGCAGGGCCTCCGGCAATCAGCAGAGAAGAAAGCCGACAATTCCAGCCTTCATTTGCGAAGTTAGCAATTATATCGCCAACTATCAATCGCATATACCGCAAAAGTAGTAAAGCCTCCTGCTGTTTCACCTGTAAATCAATCAATTGCAATACTCCCAGCCGCAAGTTTTGGTAGTCGGCACATAGCCAGACTTCTCTTGTCAACACTATCAATAATCCCGATACGCTTAAGTGCAATAAAAATAATTAACTTTGTACAGGGGATGAATGGGATTAAAGAGAGCGATGCCAATACTTCGTTAAATCTGCAACAACTTGTTGCAGATTTAACGAATGGAATATATTAGATACATGGGGCATTATACGCTCTTGCTTGACAGATTTTCAAGTGGCGCTGAGAAGGCTGTATATTATTCCGGGGTGATTGTGAGAAATGGATGGAGTCGTGATATGCTTCGTGGTTTTATTGATACAGACCTTTTCAATCATAAAGCATATCTGGATTGCATTCAGCAGGCGAAAACCATATAATCCCATAATCGTCCATTAAAATTTTTTTCTTTGTAGCCCAATACAGGTGGATAAAACCTAATGATTTTGGTTTGTCTTTAAGGGCTTCTTCAATCTTTTTGTCCAGGTCTTTTGCAATGGCGGCGATTTGTTGTAATGTCGTCTTTGAATTAACCAGAGGTAACTGACCGGTTGTATAATACATAAGGTATTTCTGTTTAGACATTTCCAGAAATCTAATTGGGTCGGTGATACATCCTCTTGTTGATAACATTACACCCATTTTTTCGATGCCAATTGATTGATCGAAGTATTGTTCGATGATTGCCAAAATCTTTTTCCGCAATTCTCCCTCATTGAGCCCAGGATTATCGGATACCACGTTTGCGACAGATCTTTTGACCTCATCATGGAAGAGCGTGTCAATTTGGTGTAACCCTTCTTGTTCCTTTAAATCATCTGACATGTTAAAACTTAAATCAAAGATAGATAATAGATAATAGTAATAGAATGTGATCTCAATTCTACAATAAACAAACCGTAATTCCAGCCTTTATTTGCGAAGTTAGCAATTATCTCGCTAACAATCAATCGCAGATACTGTAAAAGTAGTAAAACGCCCTGTCGCCACACCTGTAATCAGCTTATTGTAATGTTCTCTAACACGCGTTTTGGTAGTAGGCACATAGCCGAAATATCGTAGAGACAACCAATATGGACATCGCCAACAAAGCTCAGGTAAATGTATGTAACCGGACTGCGTGAAGTTGGAAGCAGGGGCAGAACACTATTCCATGCTTGAAATTCGTGACCTTTTCATGCTCCTCTGCGCCGCCTTCAATCAACTCCGATACAGAGTTGATAAGCAACTGAACGTGTTGCCGGAAGAAACTTTGAAAAAATCGTAGAATTAAGATTGATATTGCGGATATGTGAAATAAACAAAATAACTATTGCAAATAGAAACCGTGGTTGCGGAAACGACTGTTGCTATTATATCTAACTTACATCAGGGGATTAAAAAAGAGCTAAGTCAACTGACTTAGCTCTTTCTTAGTGTTGCCTTGGAAGGACAACTTTTGTGATACTTCATGAAACCTCAATTTTACAAATATGTTAATATTAGGTAGTTATATATTTTAACAATTTCAGAAAGTCGCAAAAAGTGCCATAAAGTCGCTTTTATTTGTATCAACTTTGTATCAACTTTTGAACTATATCATATACCTTTGCCGTTATTAGATAAACACTTATCGAATATGGCTAAATCCGCATATACCAAATTCGTTCTACGAACCACCAAGAAAGCAGGAGTAGCTCCTCTCTATACTCGTCGCGTCGGCTTCAATTCCAATCTGATGCTCAACTCCCATATTGAGGTTGATATCAAGACTTGGAATGATGCCATATCTTCGCCCGGGCGTTGGAATACTTTTCGTGCAGGGACGGGGAAGGAACTCTGCGACAAGCTTGATGAGATGTCGGCTCTGATTGATGCTATAATAAACGATCCTAAAGGTTCGAGAACGAAACTTGATAAAGCGATAGATGAATTCGCCCATAAAGAGCAACGCGAGTTTCAGGAGGCACAACGGAAAGCACAGGAGGAAGCGAGACAAAAAAGAAAAGCTGAGCGTGAGGCTGAACAGCGGCGCAAAAAAGAAGAAATCGAAGCGATGCTCCGTCAGCGTGAAGAATCCTTCATTGTGGCACTTGATGTCTTTATTGATGCAGCTCCGACTCGAACTTGGCACGGCAAACCAATCGGACTAAAAACAATACAGCATTACAAGCATCTGCGCCGCTATATCCGCGACTTTATGAAGAAGAAGCATATCTCGGATATTCGCTTTGACGAACTCAACAAGTCGTTTTACTCTGACTATCTCAGCTTTGCCTATGGCGAGGGATTGAAGCTCAATACTATCGGCGACCACATTAAGGTAATCAAGACCGTTATCCGTGATCAACCGATGCGCATACAATGTATGGCAGAAGATTTCCTTAGATGTGAAAAGCTGAAAGAGGAGTCGGAAAGTATCGCTCTGCTTGAAAGTGAAATTGAGCTAATCGCAAAACAAGAGTTGCCAACCGAACACCTCCGAACTGTGCGCAATCAGTTCATATTGATGTGCTGGACAGGTGCCAGACACTCTGACCTCGAACAGCTCAATTACAACTCCATTCATGTAACAGAGGATGGTGAGCGATATATCCAATATAAGGCGAAAAAGACGGACAAGGTATCGGTGGTAAAGATTTTGCCCGAAACTCAAGCAATCTTCGACCTATACGGTGACGGAAAGGCAATGCCGCGTGTAATCAGCAACCAGAAGTTCAACGATGCGCTGAAAGAAATAATGAAAGCAGTATATGAGGCAAATCCGGAAAGTACGTTAGCAGGATATGTTACCAAAGCATACACCGCCGACGTAGGCAATGGCAGGGCCGGTCGCAAAACCGACATATACCAGCGATGGCAGATGGTGAGCTGCCACACCGGGCGCCGCTCATTCGCCACCAATATGCGACTACGAGGTAATGACCGAGATGTAATCTGTGCAGCCACGGGTCACACCACCGAAGCCTCACTCAGCCGCTACATAAAGGAAGACCGTCTTACTCGTGCCTCACGCCTAAAGTAGAACTGTGCAAAAGAATAATTTTTCTTTTCACCAGCCATATCTATATATTGGTTTGGTTTAGGTCGGGTATATATTACTCGGACTAAACCAAACTGACATAGCATATCACACCTATGATTTGTGGCTGATGTGAAATTCCATTTAATTGGATGTAATGTTTTGTGTAATTGGAAATAAAATGCTAACTTTGCGCTGCTGAGAAAGGACAATTAAGCGTTTATTTTCCTTTTTACTTATTGTGATATGAAACAAACAATTATATCAAAGGTCAATCGCAGCAAGAAGGGCACCATCTTCTTGCCGGATAGCTTTTTGCCTATTGATACTCACTACGCCTCCAACATATTGTCAGAATTATGCAATGAAGGTAAGCTCGTCAGAGTTGCCACAGGGATATACGTTAAGCCAAAAGAATCACGATTTGGGCCCGTTATTCCGACGATAGGGGAAATAGCACATACCATAGCAAAACGTGATGATGCGCAACTATTGCCTACCGGAGCGACTGCTGAGAATTATCTCGGTTTTTCAACACAAGTTCCAATGAACCCCGTGTATCTTACATCAGGGACTCCACGCAAAATAAAGATTGGCAAGCGGACTCTGACGCTTAAACATAGCGTACCATCGACATTTGCATATATGGGCAAGATTATGCCGATATTAGTGCTTGCGCTAAAGTCTATCAAGCAATTTAATGTTGATGATAATACTCTTGACGTTGTTTATGGCGTTTTGAAGGAAAACCCGGAGGAAGAGACATGGCAAGAGGATATAGCTCGTGCTCCGCGCTGGATTAGAAAAATTATTATCGAAATAAAGGATAAAATCAAACGAAATGAGCAGATGGATTGATGCCTCGGATGCTGACCGTCAACAGTCGGCATATATTATAGCAAATGAAAAGAACATCAGCGTTGGTGCGGTTGAAAAAGACTGGTGGGTTACCGCCATTTTGAAAGTCCTGTTCTCCCTTTCCCCGGCAAAGTATATGTTCTTCAAAGGTGGAACAAGTCTCAGTAAAGGCTGGAACCTGATTGACCGCTTTTCGGAAGACATCGACATTGCCCTCTATCGTGACTTCTATCTCAATGAACTTGGTAAGGATTGCGCTAAAGCTACCACTAACAATCAGGTGAAGAATCTCCGCATTGTCAATCGTGATTATATCCTTGGTGAGTTCGCAAAGGAATTGAAATCGAAGATTGTCGAATCCGGTTTAAGCGAATGTAAGGTAGTACCGATAACTACAAAGAAGGACGGTTCGCCAATCGACCACGACAGCGATCCGGTAATTATAGAGATTCACTATCCGGTCAAAGTTGACTCTGATGCGTATGTGCGTCCCGTAGTCAAGATTGAGATAAGTTGTCTTTCGATGAAAGAACCGTTTGAAGTCAAGCGCATATCATCACTCGTTGGCAATGCTTTCCCTGAGATTGACAATGAAACATTTGCCGAAATACCGACCATAACACCGACACGCACATTTCTTGAAAAAGCCTTCCTGCTAAATGAGGAATATCAGCGTCGCTCACCTCGCTCCGACCGCATGAGCCGTCATCTTTATGATTTGGAGCGACTGATGGACACCGCTTTCGCAGAAGCCGCTTTCTCCGACATGGAATTATATCAGGAAATCATCACCCATCGCCAACGATTCTATCATGTCGGCGGTGTAAACTACGAGCTTAACCATCCGTCAACCATCGCATTCTGTCCGACAGGCGAACTGCGCGACAAAATGCGCCTCGACTACGAAGCAATGAAAACCTCCATGATTTACGGCGAGAAGTTGTCGTTTGATGCACTGATTAACCGGCTCGAACAGTTAGAAAAGCGTTTCCGGTCAATGCCCATGTAACCTATGAGGACAACAACACTTACTCACAACTTTCTTTTTGCCGAGTATTTCCATATAAGTTTAGGTTTAGTCGGGCATATATAAAGCCCGAACCAAACCAATATGACTTGTAGAAGCCACGACGATGCCAAATGTGGCTAAAAAATATGTGATTTGGCACTCTGATGTAAATGAACGCAGGAGTATAGATTCACGACGGTGCCAAATCTGCAAATTAAATATCTTTGCAGTCGAGAGCAAAAGTCTCAAAATAATTTCGTAACTTTGTAATCTAATATATCATATAGATATGAGCAAAATCAAGGCTATATCCCTATTTTCTGGCGCAATGGGCTTAGATATTGGGATAGAAAAAGCTGGAATAGATATAAAGTTATGTGTGGAGCTGAACAAACAAGCGGCTTCTACCATACGCAATAATACTAATATCCCTGTTATAAACAGGGATATTACGACTATACCTACTTCTGAATTGCTTGAAGTATCTGGTTTAAAGGCTGGAGAAGTAGATTTAGTTGTAGGCGGCCCACCGTGTCAAGCCTTTAGCACTGCTGGAGCTAGAAGAGGATTGGATGATTTTAGAGGAAACGTAATCATTCAATATTTAAGGGTGGTATCTGAGATACAGCCTAGGTATTTCATTCTAGAAAATGTTAGGGGCATATTATCGGCTAAGTTAAATGCAGTTCCAGATTCTTATAAAGAGTATGAAGAAATAAAGAATGAAAAAGGAAGTGTAATCAGATTCTTAGCTAATGAGTTTAGGAAGCTAGGCTATACTATTAGCTTTGCCTTGTTCAATGCTGCCAACTATGGTGTTCCCCAAATAAGAGAGAGAGTGATAATCTTTGGAACTAAAGGAACAAAGAGGATACCACTACCACAACCTACTCACAGCGAGCTGGGGCTCTATGGAACCAAGAAATGGGTTACTTTAGGTGATGTTATTAGTGACCTCCCGAAACCGAATGAATCAGAGTATACTTCACTTAGTAAGAAAATGCTTCAATATATGTCCTTAGTAAAGGAAGGTGAGAACTGGACTAGCCTAGAACCAGAAGTAGCTAGGGAAGCAATGGGCAAAGCCTATGATTTAGGTGGAGGTAAAACTGGATTTCTTAGAAGGCTCTCTAGCAGCAAGCCTTCACCTACTCTAGTTACAAGTCCTATAATGCCGGCTACCCTTATATGCCACCCAACGGAGCTTAGACCTCTCTCAGTAAAGGAATACGCTAGAGTTCAACAGTTTCCTGATAATTGGAAATTTAGCGGTAGAATAGCCGATATATATAAACAGATTGGGAATGCAGTGCCTGTAGGTTTAGGCTATATGGCTGGTATGCAAATTATCCGATTTGATAACGGAGAACTCAAAGGGAATGAAGATATGAATAATCTGATTCCCTACTCCAGATATAAGAACACAACAGATAAGGACATTACTCTAACCAATGTAAAAGAAGGGGTACTGATATTTGATTGAAATGGCTGCGACATTGCAAAATCTCATAGAAAAAGGCTGTAGTATTACCTTTGAAGGTAATGCTAGTAACTCTTTCAAGAATAAGCTAAATATTATAGCAGCACACTTTTCTACTCTTAAAGGGTTTAAGGATGCTACTATAGAATCTATTAATAACCTTAGAAGCGTAGAAGGACATCGGTACTTTAGGAATCTCACTCCTAAAGAAGTGGCAGCTATCATGGCCTTCCAAAAAGAGATAGAAATAGATAAGACTATAGTACAGAACTTTATAAAGATTCTGACCAAGAACTTTGTGAGCAAACAAATTGCTATGCTCTCTTCTATCTCTATAGAATCGTTCAATGCTAACCCTATTCTTTGCACCGCTTTGAACTTAAAAACTCCAGAGGAATTTGTAAGATATAACGCATATCAAGCAATAGGCCGAAGTATAGTTACTTCTATGGGGTTCCTAGTTCAAGACCTTCTGTTATATTCTAATGAATATATCTTTGACGGTAAGGAATATGAGGAAGGAGATAAGACCAAATTTGATTTAGTTATAGATCGATTAGGAGAAGTAAAATCATTCTTAGAAATTAAGAGTGGTTTTAATGACATGGATGCTGGGCAAGTAAAGCATTATGCTGATGAAATCAAACTTGTGGAGGACGAGGGAAATAGGGGTTATATCGGGATTACCTATGGAAAGAAGGATGATAATACTGTAACAGCTGGTCTTTTGAAGACTTATGTTCCTAACTGGAAAGCTAAAACTTTAGTTGGTAAAGAGCTATGGGATTTCATCTCTGAAAATGAAAACTATCATACTCTTTTGATTGAAAGCATTGATAATGTCGCTAATTCTACACTTCAAAATGTAAGTATTGTTCAAAAAATCGAAGATAGAATTGAAGAGCTTATTCAATCATTTTATGCTAATTACAATAGCCTAAGTGAGTATTACGAATCGCTTTGGTAAGAGTTTTGTGATACCCCCTAAACCTATGCCATTGAAAACAGAATCTATCCTTACCCTACAACAGTTAGACGGTATTGAGAATAAAACTATTTTATTAATTATAGAACAACTATCTTCTCCAGCCAAATCTCGCTGGTGTTTTACTGAGTGTGTCTGAGGCGAGTTCACTCGGTGCAACACTACCTGCAAGCAATAGATGATCCAAAACAGATTTACATCGGCTGTAAAGCTTCTTACATATTCTGATATTTTTGATACAGTATTATCAGAAGATGAGATGCGTTACTTACTAAGTGAAATACCTTTATATAAAGGTATTGAATGGATTATGTCTTTATTGTCACAATGGCTAATACCAGAAATAAATGTTGAAAAATATAATCGTATTTTCTTCCAAAAAATTATAGAAGTAGATGAACAAACCCGAATCCAATTTATTAATGGGTTTAATAAATTATCACCAACAGATTATTGCCTTCTAGAGAAATACTCTTTACTCTTGCTATGTGACAAGTTATTGGGTTGCACCCAAAACCATTCAGGTGGAATGCTGACCCCAGCATCAAAAGGGAATATATTAAAAGCATATTTAGCTTGTTGTGATTTATCTGTTAAAGAAGCTACTGAAGATAGGTTTGTTTCTGCAAATAGTCTATCAGATTATCTTTCTTTCTCAGTTCCTATTGAATCAAAAAAGAAAGATGTCTCTTATCCTCGCATGATTGGAGTTGATGCAATTAAAGGCGATTTCCTTTTGTTATTTTTGAATAGCTCAAAATATTCTACTAAGCTAAATCAATATTTCAAAAGTCTTGGCATAAATAGTTATCGAGAGTATCTTAAAATTATCACTAGCTATTGTATCCACGCAAACATAAAAAAGGAAATTATAGGCATTAGCACACCTACTATTAATAAGTTTTTGGATTATTTTTGTGTAAACACTAATGATTATGTATCATCTGACGATTTAAGAGGATTAAGAGCAAAACCTTTAATCAAAATTAATTCCGATACATATATAGTTATAAATACTGATTTCTTTGCTGATAAATTATATTCTGGTTTTATATTTGATTTTGCGAATTTTCTTATTTCTGAAGGTGATTGCAGATCATATGAGGATTTCAAAAAAGAACTTGGTGAGATATTTTCTGAACACAAGCTTTTTTATGACATCGCAGTTTCATGTTTCAATAAGTATTCCAACACTTTGTTTACTGGAGCCGATTTAAAAGAAAAATTAACCTCGGTATTACCAAAGAAAATTTCTCCAAGTGAGCCAGATTTGTATATAAGGAGAGGCAATCGTATTTTTTTATTTGAATTTAAGGATAACTCATTTAGCTTAAATTTTCGTTTTTCTGGTGATCCGAACACAATATATGCACATCTTAAAGAATTATTTTTATATCGAGACGACAAGAGTAAGAGAAAGTATAAAGGCGTAGGTCAATTAGCTAAAACTATTAAGGAAAGATTACCGATAATAATTAGTAATTTTGATAAACAGGCACCAAGTAAATTATATGTTTTCCCTATATTGGTTCTTAATGACCCTACATTTGATATTCCTGGGTTTAACATATTTCTTTCGCAACATTTTGAAAACTTAATTAATGAATTACGTATTGATAGCAACTATATTGTTAAACCTGTGGCTGTAATAGGACTTAACGATTTATTTGAATATGAAGATTTGTTTCAAAATGGCAAGTTTAAATTGGGTATTATTCTAAATGAGTTTTATTCCCAAAAAGTATATCCTACGCTATCTAAATTCCTTATTAAACGTGTGTTTGATAAAAATAACAAAAAGAGTTTCTCTAAAAGGGTAAAAAACTATTTACAAGGATTAATTGGCTCATAATGATTTGGTGTGAAGGTTCTACTGTCTCTTTAAGTACCGTAAAGCAAATTAAGCTACATAGGTTATTTGTTGTAGAACGATTTTCCATAATACCGCGTACCCCCGGTTAACCCAAGAGGCATTTGTTTTATTATTATTGCCATCAGAAAGGCGAACTTTTGCTCCGAATGAGGCGATAGTTCGCAATACTTTACCCTGCCTTAGTGTTCTTTGGAGAGATTTACCAACTGAACCTCTGAACCATCTGCTTCATCGACTCTTACTGAGGCGATTTGCCTCATTCCATCCGACGAATTACATCGCCATCGGTGAAAACATATAGGGAATTTTGGCGAAATTTTCTGAGATGGCAATCGAATATGCTGAGGAACATATAAGATACAACTATATATATTCATTCACCACTGATGGGATTAGATGAGAAACGCCGCCAAGGTCTGTTTCCCTCGGCGGCGTTGGTTTATCAGAGTTTGGGCCCTTGTCGGCGGCGTTTGGCTTTTTGTTCTTCACGATAACGGTGAAGGGCCTCTTCTATGGTAAGTCCGGGATGACGGCTTAGCCAAAGTTTGAAATCATCAGGTAAAGCACTCCCATTGGTGAAACCTTCTTGCGGCTGTGTGGTTCCTGCTGCTGAAACAAGGGATAACCGAGTGCCGTAATTTTGCGACTGGGATGCGACTTGTCCGGCTAAATCCGGATTCGATGAATAGACTCCTGGAGTCATGCGCTGTGGGTTGAATTTTATCCACACAGTAGACATAGCTCCCTGACACCCGTCAACTCGGATAGCTTTCCCCGCAATGTAATCATTAATCTGTTGTGTCGAAAACCGCACTCCTTTGTATGATGCGATAGGCACAATGGAACCATCTGCATACATCCATTGAGATTGAGGATGTAACGGTTTGTTGTTGGCGAGATGCTTGGAAATATTGCTCAGGCTGAATCGCCGATCAATCTTTGATGCGGCGAAACGCTTGCCTTTCCGGGTGTACCATAGGCCCTGCAATTCGCTGGTGCCTCGCTTATATTTGTATTCTATGCCAACACCAGCCGCCTTTAAGCGGGTCTCGAATTGTTCGAAAGAATGGACGGATTTATCATTCCATACCTTGTCAATGGCGTTGAAAATCTCATATCGTATCTTTTCCGTGCCACGCAGTTTATTGACATTGGTCTGCCGCTTGCCCTCGGAAATATGCAGTCCATATTTCTTTGTCAAGTCAAGACACACAGTCTTGTTTCGGCTGAAATCATTTTTATCCGAAATGGTTTCGGCATGGTTGTCTATTCGACTGAACACGATATGACAGTGTGGATAATCCTTGTCGAGATGACGGACAATGATGTATGGAGTATCCACGATGCCCATTTTCTTCATATATTTTTGGGCAATCTCTACCATAATCCGGTCATCAACTTTATCCTTGTCGTTGGCATGGAAGTTCAGGGAAATATGCCCTACCGGATTTTTCAAGTCCGGATTCAAGGCGAGATTATCCTCAAAAGAGGCGATAATTCCATTTCTCCCATCCATCGTATATACATCTTTACAGTCTATAAGACGCCATTCATCACAGGGTGTGCGATCGGGATTATCCTTCTTTCGGCGGGTGACATAATCGACGCAACCGCCGAAACTTCCGCCTTTTGTTATCTTGCCCATCATACGCTATCGGGTGTATTACGATAGTTTTTTATCAGTGAAAGAATAAAATCCTTGCACTGAATTATCTCTCTGTATGTGCGGACAATCTGTTCCTCTGAGGCGCCACCTTTTAGAATGGCACCGACAAATTTTGCCGTGCGGTTGAGATTTTCGGCGATTCCCTGAAGGTCGCGGATTGCCTTGACATCTCTTGGCGTGAGCCTTTCCACGACTTTGCAATGCAGTGCCGACTGACGGATATATTCCGAACGGTTAAGCCCTGCCATGAGAGCTTTGTCCATCATTACCTGATACTGGTCTATGTCGAATTTCACCGGCACCATGATGGACTTTCGTTCATCCGCCGGGAGCTTTGGACGTCCTTTAGAGGGACGTAAATTGGATTTCTTCATTGGAAATTCAGTTTGAGGTTTGTGACCATCGGGAGCGGAGGGGAGCGAGTCGTTTGAGGATTACTTGTAATACGAAAACATAAACTCGCTCCCTCCGATTCCGAACCCCTGCGATAGTTTCGAGGTGCGCGAAACTACGAGGACTGTTTAGCGGTCAAAATGTAGTTGCAATCACGCACTCAGAGCTTGCGCCAGATTTCGATGTCGTCGGCGTACTGTTTCAGGTGCTCTGCGAGGATGGCGTTGGCATAACTGCTGACGGTGGTGCCACGGTCGCCGAGAATTCTGGAAACGCGCTCAAGTTGGTCCCACAGGTCGCCCTCAATGTTCAGGGCATAGCGGTTCATCAGCTTTGCAGGAGCAAGGAATGTAGCCTTGAACTCGGCGAAGTCCGATTTGCGCTGTTGTTTGCCGACGCGCTGTTGCTTCGGCGGCTCGGTTACTGTCTGCTCGTTGTCAAACAGATTGTCGGCGTTGGCAGGTGTGGTGCTGTCAAACGCGTTATCGCTGTTAACTGCGGAAGTGGAGTTGATTGAATCAGTTGAGTTATCGGGTTGCATAATAATTTGTGAGTTAGAGGTTGATACTTTGGGTTTGGCTGCATCGGTCAACTCGGTTGATTTGGGTGCGGTGGGTTTATTTGTTTTCATTGGGAAGTGTGTTTTTGGTGAAACTTTGGTTAACAAGAAAATCATTCAAGTCGTTGAACTCGGAGTAGAGTGTGGAACGGTCAATCACGATTGAGCCATATATGGCTGTCAACTCGGCGAGTGCTGTTTTTCCGGCATTGTCGTTGTCAAGGTGGCAATTGACGACAGTGTAACCTTTGAGATAAGGCACAGCCTTGTTGACATTGACAACCGAGTTGAGTATGATTGCGTCGGCTCCGCTGATGATTCCGAGTGTGAGTGCAGAGAGAAAATCAATGAATCCCTCAAACACGGCACACTCTGTTGACGGGCCATCTCTCGCCCACGGTAGATATGAGATGTCCTTGCGTCCCCGGCAACCTTTGAAGTAGCTGTTGCGCAGTTCCCAACCTCCGCTGACATTCTCAAATGCCACGGCAAAATACGACTTGCCGTTGAAGCTGTAATGAGCCTCCTTGCAATTCGCTTTAGCGATGTGTGCCGGAATACCACGCTCTTGGAGGTATGCGACAAGTGCGCGGTGTTCCAATGGCACGACATCAAACCGTTCCATGCTTGGTGCAGAGTGTCGCTGGGGAAAAGAGGAAGCGACTGTCTGCGCCGATGGCACAGGATAGCTGTTGGCGATGCAACGCATGAGATAGCGCAGGTCGGTTGACTGATACAACTCTGTTGCCAAGTCGATGATGTTGCCGCCTCTGCCAAGACCGAAATCATACCAGCAGTTGAGTGCAGTATCGACCTTGAACGATGGTGTCTGTTCCTGTCGCAACGGCGACTTATACCAGAGGTTCCTTTTCTCGCCGCCGGTTCGTGTCCGAGTTGGGACAAGAAGGCGGCTAAAGGAATTGATTTAATCTCTTTTATCATGGGTGCTAAAATGTTTGGGTGAGATGGTTCTTGGTTTAGCTCCTATTATATATGCCCTTTGCTAAACCAAACCAATTTGGTGTTTATCAATAGTAGAAATCCGGATTGTAGATATATTCGCGGTTCTCGTAACGGATCATGCCTTTATTGTCAAGAAAGGTCTTCAAGCCCTTTACCTTGTTGTTGGAATAGGAATGTCCACAGGCCGCATATCCGCTTTTGAGTCCAGCCTCGCAGTTTCGGCATCCTTTTATCGGACCGTTGGCGAATACTATGCCTAATGCCTCGCGATGCTGTTCCTCGGTCAACTCCTTGTATGGATAAGGGTCTTTTGCTTTCTTGCCCGGCTCGGTGAACACATATCCGCCGGCAATCTCCGGTAGTCCATAGTCATTGACACGGAAGGCAAATGGGTCGAATTCGGCGGCACGGATCATGGCGGCGCATACCTCCGACACGGTATCATCAGTTTTGCTTCGGCTTACCTGAAGGACTGTCTCCGCCTTGTTGTTCAGCTCGGTTCCGACATGGCCACGGGCGTTGTCGTCGCTCTTGTTGAGATGCAGAACCGTGTGGATATGTATCTGGAACTTGTCAGTCCATTCCATCAGCTTGCCGATAAGGTCAGTCGATTCCTTGGCGCAGTTGATGTCATACATCAGGTCGCGTACACCGTCGATGATTACAAGCCCGACACCGGGAGTGTTGATTATCGCCTGTTCGATAACTTCAAGGCGCAAGGCTGGTGTGAGCTGACGCAGGGCAGCAAATTTTAGATTCTCCGGATGAGTGTCAGTCGGCAGTTTCGCCAGTCGCAAGGCACGCTCCATTACCTTCTGACAATGGTAAGGGCTTTGCTCGGTATCGAAGTAAAGGATTGTACGCTTGTCGTCTGGAAACTCTGCGGTGTACCCCAAGACTTTTCCATTGACGAGCGATGCCCCGACGATGGCTGCGACATTGAAGGTCTTTTTGCTCTTTGCCTTACCGGTCGATGCAGAGAAGTTGCCGAGTGTACCAATGACACTGCCGTTGGCATACAGTACCTCCGGCGCGGTCTGAATCTCATCTGTGATTCGCAACTGCTTTTCCTCCCAAAGTCTGAGTATGTCTTGCTTCATTTCTTGCATCTGCGACCTCCCTTCTTTGATGACTGGATAAGATCGAGCGCAAGTTGTGCGTCGATAACGATTTTTCTGCCCGTTTGAGTTATAGCATCTTTGATTACACCGCTGTTCTTGATACGGTGTGCGGTAGCCTTGCTGCACTGGAGAAGTTCGCAGAGACCTTCGATTCCATAGACGAGCCATCGCTTTGCTGTGGTAGCTGCACCTTCGGGTTCGATGTTATCCTTGACATTACGGGAATCAAGTAATTCTAAAAGTTGTTCTCCGGTATACTGCCAGAGAGGAAGTTTGAGTAACTGGTCTTTTGTCATACGCAGTGTAGGTTTGAATTATACTTCCGCCCTCGGAGAGAGCGTATCCGAGTATCTCCCGGACACTGCAAAATTACAACCGGCTATGAGTGGTCTGTATGTGGATTTCTATTCTCCACTTACTAAAACTACCCATCAGAGTATCAGGCTCTAACGGGTAGTATCATAAAGTTTCAAAAGTGGAATTTCAAGTGGTGAAAGTGGTGCGCGAGTGGTATCTTTAAGTAGCAAGGACTATCAAGCCCGTTTTTTATGGTTTTTGATGATTTCATCGATGTCATCTGCAAAGGCCATACTTGACCTGCTGGCATCGCTTCCACGCGGATGTGAATATTTACTTTCGTAATATGATGAATCTATGCCGAAGTGTAAAAGTATGTCCTCACGCCATGCGACTTTGTGCTTTTCCGGCACGACATCGTAGAGTTTGGAGATGAGATAGCACACCTTGATTTTTTGCTTGGCACGTATTTTCAGCGGTTCATGTCGGCCATGAAGGTTCAACGATGAATGAAATTGGGTCTCGGTTGAATCATCAAATATTTCAGCGCAAATTTCATATAGTTCCGACACGAGAATCATAGGGAACAGTTCTTCTTCCCATTGGCGGCATGATCTTATAGTGGCAGGACTCAGTTTTACAGGTTGTTCAGGTGCCAGATGACTACCATTACGAACCTGCATCTTTTGCATAAAGGTTTCCCTGCATTTCGGATGTAACTGAATTTCACATGGCGGAAAGTATCGCTCCGCCATGATAAAAATTTTGCGACAGACATTTCGCAACTCATGGTACACATCGAATGAAGGTTTCAACAGAAACTCATCGTATTCGACGCTTTCCTGCAATCTCTTAAGAAACTCCCGTTTCTTTTCAAGCCATCCTTCACGGGTGTCTGCCATATGGAATTGCTCGATTTCCTGTTTGTATTTATCTATCGTCCAGTCGTCAGGCACAGGAACTTTGTGACAAGCCTTTAGCGCGTACTCATAATGAGCGGCAATCATATAGAACATCTCCACTTCTTTGAGGAAATGGTTACTCTCATATTGGTCTATCATGTCTGCCTTGGATTTATTCTTGCGCTCTCTATCCAATTTATAGAATACATTCTGGAATGTTTCTATTCTGGTTACAATCTCGACGCAGTAATTTCGGGTTTGGTCAGCTTGTACTTTTCCGATTTCCCCGGAGGCATGAGATTCAATGATAGCGTTTTCGATGTCTATAGAGCAAAGTTTACTGGTTGCTTCGGCAATTCGCTTGTACAAAATTGTATCCTGTTTGGCTACCAGAGGCACTTTTATAAGCTGCCTGAGGTCTTCCAAAATCGGCACAACATCTCGTAATGTCGTAGGGTTTGGCATTTGCGGGTGTTACGTTAGAGTGTTATTAATGGTGAGAGCCAATCAAACTCAAACAGCCTTGTTGAATCTTTGTTAAATTTTAGCACTCGATAACATAAACACGCGATACCCAATGATAGTTCGCAGATCTTTTTTTGATACGATTATCAATCTCTACAAACCATACATTATGGACAATTGTATCAAATTTGTATCAAAATTACAATTTTTAACATTTTGCGACAAGGTAAAAATAAAGAAAGAGCTAAATCTTAGCGACTTAGCTCTTTCTTTGTGTTGCCTTGGAAGGATTCGAACCCTCACAGGCGGAACCAGAATCCGACGTGCTACCATTACACCACAAGGCAATTGATTGGTGTGAGTGCCAACGAATATTGGAATTGAACGTCGCGCTGCATTTGCGCTTTCCTTTGACGCATCTCTCTGCATCATTTCCTTTCCGTTTGCAGGTGCAAAGTTATCACGTTTTTTTGAATTGACCAAATTCTATGCCAATTTTTTTGAATAAAATTTTCATGCACGTTTATCAGAAATGATAATACAAATGCGGAAAAATATATTCAGTGATGTAATCAATTGGGTTTTAAGCCGGTTAGATTTTGATGTAGATTTTGCGGTGGTAGAGGGGGAGGCCGATGAGCCAGTTGATGCCTACGAACGCCAGGGCGTAGATGAGGGCCGACAGCGATTGGTTGCCGGTGAGTGGCATGAGCAGGTTGTAGTAGATCCAGCTCTTGATGCTGTAGACGCCATCGGGGGCTGCAGCATCGGGGAAGCATTTGAGGCCGAGGAATATGGCAAGCACCCATGCCACCGAATAGAGGAAGAGGGGGTTGACGCCGAACACCTCGAAGAAGCGGCTCCAGCGTTTTTTTCCTTTGATGTCGATTATCCATATCAGCAGGCCAAGCGTGGATGCCGCCAGGCCGCATGTGGTGAGCACGAAGGTGGGTGACCATACTTTTTTGTTGAGAGGAAGCCCGTAGCTCAGCAGCCAGCCGGACACGGTCAGGATGGTGCCGACTATGAAAAGCTGGGTGATGCGTTCGCGGTTGTCGGTGGTGCCCATCATCAACATTCCGCACCAGAAGCCTATCATAACGTGGGCTATGGAGGGGATGGTGCTGAGCACACCTTCGGGGTCGATGGGGATTTTGACGTGGTCGATGTGGGTGTAGTACATATGCGCGTCGGTGAGCACGGCACGGTCGGCGCGCGAGAGGATGCTGGTTTCGTCCGGTGCATAACCGTTGCCAACAAGGAGGGCTATGCCGTAGAGAATCAGTATGGCCGCGATGGTCACCGGCAGCCATTTGTGTCGCAGGGTGATGGCAAGGATGGATCCTGCGCCGTAGCATATGGCCAGGCGGGGGAGCACACCGAGGATGCGTATGTCGCCGAACCTGAGGGTGGCTTCAATGAGGGTGCGCCCCTCCACAGCAATCCCTTTCACGAACATCGACAGCCACGCCAGGAACATGCCTATCAGGAAAATCAGTACCGTGCGTTTCACTATTTTTCCAATCAGCGGCCACGACGGTTTGAACTCGAATTTACGCAGGGATATGTAGGTTGATATTCCCATGATGAACATGAAGAAGGGGAACACGAGGTCCGTAGGTGTCAGGCCGTTCCACTGGGCGTGCTGAAGCGGCGCGTATGTGCCCGGGCCGCCCGAGTTGTTCACCAGAATCATGCCGGCTATGGTGATGCCGCGCATGATGTCCAGGGCCAGAATTCTCGAACTTTTTTTCTTTGCAGGGGTGATAGTGTTGGTTGCAGTTGACATATTGCGTTAGGGGTTTGTTTGCGTGTCGGTTGCCGGTGAGTGCGGGCCGGCAAATTCGCCGGGAGTCATTCCGAACTGGGCCTTGAAGCATTTGGAGAAATAGCTCGATGAGTTGAAGCCCACAAGTGTGCCCACCTCGCTCACCATGTAGTGCTCCTCGCGCAGCATGCGTGCGGCGCGTTTGAGGCGCGTTATCTGTATCAGTTCGTTCGGTGTCATGCTGGCCAGGGTCTTGATTTTGGCATACAGACTTGAACGGCTCATATGCATCTGTTCGGCAAGGAAGTCGACATTGAGGTTGGGATTGCAGAAATTATCCTCGATTGCTGTGGTGAGACGTGTGATGAAGGTCTCGTCGACAGGGGTTGCAGCCAGGGCTGTCGGCGGAGCCAGTGGCTCTTGCGAGAATTTCTGTGCCAGCTGCTTGCGGCGCGTCATCAGGTTGGTGAGGCATGCGTCGAGGAAGTGGGTTGAGAACGGTTTCTCCACATAGTAGTCCGCGCCGCAGTTCATCCCCTCGATTTTCGAGAAATTGTCGGTCTTTGCGGTGAGGAGAATGAAGGGGATGTGGCTGAACGACTGGTTGCCACGCACTGCGCGACACAGTTCCACACCGTTCATCTTCGGCATCATGAGATCGCTGACAATGGCCGATATCTGGTGGTTCTCAAGCAGCGACAGCGCTTCCATGCCGTTTGTTGCCGTGACGACATCATAGGTCTCCTCAAACGAACTTTTCAGGAACTGCAGCATGTCCTCGTTGTCGTCCACCACAAGCAGCCGCGGTTTGGCTCCTTCCGGCTTGTGCATTGGCGGGAGGTCGCTCAGGGCTGTTTCATGGCTGGCTGCAATGTCGGCCTTCACGGCATCGGGCTGTGTGAGCGGAAGCGTTATGATGAAACTTGTGAACACATCCGGTTCCGACTCCACGCTTATCGTGCCATGGTGGGCGTCCACAATGTTTTTCAGGATGCTCAGCCCAAGGCCGGTTCCAATGCGTGTGGCATCGGGTTTCTCTGCGGCTATCTGATAGAACGGCTTGAAAATCTTTTGTTGGAATTCGGGGGATATGCCGCAGCCGTCGTCGGTTACTTTTATGGTGAATGTGCCGTTGGCGGCATCGTTGGTCACGTCGAGCGTAATCTGGCTGCGCATGTACTTGCGCGCGTTGTTAAGCACGTTGCTCACCATCTTGTTGAATGCCTCGGGGTCTATGTCGGCCTTGAATTCAGTGGGGTAGCTGCATTGCAGTGTGCCGCCCATCTGCTCGATGGAGGGGCGGAACCTCGCGGCCACGGCCTCCACCTGTTTTACAATCTCGGTGGGGCGTTTGTCAAGGGCTATGATGGCCTGTTCGGCTTTCTTGAAGTCGAGCAGCTGATTCACAAGCGACAGCAGCCGGTGGGCGTTGCGGTCGATTACATCGAGATCGCGGCGCACCGGGTCGGGAATCGGTTCCTTGGACGACATCACCTTTTCGAGCGGTCCGATAATCAGCGACACCGGGGTGCGGATTTCATGCGCTATGATGGTGAAGAACGAGAGCTTGGCGTTGAACATCTCTTTCTCTCGGTCGGCCTTGAGGCGCGCAATCTCGCGTCCGCGGGCTTTCAGGGCGTTGCGTATCACTATGCGGTAGGCTCCGTAGGCAGCCCCGCATGCCAGCAGCACATAGAATATCACCATCCACCAGCTCAGATACCACGGGGGAGATACAATTATGTCAAGTTGTGCCTCCTCGGGATTCCATACCCCGTCGTTGTTCGAGGCCTGCACGCGCAGTGTGTAGCGCCCTGCCGGGAGGTTGGTGTACTGTGCCTTGTTGTCGTTTCCGGTTTCTATCCAGTCCTTATCGAAGCCATCGAGTTTGTAACGGTAGTTGTTAGCCCGGGGATTGGCATAACTCAGAGCGGAAAAATATACACTGAACGAACGGTCCGACGCTCTGAGCCGTATCTGGGCCCCCTTGCCGAGGCTCACCGGCAGCTGCGGAGCGCCCACTTCCACCGGGTTGTTGGCTATTTCGAGTGCCGTGAATCTCACCGGCGGCACGAATGTGTTGGCACGGATGGCGGCCGGATGGAAATGGTTGAAACCGCTGATTGTGCCTGTGTACAGGCTACCGTCGGAACTTTTCATTATGGCGGCAGGCAGGAACTGGTTGTTGGCCAGTCCGTCGTCTTCGGCAAAACGCTCCATCGACCCCTCTTTGGGATTATAGCGGAGCAGTCCGGACGAGGTGGTAAGCCACAGGTGATCGCCTTCTTCGGCTATCCCTTCGATTGATGTGGGGGCATTGTTTGGGAGTGTCACCGGTTCGAAATTGTCGGTGGCTCGGTTGAATCGGCTCAGTCCGCCTTCGGTTGCGGCCCATATGGTGCCGTCGCTGCCGATTGTGATGCAGTTGACATGGTCATGGGGCAAAGACTGGTGCTGCGGTTCATGCCGGAAATTGCGCCACACATCGCTGTGCGGATGGAAGCGGAACACCCCGCGTCCGTGTGTGGCGAGCCACAAAGCTCCCTGTGAGTCGGCGGTGATGCTCACGGTGCGAACCCCCAGCGTGCGTATGCGTTCAAAATTGTTGTCGGCACGGTTGTAGCGGTTCAGTCCGTTTGTTGTAGCCACCCACAGGTTGTTCTCATTGTCAAGAAACAGGGCATATGCGCTGTTGTCATCCAGTGTGCCGGGGTGGTCTGGATCGGAAGTGTAAGGGGAGATTCTCCCTGTGGTTGTGTCAAGGCAGATGAGCCCGTTGGCGTAGGTGCCTATCCATAGTTTGTTCCGGTCGAGGCACAGCGACTGCACGTTGAGTGTCAGACCGGAATTCTGTGTCGGGATTGATATCGGTTCAAACGTGCGTGTGTCGGGATGGAACAGGCTTACACCGCCGTCCTCCGCGCCGATGTACACCGATCTGTCGGGCCTTTCGGCGAAAGCGTTGATAAGCGAACCGCACACCGAGTTGCGGTAGGCCGATGCGCGGTAGCGGTTGAAGGGCTTGATCTGCGGGGGCATATAGTTTACGCCGCCGTAAAACGTTCCCACCCACAGCGCTCCCTCGCGGTCGCGCATCAGCGGATGCACAAACTGGTCGGACAGCGACTGCAGGTTAAGCTCGTCGTGCTTGAAAGTAGTGCTTTCCAGAGTCTGAGGATTGAATGTGGTGAGCCCCATGTCCGAGCCTATGAGGAATTCGTCGGGATTATCGGTGAGCAGCGAATGGATGTGGTATGCACCTGTTCCGCTGAAAATGCGTCCCTGACCGGTGGCGGCGTCGAAGCGCAGCAGTGAGCCGTTCCACAGGCCCAGCCAGTAATTCCCGGCAGCATCCTCGGCCATGGCCATGGAGTGCACCATGTGGCGTCCGTTCTCGGTGGTGATTATGAATTCGTTGAAACGGTCGGTGTCAGGGTCGTAGACATACAGGCCGCCTATGCCGCTGTTGTTGCTCACCCACACGCGGTCGTGGCTGTCAACGTAGATGTTTCCGGCGAACACATTCAGGTCGGGGAATGAGTAATATCCCGGTGTGGTGCCGTCGGGATTCAGCCTGAACACACCCTTTCCAAGTATGGAGACCCACAGGTTTTCCGACCCGTCCATTCCGATGGAACGTATCAGCCCGTTCACCTCGTTGCCGTTGCTGTCGGTCACCGGCACGTTCACAAAGCGGTCGGCGCTGTCGTCGTAACGGTAGAGATAGGCATCAGTGCCTACATACAGGTGCCCGTGGCTGTTGAGCAGCTCCAGTGCGAACTGGTCGTCGGCTTTGGGTCCGGGTGAAGTTAGGGGATAATAACGGAATGTTTTGCCGTCGAAGCGCGTCAGGCCGCCGTCCGATGCCATCCATATAAAGCCGGCATCGTCCTGACAGATGTCACGCACACAGTTGGCGGGCAGTCCGTGCGAAGTGGTGTAATGCCTGAACCATGGCTGCATTTTGTTTGCACCTGCGGCTGTGTGGCACATTGCTGTCGCCAGCAAAATCAGCGACAGGATATGCAGCATGGCGTATGTGATGCGGTTACAGGTCTTCATGGTGAGGCGTAGCGGTAAAGATTCGCAGGGGATACCCCAAGTGCGGCATCCCCTACAAAGTTACGATTTTAGTCTGTCAGTTGAAACGAAACCATGCAATAAAATGCATGCTTCATGGTATGCTGGGTTCAGAGTATTGCACACGACCCGGCCCGCGCGTGGCAGGGTCGGGTCGTGATTGGAGTATGGAAAAGAACTAAATTATCTCAAAATAGCCTGTCCAGTTTAATGGGACTGGTCTCATTAATAATAGTGATAGGTGATGGTGTACTGTGCGATGAAGGTCTCGCCGTTCTTTGTGTAGATCACGGCAGGCCGGAGCACCGGAGTATCGCCGGCCTGGAATGAGCCGGCAAGCTGTCCGAGTGTCATGCTCAGGCCGTCGCGTTCGGTGTAGAGTACCTGTCCGCCGCCCCATGCCACACGGTTGCCGTCTGCGTTGCACCAGTATCCGTTGTTCGACGAGCCGGTGAAGCAGAATGAGCCGTCTGTCTCGAGGTTACCGAGAACGATGGTGCCTTCGGCGGGACGAACCTCGTCGCCGGGAGCCACATCGACGAACAGTGCGTTCATTTCATCGGCAGAACCGAGGCCGAAGAACAGGAGCATCTGAGGTTCGCCGAGGTCAATGGCTGTGAGAGCCCAGTCGCCCGACGATGCTGGAACGCGGAGGTCGAATGTCACGTTCATGTGGTTGGCGTCGACAACATCGTAAACGCATTCAGGAGCCTCTTCGTAATATTTCAGGTCGGTGCCGGTGAATTTCACCATGTAGGGGAACTGCGGGTCGGAGCCTTCCGAGTGGTCGCTGTTGGCCGAATCGTGGTTCCAGGGGAGACGCTGGTAGGCGGTGGGAGCGCCCATCACAACCAGATACAGTTCCTTGGTGCCTGCGGGTACGTTGAAGCTCAGCGTGCCTTTGGCGTCCTTCGATGCCTGGCCGTAGGTGCGGGTGTCGTTGTCGCTCAGAGCCACGAAACCGTACATCCAGCCCTGATTGTTGGCGCCGAATTCGGTGTTGTTGTAGGTCTTTGTGGTGTACTGGATGTTGCCGTCGGGATCGCATACCTGACCTTTGTCCTTGGCGGCGAGCTGTGCGCCGTCGGGCAGACCTTCGAAGTCAACAGTCACTGTGCCGCCTGCAGCGGGGGCGATAAGGGGAATGACGTTGAAACCGGTATGGCCCGGGCAGTTGCTGTAGGCCACCTGATAGTAGCCGTTGTCAACGAGATACATGTCCGTGCGGTACATGTCCTGATGTCCGCCGGCATATTCGCGCACGCCGTCCATGTCGTAGGTGGCCATGTGCTGGGCGTAGTCGAACAGCTCGTCCTTCATCTGGTCCCAGTTGTTGTTGCAGTACAGGCGGGTGTATGCCTCGATGGCATCTTCGGGATACTCCGATTCCTGCCAGATGCGTCCGTAGGCCGGGATGCCGTGCTTGTTCACCCAGTAGGTCTGGAGGAAGTAGGAGGCGTAGCGGTAGGCCGGATGGTGGAAGTGGCGGTGGTGGTTGGCGTTCCATACGGGCCAGTTGCCCAGATCGAACTGCTCTTCGGGGAAGTCCTGATGAGCCTGCCACTGTGCGCACTGTTCCCAGAAGCCGTTGCCGCCTTCCCCGTCCTGACCGAATCCGTAGCGGAAGCCATAGGGGAGGAGGGCACCGTCCTTATCGGCTACACCCTGATAAACCTTGTCGGCATATACCATGTACTGGAACGAGTGGCCGATTTCGTGGGCGATTGTGGAGCCGACGGGCTGGCAGGTGGAGGGATTTACCCACAGTGCGCCGATCACGTTGTCATAGCCGGAACCTGTGGCGAGCCATTCGTCCTGACCGATCAGATAAATCTGCATCTTGTACTTGTCGAGAGCCGATTTGCCCTGGCCGATGGTCGACATGCCGAGCTTGTTGACATTCATATCGAAGAAGTGCTCGGCTTTTTCAAGCAGGTCGTCGATGTCCACGCGCCAGTTGGCGGGTGTCTCGGGCGAGTTGGGATGCTCTGTGCCGTAGTCGATGCTCCAGAACACCACGAAGTGCTCGCTCTGGGCCGAACGTGTCCATGAATAGTAGCTGTCACCGCGGAGCAGATTTTCGGGACCCTTCTCGAAGTGAGGGTTCCATGCGCCGGGGCAGTAGTATTTGTCGTAGTCGGGGATGGTTGCGGGATCCATCGGCATGAGGTCCTGACCGATCTTGATTGTGGTCGGGTTGCCTTTCTCGGTGAGGATTTCGAGTGTGACCACGCGGGTGTTGTTGTGGTCGGGGTTCTCCAGCAGGTGCACAATCACTTTGCAGTCGGTGCCGGCTGTGCCCGATTCGGGCGATACCGAGGCCCATGTAAGCTCGTTGCCTTCGGTGTCGGCAGCATCGTAGACGCGTGCTGTCCAGTCCATATCGCAGGCAAATGTCACCTCCAGATCCTTCTGTGTGGCGTCGGTCTCATAGTCCACTTCCTGGTCGAAAGTGGCCGTGCCCTTGTAGTTGGGGTCGTAGTTGGGCGCGCTCTTCGACAGGTCGTCGTCCGAACATGCCGTCAGCGACACTGTTGCGGCTGCGAGAAACAGCGCTGCCAGGGCGGATGATATTTTGAGTTTCATAATTTCAGTGTCTGTGATTTTAAGTAACTGTTCAAAATTATTTTATACTAACGGGTCTGATTATTTCAATATTTCTCCGGCAAAATTTTTGAATCTTTTTCTCTCTTCATCAGTCGTGTAGCTCGCTACACTCCTTTTTCATCGAGAAAAATCTTCTAAAAATTTTCCTCGGACAAATATTAAAATAAACACCTAACGGAATAGCAAATTTGAGTAAAGCGTAGCGAACAGACTG
>UQER01000016.1 GCA_900540205.1 uncultured Porphyromonadaceae bacterium | reverse complement strand
CTCCACCGGCAGCGACGCTCCGGCCGTGGCCTACTCTACCGTCTACCCGCTCACAATGTTCCTGCGCGTGGTGGCAGCCCAGGCCCTGATTCTGATATTCGCCTGACGGCAGCTCAGGCCCCGGCAAGCATGGTGTGCATAGGGCGCCCAAGCCTTACGGTGCGCTTCATCGCCCAGCCGCAAGTGCAGTTGCGTACATTCACCGTCACCACCCCGCACACCTCACCCAGTCTGCGGCGCACCCCGGCGAGCAACGCCTCGACCGAACAGAACCCGCACATGGGCGCATTGAGCAGCACCTTGCCGAACTGCACCACATTGACATAAACCATGTCGGCAGCCCTGACGGCATACACTGCCCTGGAAGCACCGGCACCAACCACACAATTCCCGCCCTCCTCACCGAGGGTGGGAATTTTATTTATCGGAAGCGTGGAAACAATGTCAGAAGATATGGTGGAGATATTGTTTAAAGTGAAAAGATTGTTGGTGTACATAATTTTTCGCCTTTTAGGGGTTTCTGTTGATTTACAATGCAAAATTACCCCGCATCCGTGCCAAAACATTTCACACCTCCCATAAACAAAGTTAACATAGCATCTTTATAACCAAGTTTCGCATAAAGCAAAACTATTGTAAAAGTCCGAAACAGGCTTAAAGTGGTCGAATCAGACCACTTTAGAATTACCGTAAGTATTCTCTCTATATAGCTGAGAGCCTCCATAAAAAGGATTGTGACTGTGGATATTTGTCAGGCCGTGAAAATTTTAGGGGATTTTTGAAAATTTGCGTATCTTTGCAGCTACGAAAAAACAACCGGAACAGATATGCTCGACAGAATAAATGCACTGAAGGCTCAGATTGAAGCCGCAACGGCTTCGAACGCCGATGAAGTGGAGGCCCTCCGCCTCAAATATCTCAGCAAAAAGGGCGAACTCAACGCCCTGATGGCCGATTTCCGCAACGTGCCGGCCGACCAGAAGAAAGCCATCGGCATGGCCATCAACGAGCTCAAGACTTTTGCCACCGACAAGATCAACGCACTGAAGCAGGCCACTGAAATGGCCGACGACTCGGCCGACGAGATTGACCTCACCCGTTCGGCTGCTCCTGTGGAGCTTGGCACACGTCACCCGCTGTCGCTTGTACGCGACGAAATCGTGGCCATTTTCCGCCGTCTCGGATTCGTGGTGGCACAAGGCCCCGAAATAGAGGACGACTGGCATGTGTTCTCATCGCTCAACTTCGCCGAGGACCATCCCGCACGCGACATGCAGGACACCTTCTTCATCCAACGCAACCCCGACGTGCTGCTCCGCACCCACACTTCGTCGGTGCAGACCCGTGTGATGGAGCACTCCAAGCCCCCCATCCGCATCCTCTGCCCCGGACGCGTCTACCGCAACGAGGCCATCTCGGCACGCGCACACTGCTTCTTCCATCAGGTTGAAGGTCTTTATGTCGACAAAGGCGTATCGTTCGCCGACCTCGAGCAGACGCTGCTCTACTTCGCACGCGAGATGTTCGGTGCCGACACCAAGATCCGCCTGCGTCCGAGCTACTTCCCCTTCACCGAACCGTCGGCCGAAATGGACATCTCCTGCACCATCTGCGGCGGCAAAGGCTGCGGCCTCTGCAAAGGCACCGGATGGGTGGAGATTCTTGGCTGCGGCATGGTCGACCCCAATGTGCTCGACGCCTGCGGCATCGACTCCAAGGAATATAACGGATTCGCACTCGGCATGGGCGTGGAACGCATCGCCAACCTGAAATACCGCGTCAACGACCTGCGTCTGTTCTCCGAGAACGACGTGCGCTTCCTGCGTGAATTCACCCACGCACACTGATGCCGCGTACCATGACCGTCAAAGAACGTTACGAACGCGCACTCAAACTGCTGTCCGAGGCCATCCCCGAGCCGCAGACCGAGCTGAAATACGACACTCCGTTCCATCTGCTACTGGCCGTGATTCTGTCGGCCCAGTGCACCGACAAACGCGTGAACATGGTCACACCGCCGCTGTTCGCCGCGTTTCCCGATGCGGCCACCCTGGCGGCATCTAACGAAGAGACCGTCTACGAATACATCAAATCGGTGTCATACCCCAACAACAAGACCCGCTCGCTGCTGGGAGCGGCGCGCACAATTTGCGAGGAGTTCGGCGGAGAGATTCCCGACAACATCGACGACCTCATGCGCATCCCCGGCGTGGGCCGCAAGACAGCCAACGTCATGCTGGCCGTGGTGTGGAACAAGGCTGCCATGGCCGTTGACACCCACGTGTTCCGCGTGTCGGAGCGTATCGGACTGACCACCAACGCCCGCACACCATATGAGACAGAGAAGGCGCTCGTGAGCCACATCCCGGCGGACATTATCCCCAAAGCCCACCACTGGCTCATACTCCACGGCCGTTACACCTGCAAGGCCCGTCGGCCCGACTGCCTCAACTGCACCCTCACCGAAGTCTGCCGCTATTATTCCAAAAACGCAAAATCAGCCTCCGGCACCACCGAAAACAAACGCGGCAAATAACCCTCAGCCACCCCGTCACAACAGATTATCCTGAAGTGGAGTCTACATTCCTGTTTATCATTGAAGTAATAGGCACATTCGCCTTTGCCATAAGCGGCATCCGTCTGGCCGCTTACCGCCGGTTCGACTGGTTCGGAGCCTACACCGTGGGCCTTGTCACAGCCATCGGAGGCGGAACCCTGCGCGATCTCCTGCTGGGCATCGACGTGTTCTGGATGCAGCAATGGTTCTATCTCGGCGTCACCGGCGTGGCTCTTGCCGTGGTCATCATGTTCCGTAAACTGCTTGTCAGCAACAACAAGATGCTGTTCGTGTTCGACACGCTCGGACTGGCACTGTTCGTGGTTATAGGCATCCAGAAATCGCTCGCCGTGGGCTATCCCATGTGGGTGGCCATCGTGATGGGTATGATCACCGGTGCATTCGGAGGCGTGCTGCGCGACATCCTCATCAACCAGGAACCGCTCTTCTTCCGCAAGGACATCTACGCCACAGCCTGCGTTGCCGGAGGACTTGCCTATTGGGGTGTCAGGGCACTCGGCTGTTCTGAGATAGCCCAGCAACTCACCTGCGCCATCATTGTCATCTCACTGCGCACCTGCGCCCTGCGCTGGAACTGGTCGCTCCCGGTGCTATCCTACGATGTTCCCGAGAACCGCAAAACAAAACACAGCCACAAGCCATGAACCACACCAAACAGATTGAATTCCTGAAGTTCATCATCGTCGGAATGATCAACACCATGGTCACTCTTGTGGCGATATTCACCACAAAATCGTTGCTTGGACTAAACCCCTATCTGTCGAACGCCCTGGGTTATGTGGCCGGCCTGACCAACTCGTTCATCTGGAACAAGGCATGGGTGTTCCGGTCGAAAGGGAGCACCGGCGCCGAGGCCATGAAATTCCTCGCAGGCTTCGCCGGGTGCTATTCGCTGCAGCTCCTGTTTGTATGGGCACTCACATCGCACACCCCGCTTGGCGCCATGGAATGGGACATCAAAGGCTTCACACTCTCGGGCTACGGTGTGGCCACACTCGGTGGCATGTGCGTCTATACCCTTTGCAATTTTATCTACAACAGGCAGATAGCCTTTTCAAAACGAAGCCGGCGCGCATAATCCGCTTTTTTTAGGGGTCAGTTGCAGGCATTCTGAAAAAAAATGCTTACTTTTGTAGAAATTTGGATAAGCAGTTAACCATTCCTCATGAATGCTTATGGCCGGCGAGCTTCAAAAAAAAATCGACCGCGTCAACACCAAGACGCAGCTTTTGCTCGACCGCTACACCATCCTATTGCAGCGGCGCGAGTCTGATCTGGCGCAGATTGCCGAACTTCAGGCTGAGATTGAAACACTCAGAAAAGAAAACGGCCGGCTGCAGCAGGAGAACGACTTTCTGAAGATCGCCACTACCATCGCCCCCACCAGGAACGATGTGAACAGCACCCGTGAACTGCTTACCCGATTAGTGCGGGAAATCGACAAGTGCATCACCGACCTCAACGAATAATCCCCTACAAGACCGCGACGAAGCCGGTGTGTTCACTATGAATGATAAACTGACCATATCAATACGCATAGCCAATCAGGCACCAGTCTCGCTGGCCATCAATCCGGCCGACGAGGAGGTGATACGAAAGGCCGAATTCCACGTCAACAGGCTCTGGAAATCGTGGTCCACGAAATTCAAGAACCGGTCGGCAACCGAAGTGCTGGCCATGGTGGCGTTCAGGTTCGCCGAGCTTTACTTCACCCAGGAGGAAGTGCTCAAGAACACCAACGAAGCCATCAGCACGTTTGAAAGCAGTCTCGACCGGATTCTGCTCGACATGGGCGAAGAATAGGCAGTTATATTTGCACAACGCCGAACGCAATCCCGCGCTACGGACAGACGCAGGCGCCGCTTGCCACCGCTGCACACGCACCAAAGGCCATCATCAGGCCGGTGCCATGCAGGGCACCAGCGGCACACCAGCCGAGTCCGGGGGCGCATTTTTTGTACCCTGACCTTTTTATAATTTTTATAATCCGGCAACGGAAACAGACACTAATGAACAACCAAAACAACTAACAACATCATACGACAATAACCCGGACTGATATGAACCCAATAATCTATCTTGCAGTTGCAGTGGTGGCGCTGGCCATAGGCTCGCTCGTCACCGTGGCCATCCAGAAATCAATGGCCAGCAGCCGCGCCAAAGCGATAATCGACGAAGCCAACCGCGAAGCCGAAGTAATCCGACAGAAAGAGCTGCTCAAAGGCCGCGAGGAAGGCATCAAAATCAAGGACGAAGCCGAGAAACAGGCCACACAGCGCCTGCAGAAAGTGCAGTCGGTGGAATCCAAAATGAAACAGCGCGAAATGCAGCTCAACCAGCAGCAGAGCGAGAACCAGCGCCAGCGCAACGACCTTGAGGCCACCCGCCAGCGCCTTAATGCCGAAGAGGCAGTGATCGAAAACCGCAAGGAGGAACTCGACCGCCTCAAGCGTGTGGCTCAGGACACCCTGGAGCACATCTCCGGTCTCTCCTCGGAAGAAGCGAAAGAAAAGCTTATCGAGTCGCTGCGCGATGAGGCAAAGACAGCCGCCGCACAGTATGTCAACGAAATAATGGACGAAGCCAAGATGACAGCCAACAAGGAGGCCAAACGCATTGTGGTGCAGACCATCCAGCGCGTGGCCACCGAGGCAGCCATCGAAAACTCCGTGACAGTGTTCCACATCGATTCCGATGAAATCAAAGGACGCATCATCGGCCGCGAGGGACGCAACATCCGCGCCCTCGAAGCTGCCACCGGCATCGAAATCATCGTCGACGACACCCCCGAAGCCATCGTGCTTTCCGGCTTCGACCCCGTTCGCCGCGAAATAGCCCGCCTCGCCCTACATCAGCTTGTGGCCGACGGCCGCATCCACCCCGCCCGCATCGAAGAGGTGGTGAACAAAGTGCGCAAGCAGATTGAGGAAGAGATTGTGGAAACCGGCAAACGCACAGCCATCGACCTCGGTATCCACGGACTGCACCCCGACCTCATCCGCATGATCGGCAAGATGAAATACCGTTCAAGCTACGGACAGAACCTCCTGCAGCACGCCCGTGAAACGGCCAACCTCTGTGCCATCATGGCCTCTGAACTTGGCCTCAACCCCAAGAAAGCACGCCGTGCCGGCCTTCTGCACGACATAGGTAAAGTGCCCGACGAAGAGCCCGAACTGCCGCACGCAATCCTCGGCATGAAGATTGCCGAACGTTGCAAGGAAAAACCAGAAATCTGCAACGCCATCGGCGCCCACCACGACGAAGTGGAACAGACCACACTGCTTGCGCCTATCGTACAGGTGTGCGATGCCATCTCAGGCGCACGTCCCGGCGCACGCCGCGAGATTGTCGAGGCATACATCAAGCGCCTCAACGACCTTGAGCAGCTGGCCCTCTCCTACCCCGGAGTAATCAAGACCTACGCCATCCAGGCCGGCCGTGAGCTTCGCGTGATTGTGGGCGCAGACAAGATTGACGACGCCGAGACCGAAAGCCTCTCAAACGAAATAGCAAAACGCATCCAGGACGAGATGACATATCCCGGACAGGTGAAAATCACCGTAATCCGCGAGACCCGCGCCGTGAGCTTCGCAAAATGATCCGTTACGCAAACCTAATTCCCAACTGTCATGTCACAAACATCCGGTAAAACCGACGACGGCCAGGCCAAAGCCTGCTGCGGCTCCGGCTGCGAAGGGTGCACCCGGCGCCAGGAAGACGCGGGAGTCTGCGCGTCGTGCCCGTCAGCCACGGAACCGGGCAAAGGGTGCGGCACGGGCAATAGCAAGGGGAACTGTTGCGGAGCCTGCGGCGGCACATGTGAGGTACGGGCGAAACTGCACAGCTTCAACTACTTCGAGGATATCCCCGGCGGATATGCCGACGACGACATGGTGGAGGTGCAGTTCAAGAACACCCGCAAAGGCTTCTATCTCAATTCGGCCAACATCCCGCTCCAAGTGGGCGACATGGTGGCCGTAGAGGCTGCTCCCGGCCACGATATAGGTCAGGTGTCGCTCACCGGCGCGCTTGTGCGCCTGCAGATGCGCAAGGCCGGCATCAAGCCAGATGCCGAAAAACGCCGCGTGTTCCGCAAGGCCAAGGCCTCCGACCTCGAACGTTTCGAGAAAGCAAAGGCGCTCGAGAACGACACCATGATCCGCGCCCGCAAAATAGCATCAAGCCTGCAGCTCAACATGAAGATAGGCGATGTGGAATACCAGGGCGACGGAAACAAGGCCATATTCTACTATATCGCCGACGAGCGGGTGGACTTCCGCCAGCTCATCAAGGTGCTCGCCGAGACCTTCAAGGTGCGCATCGAGATGAAGCAGATCGGAGCACGTCAGGAAGCCGGCCGCATAGGCGGCATCGGCCCCTGCGGACGCCCCCTGTGCTGCACTACATGGATGACCAACTTCGTAAGCGTCTCCACCGGCGCGGCACGCTTTCAGGACATATCGCTCAACCCTCAGAAACTTGCAGGCCAGTGTGCCAAACTGAAGTGCTGCCTGAATTTCGAGGTTGACGCCTACGTGGAGGCTTCACGCAAGCTCCCCGGCAAAGAAATCAAGCTGGAAACCGCCGACAATACATATTATTTCTTCAAATCCGACATCTTCAAGGGCGAAATCACCTATTCCACCGACAAGCACGTGCCCGCCAATCTGGTAACACTCACCGCTGCCGAAGCCTGGAATGTGGTCAAACTCAACAAGAACGGAGAGAAGCCGCTGTCGCTAAAGGAGGAAAACGAGAAGGAGAAGAAAACCTCGGAATACGCCGACATTCTCGGTCAGGACTCCCTGACACGCTTCGACAAGAAGAAAAAGAAACGCAAGGGCAACGGTAACCAGCAGGACAAGAAAGCCCGGCAGCAACAGCCCGACACCGAACAGAAAGCCGCCAAAGGCGAACCCAAAGAGCCCAAAGAGCCGAGGCCGGAACAGCGCCCCGAACGGAAACAGGGCGAGAACCGCCCGCGCAACAACCGCCGTAACGACCGCCGCCCCAACAACAAGCCACAAAAACCGACACCACCAGAATCGTGAACACGCGCCGGAAACTCACAGCGAGCCTGCTGACGGCAGTGTTGCTGCTGGCGTCGGGATGCGGCGACGAGGTGCTCAACAGCTACAGTGAGTATCACCGTCTGCCTGAATCAGGCTGGACCTACCGCGACATCGAAACGTATGCCCCCGTGCATGCCGATTCGCTGTGCCGAGGCACATTGGTGGTGGGCCTCCGGCATTCCGCCGATTACCCATACACATCTGTGTGCGTGGAGGTGGAATTCTCCGACAACAGCAACATCAAGCACGATACGGTGAATATCCCGCTCTCCGACCGCTACGGACGGTGGCTCGGGAAAGGAATAGGAGCTTCGTTTCAGACCACCGACACGGTGTCCACATTGCTCCATGCCTCCGGCTCGGAAGTTAAAATCCGCCACATGATGCGCTGCGACACCCTCCGCGGCATCAACCAACTCGGCATCTTCTTTGTTCCCGATATAAAGTAAACAGTTCGGACATATCTGTGTATGGTCCGGATGTATTTCCATGTTTATCAAATCCGTTATGGAAATCCATTGTTGATATCAATTTGAAGGTTTATAATTAGATTAATTTTCACATGTCATGAATGAGAATGTTGTTCTGCTCACACCGCAGGAAGCCGCCAAAAGACTTCAAAAAGTGCAGACCCTGATACGTGCGCAACATCTCGACGCCATTCTGGTCACTGACAACGCCAATATCTTCTATCTTTGCGGACGCGTGTTCGCCGGCATGGCCTACATCCCCGCCGAAGGCCAACCGGCGTGGCTCATACGCCGGCCCGTAGAACTTGAAGGCAACCGCGTGGCCTACATCCACCGTCCTGAAAACATCCCGGAACATCTGGAGGCGTTCGGCAACCCGATGCCGCATAAACTCGGACTGGAGTTCGACCTCCTCCCCTACAGCATGGCCACACGCCTGCAGGCGGTGTTCCCCGAAGCATCCACTGCCGATTGCTCAGCACTGCTGCGCACAGCTCGCGCCGTAAAGACAGACGAAGAGATTGAACAGATCCGCCTCTCAGGCGTCAAGCACGAGGAGGTCTACCGGAAAATACCCGGACTTTACACCCCCGGCATGACCGATGTGGAACTTCAGATTGAGATTGAACGCCTGAGCCGACTGGAAGGCTGTCTGGGCATGTTCCGCATCTCCGGACAGTCGATGGAGATATTCATGGGCAACGTGCTCACCGGCAAAAACGCCGATGTGCCCGCGCCCTACGATTTCGCTATGGGCGGACGCGGACTCAACCCCTCCATCCCCGGCGGAGCAGCCGGCGAGGAGATAAAGGAACACAACGCAGTGATGGTGGACCTCAACGGCAATTTCACCGGCTATATGACCGACATGACCCGCGTGTTCGCCGTAGGCTCCCTCCCTCAGGAGGCAATTGATGCCCATCAATGCTCAATCGACATATGCCGCATGTTCGAGCGTGAAGCTCTTCCCGGCGTGGAAGCCAAGGCACTCTATGAAAAGGCCCTCGACATGGTGAAGGATCGCGGCCTGGAGGCCTACTTCATGGGCCACCGCCAGCATGCCGGCTTCATCGGCCACGGAGTGGGAATCGAGATCAACGAACTGCCGGTAATCGCTCCACGGAGCAAGCACATCCTGGAAGCAAACAATGTGATAGCCCTCGAGCCGAAATTCGTGATTCCAGGCACCGGGGCTGTAGGTATTGAAAACACCTACGTCATCACCCACTCGGGAGCACATTGCCTCACCAACGCGCCGGAGGAAATCAGGACGCTTGAGTGACACTCACCCTCCCGCCGCCCTCCACCAGAGCACCTCACCGCGCCCCGCTCTATCCAGATATTATTGAACTAAACTCACTGCCCATAAGAAATGCCATCAATAAGCCCCATAACAGACCCCGAACAACTGAAACAGGCTATCGACCTTCCCGTGTTCCACATGGTAGGGGAAGCAGCCGACGAACTTGGCCGCGAATGCTATGTTGTGGGCGGCTACGTACGCGACATCATGCTGCAACGCCCATCCACCGATGTTGACTTCGTGACCGTAGGGAGCGGCATAGATGTGGCCCGCAACGTTGCAAAGAAACTGAAAGGGAGCCATCTGTCGGTATTCAAGAATTTCGGCACGGCACAGGTGAAACGGCACGACATGGAGCTTGAATTCGTTGGCGCCCGCAAGGAATCGTATCACCGCGAAAGCCGCAACCCGATAGTGGAGGACGGCACCCTGAACGATGACATATCGCGCCGTGACTTCACTATCAACGCTATGGCCATGTGCGTCAACGCCGAACGTTTCGGAACGCTCATTGACCTCTACAACGGAGTGGCCGACCTCAAGGAGCGGCTCATACGAACGCCGCTCGACCCCGATGTGACATTCAGCGACGACCCGCTGCGCATGATGCGTGCCATCCGGTTCGCCACCCAACTCGGATTTGACATCGTGCCGGAAACCTTTCAGGCCATAACACGCAACGCCCAACGCATCAACATCATATCCAATGAACGGGTGACAGTGGAGCTGATGAAAATCATGCAGTCACGCCGGCCCTCGCTGGGATGGATGCTGCTTTTCCGCTCCGGACTGCTGAAAATCATATTCCCCGAACTGGCCGCCCTCAAAGGTGTGGAGATGCGCAAAGGTGTGGGACACAAGGACAACTTTTTCCACACCCTCGCCGTGCTCGACAACGTGGCCGCACAGACCGACAACGTATGGCTCCGGTGGGCAGCTCTGCTCCACGACATAGCAAAACCTGTCACCAAGCGGTGGGACGACCACGCCGGATGGACCTTCCACGGCCACAATGCAGTGGGGGCCAAAATGATTCCGCGTATATTCCGCCGCATGAAACTCCCCCTGAACGAGCACATGAAATACGTTCAGAAGCTTGTCGACCTGCACATGCGCCCCATCGCCCTGGTTGAGGACGAGGTGACGGATTCGGCCGTGCGACGCCTCCTGTTCGACGCAGGCGACGACATCGACGACCTCATGCTGCTCTGCAATGCCGACATCACGTCGAAAAACCAGATGAAAGTGGAACGCTTCCGCTCCAACTACGAGCTTGTGAAGCAAAAGATGGCCGAACTGGAGGAACGCGACCGCATACGCAACTTTCAGCCCCCCGTCGACGGCAACGAAATCATGCAGACTTTCGGACTGGGACAATGCAAGGAGATTGGCCTCATCAAGGAACACATTAAGAATGCCATTCTCGACGGCGTCATTCCCAACGACTACGAGGCTGCACGCAACCTCATGCTCAGCTACGCTGCCGACCAGCTCGGTCTCACCCCTGTACATTGAACACATATCATTCCAATTCAGCCCCACAGTTAAAAAGCCATGATGCCTGAACCATTCACACGGTTCAGGCATTTTATTTTCATAGTCAGGGATTACGATCTCAGACTTAAGTGCTCTTTTTTGTAATAATTCATACTTACATCATACTTCTTTTCAATAATTTATATTATGAACACACGCAACCTCATGTTGCCGGCCATCATTGTCGCATGCGCCGCAACTCCGGCACACGCACAGACCGAGGGGAACTCCGCCCCCGACGAAGATGTGATTCTCAGCACCTCCACCTTCGAAATTGTGCATGTAAGCCCTGAACTCTCCGAGATTCTTGAAAAAGGACGTCCGGCCGAGCCGCAAACCGTATCCAAACCAAAGTTCGCCATTCGCACGGCCGACAACAAGTTCGTGCTCTCAATCGGCGGTGTAATCAACCCCATACTGGGTTATGACATAGGCAACGACCTCTATAACGCCGACGGCGGAGGCATTGACTTCACCACAGGAGCCATCCCCGTTCCGGCACAGCCGGGCAAGAAGGGAGCTTTCTTCATCAATCCGCTCCAATCCTATTTCGACTTCACCATCGTGGGGCTCGGAGGGACTGATAACCAGATTACAGGTTACATCAAAATAGGCACCAACGGTTCGAAAAACAACGCCCTGCTCAAACGCGCCTACATCAACTGGCGCGGCATCACCTTCGGTGAGACAGCCACACTGCTGCAGGACGGCGATGCAGTGCAGCCCCCGACAATCGACCCTGAAGGACCTTGCGGCGATGTTGGTGGCACAGCCTACTCGCTGAGCTACAAATCTCCGTCGTTCAGCGGATTCAGCTTTGCAGCCGGACTTGAGGTGCCCACGTTCTATTCGTCCAACGGAGTGTACCGTGGCAAGGACTACTCCCACGAATTTTTCAACGTAAAGGTCACCGACGAAGTCAATCAGCTCATCCCCGACATTCCGGTATGGATTCAGTATGAAGGCTCCGAGAACAACCGCATCCGCCTTAGCGGTATCCTGCGCAATTTCGCCTACCGCGACCTCATTGCCGACCGCACCCGCCACATCACAGGCTGGGGAGCACAGCTGTCGGGCAACTTCAGTTTCTACAAGCCGCTGGTGTTCAACTTCCAGGCCATCTACGGAAAAGGCATAGCCAACTACATCCAGGACATAGCCGGACGTCAGATTTCTTTCACCCCGAAAGACGACCATGTGGGCGAAATGGAAAGCAACCCGATGATGGGTCTTGTGTTCGGCGCCTCATACAACGCCACCAAGCGCCTGCAATTCAATGTTGTGGGCTCATACGCACGCATCTGGAACGTGGGTGAATACGCCACACTCAATGATGACAACGGCGTGGCGTCGGACAACAACTACCGGCATGCAGTCTATGTGGCGGCCAACTGCTTCTACACTATCTCCAGCTATCTGCAGTGGGGAATAGAATATGATTTCGGACGCCGCTCCACCTACGACCTCGGCAGCGCCAACGACAACCGCGTGCAGACCCAGCTGATTTTCTCCTTCTGACAGACAATCAGCCGGTCATAAAACCTACCGACGCCACCGCGGCAACAACAGCAGCCGTCTCAGCTCAATCCGACACCTGTTCAAAACCGCTTTGGACGCTCCGAGATATCGTGACAACGCAAACGGCCAATTATACCGGAATGGCGCACGGCACCAAATACGGGTGATTGCCATGCACAAATGCAAACGGCCATACACCACCTCACGGAATGTCAATGACATCACAATGGAAGCTTTGTGATATCGTCTGTAATACACCGCGCTACCGTCGCTCACGAATTTCACACTCCTGATATTCCTGGAAATCTCGAACATAAAGACCACATCCCCACAACTTGGGAATGACGGGTCGTTACGCGTCGGGCCTATAATTGATCTGTGAACAAGTTTCATACACGGCCCATTGAACAGACGCCGCACATCGTACAACGACGGCGACACGGCATCTCTGTATTGAGACCAGGCTTTATGACATTGAGCCTCGCGATCATCCATCACGCCGGCACAACCGTCGTGAAACGGGAAAGCATCGCTAAGGGCCACCACAGTCGGAGAAGCAACTCTTAGGAGCGATTCAAGATAGGAACCGGACAGATAGTCATCATAATCCACGAAGGCAATATACTCACCTCGGGCCGCATCAAGCCCGAGGTTTCTCGCATTACTGACTCCACGCTCCATGGTATGCAGCAAAGTTATGTTGAAATCCAGCTCAAATGCTCCGATCATATCATTTGCCACAGAGAGCCATGGTTCACCGCAACCGTTCAGTATCAGAATAACCTCATAGCGTGAATGCGGCAAAGTCTGCCCGCACAGAGAATGCAGACACTGACGCAGAAACCGCGCTTCGGGTTTAAAGCACGGAACAATAACAGAAATGTCAAATCGGTTCATCTTCCCGAATTCACCAGTTTCTTCGCCTGACATTTGTCTACATTAACATTGATATCTTATATTTGACCCCTTATGTTGCAGATACCCGCATACCATGACTCAATGGAATATTCCTCGTCTATTTTCCTTCTGGCATTTTGGGAATAACGTTCCCACATTTCCGGTTGCAAGGCGCTTTCAACTGCATTGACAAACGCAGGCACAGACAGAGGCCTGACAAATCCGCCCACTCCATCTTCCACCACAAGGCGTGCGCCCTCGCCATCGGCCACAACCGGGACACATCCGCACGACATGGCCTCAAGCAAAGCATAATTGCAATAAATCACATCTGCCGGCAGAATAAACACCTTACTTGCCGACATCAGCTCCGGAGCATTCCGCACGAACCCTTTAAGTTCAATTTTATCCTTCAGGGCAAGTGCCTCAATCTTATGCAGCACTTCACGCTGATAGTCAAGCTCAATCGAATTATATTTCTCATCCAGCACACCGAAACCCGCGATGGTCACTTTCAAGCCGGGATTCCTTTCCAGAAGTTTTGCTATGACATCGACCAGAAAAAGCACATGGCGCATCCTGCGCGGCGTGTTCAGGAACAACAGATCTATCGTCCTGCCGGCATATGGAGACATACCTCCCGAAACATCAGGCACACAATTGTGCAACATGTGAGTTTTGTGTCCAAGTTTAAGCCTGATGGCACCCTCATTCAGATAAAATTCCTTAGCTATGATCAAATCTGACATTTTCAGCACCAAAGCGTAGTACCACGTAGTCCTGTGTGACTTGAATTCCAAGCCCCTAAGTATCACAATCAGATTTCTCCCCGTGATTTTTGCAAGGAGTGCATACGGCAGCGCCATGTATCCGGTCAGATACAATTCCACATTGTGCGGCCGGTAAGTCAGCAATGCGGCAACGGTATGCCATAGCCGGCCCAACTTGTTTTCCGGCACAATCTTCACATCGGCATCATATTTGAGCCGGAAATGCTTAGTCTGTCCGGTTACATCCGTCACCAGATACCTTATCCGTTCACCGTGCTTTTTATAAACCTGCGCCTGATAGCCGTTCTTATCTATAAAATGGGCGATTCCAAGACACAAAGTTTTAATAACCCTATCTCTTTTCATGATATGGTCGTACGATTAAAGGCACTACATAAGATTTTCCGGCAGTTGGCAATGTCAGTTGGCAACAAATCCGCCGAGGGCCACAGGAAGGGTCGGGGCGCATGAATAGGCGCGTGCAAACTGGCGGATAAATGCAATTGTCGACTTGCGGGGGGCAGGGTTACAGCCGGACTGCGACTGCCGGCGGGGTCTGGAGGATGTTTTCAACGGAGTAGAGTCATTATTCATAGGCAATGCAGAATGACGACAAGCGCCTTTTTACAGCAGTTATCAGGCCACAGGGGCTGAATACCACCGTATGGTTTAATAATTGTTCAGTGATGAATTTTGTTCATGCACCCCGGCCTCATCAGCAGCCGGAGCGAATCTATTGCCGGAAGCCATCGCTACCGGAACATCTTTTAAATCACATCTATATAACGCACTGTAAAGCCGTTTTATTTTGCAACCGTTAAAATTTTGTTTTCAATTCGGCCACAATCCTTTTTGGAGGCAAGGGGACCGCCACGTAACGGAATGAGCAGGCCGGTTATTGCCCCGGATAGCAAAAAAAAGCTAAATTGTCCGTCACTTTTAATTACAGATTTTGAAGTGTCGGCAAAATTGCATATCTTTGTATTAGAAAAAACAGATACTTTAACCAAGAACAACTAAAAACGATTCAGACACAGTCAGTCAATCAATTCAACATTTTTAATTTATCATCAACCCAACCACTAAAAACTATAGCCTATAGACAGACCTCTACACCATCTTTTAAATCAACACAGACACAATGCAGAAAATGAACCGGCTAACCGACGAGATGTTGGTAAAAGCCTACGCCAATGGTGACAACAAAGCGTTTGACACCCTTCTCCGCAGGCATCAGACCCGAGTTTTCACCTACATTCTAAACATAATCAAGAACAAGGATGTGGCCGACGATATCTTTCAGGAGACTTTCGTCAAAGCCATCACGACCATCAAGCAGGGAAGATACACCGATGCCGGAAAGTTTTCGGCATGGATAACACGCATAGCCCATAACCTCATCATCGACTTTTTCCGTCAGGGTAAAAGCGAGAACACCGTGTCGGCCGACCAGGAGGACACCGATATGCTCAACCGCCGCGACCTCAGCGAGGAAAACATTGAGGACATCCTCATCACCACGCAGATCAACGAGGATGTGCGCCGCATCATGGATTCACTTCCTGAACTGCAGCGCCAGGTACTCGACATGCGCTTCTACCGCAACATGAGCTTCAAAGAGATAGCCGAAGCCACAGGCGTGAGCATCAACACCGCACTGGGCCGCATGCGCTACGCCGTGCTAAACATGCGCCGCATCGCCGCCGAAAAAAACATCGTCCTGACCCGCTGATTTACTTATCTATTTCAGGCTCAACTCCCTACAACTTGCAGGTACATGCCTTTGGCATGTGAAACAACCCTGGTTTATAGTTCTTGGGGAGAGCAAGCCTGACTCACATGCCAAAGGCATCTCCCTACAATTTTTCTGTTTCAATTTGCCGAAACCGGTTGGTGAGCAGATTGACAAACTGATAATTTTTCAGCCCCCACCGCGGCGCCACCAGCATCCCTTCGGGAGCCTGCGACGTGAAGCGCTCTATGGCCACCGCCGGATTGGCTTGCCTGAGTTCCCGCACAATCTCCACACACAGCTCCACATATTCCTCAACCGTAAACATATGTACGGGCAGCCCGCGGAAGGTTGCCCGGCTTTTGTCTTCAGACCACACGGCTTCGCGCGCAAGCGGCGTACCGGCAATTACCTGTAGCTGGTGGAATTTCACAGTCGTCACCGGCAGCGCGGCAGCACGGCGCACGGTTTCAAGCATCATGGCGCGCGTCTCGCCCGGCAGCCCCATTATGAAATGCAGCCCCACGTCAATGCCACGTGCCGCGGTGCGCTCCACGGCATCAACCGTCTGCGCCCATGTGTGGCAGCGGTTTATGGCAGTAAGGGTCGTGTCGTGACTTGTTTCCGCCCCATACTCCATCATCACAGGCACCGGTAGCGTGATCAAGCGGTCAAGCAGGCTGTCGGGCACACAATCAGGACGTGTGCCTATTATGATGCCCACCACACCTTCCACACCGGCTGCGCGGGCGTAAAGCTCCATCAAATCTTCGATGGGGCCATGTGTGTTCGTATAGCTCTGGAAGTAGGCCAGATAGCGCATGTGAGGATATTTACGCGCAAAAAAGCGCTTCCCCTCCTCAAGCTGACGCACCACATCGCCTGCGGCAATCTGCGGCGAAAAGGACACATTGTTGCAGTATACACACCCTCCACGGCCCAGCGTTCCGTCGCGGTTCGGGCAGCTGAATCCGGCGTTCACCGTAAGTTTCTGCACCTTCCCCTCGAATCGCTCCGCCAGATAATCGGCATAATCCCTGTAAAATTGTCCCATAAGTTCAATCCGTTACATCATCCCCATTCCGGCCTGACGCATCAGCATAGCGTCCATCAGAACGATGGCGCACATCGACTCCACAACCACCGGAACCCGCAGCAGTATGCTCGGGTCGTGCCTTCCGTGTGCCTCGAGCGTCACATTTTCCCCACGGTCGGTCACAGTGCGGAGCGGCTGTGCTATAGTAGGGGTAGGCTTCACAGCCACACGGATACAGATATCCTCGCCGTTGGAGATACCGCCCTGAATGCCGCCTGAATGATTCGTCCGCATCCGTATGGTGCCGTCAGGCAACCGCTCCATCTCGTCGGCCATCTCACTGCCCCGATGACACACGCCATCGAAGCCCATGCCATAATCAAAGCCTTTGACAGCGCCGATGGAAAGCATGGCGGAAGCCAGCATCTGCTGCAGTTTGCCGAACACCGGTTCACCCACGCCCGCGGTCATGCCGGTAACACGGCATTCTACAATGCCGCCCACACTGTCGGCATCGCGCATGGCCCGTGCCACCTCGTCTGCAAGCTGCTTTTCATCGGGAGCGGCCACCTGCCCTACTGCCGACACTCTCGAGGAAATCTCTATCCCCCTGCCGCCAAGCCACTGCACTGCCAATGCGCCGGCAAACACCCTCGACAGGGTTTCACGCCCCGAGGAGCGGCCACCGCCGCGCCAGTCGCGGATGCCTCCATAACGGGCATCCCAGGCATAATCGGCATGCGAGGGGCGGTAGACATGGCGCAGGGCATCGTAGTCGGCCGAACGGGCATCAGTGTTGGCCACCATAAATCCGATGGGCGTACCGAGCGCCACGGCCGTTACTGTATCGGAGGTGAGTGCTGACAACTCACCTGAATCCTTGTCGTAAGCCATCAACCCCGACAGCACCTGCACTTTGTCAGCCTCGCGTCGGGAGGTGGTAAGCGCCGACACACCGGGCCGACGTCTGTCGAGCCAGCGCTGCACGGCATCAAGATCAATTATCGTTCCGGACGGCAGACCGTCGACAACACCTCCCACCGCCGGCCCATGACTTTCGCCGAACGATGTGAGCCTGTAGATATTTCCGAACGTGTTCATAATCAGTTGTTCATTTTACGAGGTTGCACACCGTCGCGCCCACGTATCCGATGAGGTCGGCAGGCGCTATCTTCACCTGCAGGCCGCGTATGCCAGCACTCACATAAATATAATCAAAATCGTTTGCAGTGGAATGGAAAAATGTGGGGAAGGGCTTTTTCATCCCCACGGGACTGCATCCTCCACGAATGTATCCCGTAAGCGGCAACAGCTCCTTCATGGTTATGAGTTCGGCATTTTTCGCACCGGCAGCCTTTGCCGCTTTCTTCAGGTCGACCTCCGTGTTGCCCGGAACCACGCACACCAGATGTCCCGTGCCACGGCCGCCACCGAATTCGCAACTAAGCACCAGAGTTTTGAACACGCGGTTTATATCCTCCCCCAGCTGGCGTGCCACATGGTCGGCGGCGAGGTCGTTCTCATCCACTTCATACGGAATCAGCTCGTAATGCACCTTAGCCTTATCGAGCAGACGGGCCACATTGGTCTTTGCCACTGCTGTATGTTTATCTTTGGCCATAATTATATCGCAAAAATAAAAGATGCATCCGGCAGGGAAGCCGGACACATCCTCAAAGTTAACGGATTCCTGCGAATCAGGCAAAAATTTATCGGCGAAGCACCTCGAGAGCCTCCTCATACTTGGGTTCTTCGGTAATCTCGCTCACCAGATCAGTGTAGACAATATTGCGGTCGCCATCAATCACAATCACCGCACGGGCCAGCAGGCCGGCCAACGGACCGTCGACCATCTGCAGCCCGTAATTCTCTGCGAACATGGGCGAACGGAATGCCGAAGCCGCAATCACATCCTTTATGTCGTTGGCCTCGCAGAAACGGGCCGAGGCAAACGGGAGGTCCATCGACACGCACAGCACCACAGTTCCGGGCAGTCCGGCCGCCTCCTTGTTGAAACGGCGCACGCTTGCCGCGCATACCGGGGTGTCAAGACTGGGAAACACATTGAGCACCACCTTCTTGCCATGAAAATCAGTGCAACGTATCTCCTTGAGTTCAGGGGTGACGAACGCAAAGCACGGAGCCTTCGAGCCCACGGCAGGCATTGTACCCGCAGTGTGGCAGGGTTCGCCTTTGAAATAGATTGTCTCCATATATCGTGTGTTTTTAAATTTGAATTCTATGGTCAGTCGTGCTCCTGGCTACACTCAGTCCACCAGCGCCAACGATTGTATAACATCCTGGGCAAGCGAGTTGTTGAGTCCGAGCACCACATCGGTCACAATGCCCTTTGAATCGACAATCAGTATGGTCGGGAACACATTCGTGCCACAGTCGCGCGCAAGTGTGCGGGCACTCATCAGATGGGTCTCGCCGGGGACGAGTGTACCTGCCACCTCCTCGATGGCATCGGCATTCGAGCCAATGAATGCCAGTATGAGGTCGACCTGTCTGGGCATAGAGCGCTGCGCTTTTCTCAGCGCCGCCACCGCAGGAGCCGCGGCACCGGTCGAGGCATCGAGCAACGCTATCACCGTGGGAGCACGGAACGGGGCTTTTTTCTGATGGGTGTAACGCTCGCCCGTGGGCGTAGGCAGTGAGAATGCGGGCATCGGAAGCCCGCGTATGTTTTCTATGCGGTAGTTGCTTTCACGATATTTCTCAAACACTTCGGGATAAAGCGCCATGAGTTTTTCCTCGGCATCCACAGCCTTCAGCGAGACATCGGATGCGGGATAGGTGTAAGACACCTTGACGCTCTGCTCGCTGACGCGCCCGGGATTGTATTCATTGTAAATCTGCAGAGGCAGCCCCGTGGCCGGGTCGCAATACAACGTGTAATTGCGCCCGACATAACCGCCCACCTCCTGAGATGCCTCCACCATTGCGGCATCGCGCCCTTCGAGCACAGCCCGGGGCGAGAATTTCACCGTGAAAGTGGAATCGGCAAGCATGCCGCGGAGCTCGCGGGCAAGCATTGTCGGCAATAGGTCCACGAACTGCCCAGTGGCCTGCACACCGCCCCCACGGGTTTGAAACGGGATGGAGTCCCATTCATAATGGTATTCCTGAAGCCGGTGGTCGCGATACCGGTAACAATGTCCGTTGAAATAGGCGAGAAAACCGTCAGACACTTCGCCGTTGCGCGGCAGTGTCCAGTCTATAAGATAATCGGAGCCGAACAGAGTGTCGGCAGGCGCCGCCTCAGAAGCAAGCTTCAGATTGTAGACCACCTCGTCGTCCGACATTGCCAGCGACACCTCATATGCGGCATCGGCCGCAAAATGGCCGGCTGCGTCAAGTTTGTCGGCCAACACGGCCACGCCCGACACGGTGGATGTGCCGTCTGCAACAGCCTGCACCCCCATGGCATGGCTGCCAAGGGGGCACATTACTGCTATCACCAATAAAATTCCAAAAGTCCCTTTCATAAACTATAGTTGCAACGTTTGATAATATAACCACACAACGCCGGCCAAAGTTCACACCGGGCGGCACATTCTATCCAACATCCGTCCGCACAAAAGCCATCCGTAACGGCGGCGGCACCCTCCCGCCGGAGCATCATCACGCTATATACCGGCCATTTACGACACCCTACAGGCCACGTGCACAAAGTAAAAAAAAGTAAAAACACCCTAAAAATTTCAGATTCAAAAGATAATGCGTAAATTTGTTGTCACTACCATTTCGCGCTCATGCCAATTCAAAAAAACAATAATACCTTAAATTAAATTTCTCAACAAATCCTATGTCACAAGCTAAGCAAAGCTCCAACGGGCATTTGATAGCGATTATCGCAATGTTCTTCCTGTTTGCGATGATCTCGTTTGTCACCAACCTCGCCGCCCCCATCGGCACTATCTGGGGATACAAATTCGCGGGCAACTCCATGCTCGGCATGATGGGCAACATGATGAACTTCGCCGCATACCTATTCATGGGCATCCCGGCAGGCAACCTGCTCGTCAAAATCGGTTATAAAAAGACTGCCCTCTGGGCAATGGCCATCGGTGTCATCGGTCTTTTCGTTCAGTACCTCTCAAGCATCGTAGGCGCCGACACCCTCTGCGGCTCGATTGCCGGCACCCCCGTGCCCCTGAACTTCTTCATCTATCTGCTTGGCGCATTCATCTGCGGTTTCTGCGTATGCATGCTCAACACGGTGGTGAACCCCATGCTCAACCTTCTTGGCGGCGGCGGCAACCGCGGCAACCAGCTCATCCAGACCGGCGGATCGCTCAACTCCCTGTCAGGCACCCTCACCCCCTTCTTCGTGGGCGCACTCATCGGCCAGCTCACTCCCGCCACCTCGATGGGCGATGTTGCACCCCTCCTCTGGATCGCCATGGGCGTGTTTGCTGCTGCATTTGTAATCATCTCGTTTGTGGCCATCCCCGAGCCCAACCTCAACAAGAGCGGCAAAAAGGTGAAATACAGCCACTCGCCCTGGAACTTCCGTCACCTCGTGTTCGGCGTGATCGGCATCTTCTTCTATGTGGGTATTGAGATCGGCATCCCCGGCACCCTCAACTTCTACCTCGCCGACCAGAGCGCCAACGGAGCAGGCGTTCTCGGCGAAGCATCCACCATCGCCGGCGCCATCGTGGCCATCTACTGGCTTCTGATGCTCATCGGCCGCTTCCTGTCATCGATCATCTCAGGCGCCGTGTCAACACGCACCCAGATCATCACCGTTTCGAGTGTGGCCATTCTGCTTGTCATCGGTGCCATCATCACCCCCAAGAGTTCCACACTCCCCGTGCCTGAATTCATCTATTCCGGTGGTGCCACCGTGCCTGTAAGCGCATTCCTGCTGGTGCTGTGCGGCCTGTGCACATCAGTTATGTGGGGCGGCATCTTCAACCTCGCAGTCGAGGGTCTCGGCAAATACACCGCCCAGGCATCCGGCATCTTCATGATGATGGTTGTGGGCGGCGGCATCATGCCACTGCTTCAGAACTGGATTGCCGGTATCGCCGGGTACATGACCTCCTACTGGCTCGTTGTGGCAATGCTCGCATGGATTCTGTTCTACGGCCTGATCGGCTCGAAGAACGTCAACACCGACATCCCTGTGGACGACGAGGTGATCGACAGCCTGTAATCACCGTCTCAACCATATTCCGCAAACCCTAACCAATACAACAGGGGGGAAATGTGTCCACCGTCAGGAGGCGGACACATTTTCCCGTTTATACAACCTAAAAACGTTTACCTACTCCAGTTATGAACACCGAGCTGACAAACAAAGCCGCCAACACCATCCGCGTGCTTGCAGCCTCTATGGTGGAAAAAGCCAAATCAGGCCACCCCGGAGGCGCCATGGGCGGCGCTGACTTTGTGAATGTGCTTTATTCACAGTTCCTAATCACAGACCCTGACAATCCCACATGGTTCGCCCGCGACCGCTTCTTCCTCGATCCGGGCCACATGTCGCCAATGCTCTATTCAGTGCTTGCACTTACCGGCAAATTCACCATGGCCGAACTCCAGCAGTTCCGCCAGTGGGGCAGCGTGACACCGGGACACCCCGAACTCGATCCCGAACGAGGCATCGAAAACACTTCAGGCCCGCTGGGACAAGGTCACACCATGGCAGTGGGCTGCGCCATTGCAGAGCGCTTCCTTCAGGCCCGCTTCGGCGACGTTGTGGCTCACAAGACCTATGCCTTCATCAGCGACGGCGGTGTTCAGGAGGAAATCTCGCAGGGAGCCGGCCGCATCGCCGGATTCCTCGGCCTGAGCAACCTCATAATGTTCTATGACAGCAACCGCGTGCAGCTCTCGACCAACGTCGACGCCGTTGACCGCGAGGATGTGGCAGCAAAATATGCCGCCTGGGGATGGAACGTGCTCTCAGTTGACGGCACCGATCCCGAAGCCATAGCCAAGGCACTCACCCAGGCACAGAGCGAGACTAAACGTCCCACTATTATTATAGGTCATACTGTCATGGGCCGCGGATGTGTCACAGCCGACGGTGCGAACTTCGAAGGAAAATGCTCCACCCACGGACAACCCATCAGCAAGAGCGGCGCCGACTACGCAAACACGATGCGCAATCTGGGTGCCGATCCTGAAAATCCCTGGATTATTCCCGCCGACGTTGAGAAGCTTTACGCCGACCGTAACGCCGAACTGCGCAAAATCGCCGCAGAACGTCATGCCGCCGAAAAGGCATGGGCCGAAGCCAATCCCGCACTTGCCGAGAAACTCCGGAACTTCCTCGACAACAAATTGCCCGAGATAGACTATTCCGCCATAACTCAGAAAGCCAACGACGCCACCCGCAACGCATCGGCCACAGTGCTTGCCGAACTCGCACGCAAAGTGGAGAACATGATTGTGGCCAGCGCAGACCTTGCCAACTCCGACAAGACCGACGGCTTCCTGAAGCAGACACATCAGTTCATGCCGGGCGACTTCTCAGGCGCATTCCTGCAGGCGGGTGTATCCGAGCTTACAATGGCTTCGATCATGAACGGCATCGCCCTGCACGGCGGTGTCATAGCTGCCTGCGGCACATTCTTCGTGTTCTCCGACTACATGAAACCCGCAGTGCGCATGGCCGCCCTGATGGAACTCCCCGTGAAATACATCTGGACACACGACGCATTCCGCGTAGGCGAGGACGGCCCCACCCACGAACCCGTGGAACAGGAAGCCCAGATCCGCCTGATGGAAGAGCTGCGCAACTTCGCCGGCCGCCCCTCGATGCTCGTGCTCCGTCCGGCCGACGCCATAGAGACCTCTGTGGCCTGGCAGCTGGCTATGGAGAACTTCAACACCCCGACAGCCCTCATCCTGTCGCGCCAGAACATCAAGGATCTCCCCGCCGCCACCGGCAACCGCTTCGAGGAAGCTCAGGGCGCACGCATGGGTGGCTATGTGGTGATGGACACCCCTCACCCGCAGGTAGTGCTCGTGGCCAACGGATCTGAAGTATCGCTGCTGTGCGAAGTGGCCGTTGAGCTGGAAGCCGGCGGCGTACCGTGCCGCGTGGTATCCGTGCCCTCCATCGGACTGTTCGAAGAGCAGGACAGCGAGTATCGCAACAGTGTGATTCCGGCCCACGTGCCTGTATTCGGCCTCACAGCCGGCCTTCCCTCCACCCTGCGCGGCGTTGTCGGCAAGGAAGGCAAGGTGTTCGGCCTCGACCACTTCGGCGCGTCGGCTCCCTACACGGTGCTGGATGAGAAGTTCGGTTTCACCACCCAGAACATCCTGGAACAGGTGCTCCGCTATCTCCACAAAATCTGATGCAACGCAAGAAACTGGTGCAAGTTTAAACAATTGTTAAAGTCTCTTTTTAACACAACCCCGAAAACCATGTAACGGCTTTCGGGGTTATTCTTCAAAAGAGATGCCCGAAAATTCTGCTGTTTGGTCATTTCTGTCGAGATTTATTACACAAATATGCCCTATTTCGTGTATTTTCTGCCGAAATTGTGAAATATTTAAAAAAAATGGTTAACTTTACATCGTTTTTCGCGTACAAGCCTCTGCAACATCCCGACAGATGTGAGCATGACTTAAGTTAAACATTTGAGTTAGAACATTTCTACAGCTCTAAATCTGACATATGCCCGCAGACTCAATCAGCAAAACAAGGACAAGGGAGAAAATTTTAAAACTTCATATATATTAACAAAACGTTTTTACTTTATCTATGAAAAAGAGTTCTATCTTCGCATTAGGCTTTGCCCTGCTCGCAGGCACAGCTGTTGCACAGAACGCTCAGGAAGTTACCTATGTTGAGGATCCCTCTCAGGGCGTACTCTTCAACGACTTCAAGAGCAACTGGTTCATCCAGGCTGAAGGCGGTGTTGCCGTAGGTTTCACCACCAGCGATCAGCATCGTAAGTTCGGCGACCGTTTCGCTCCCGCCGCTTCTCTGTATGTAGGCAAATGGTTCTCCCCCATCCTCGGTGCCCGTCTCGGTGCTGACTTCATGGGTGTGAAAGGCCTGACCGACAACTACGGCGCACTTGGCGCACGTCCCTGGGAGAACGAAGTGAAAGGTTACGAAAAAACCCGCCTCAACTATGTTGGCCCCGGTTTCGACGTAATGGTTAACCTCACCAACTGGTGGTGCGGCTACAAACCCCACCGCGTTTACAACGCATACTTCTATGCCGGTGGTGCTTACTACTTCACTCTGGCCAAGTTCCCCAAAGCAAACTCGAAAGATTTCGAATGGAAGAACGCTAAAGACGGCGTGATCGCTCTGCGTGCCGGCCTCGTTCAGGAGTTCAACCTCTCCGACCACTTCGCTCTGGGTCTCGACCTCCGTGCAACCGCTCTTGACAACCACACCGACGAAGGTCACAAGACCGGTATTATCGGCGAAGCCCTCATCACCGCTACCTACAAGTTCGGCAAGACCACATGGAATGCCCCCATCGTTCCCGTTTGTCCTCCTGCTGAAAACTGCGACGAATACCGCGCTCGCCTTCAGGCTGCCGATGCCCGCATCGCCGACCTCGAATCGCAGCTCAAGGCTTGCCTGAGCCGTCCGGTTGAGAAGGAAGTTGTAACCAAGGCTCCCCTTGCTACAATCTACTATCCCATCAACGTTTACCGTCTGACCTCTGTTGACCGCAAGGTTCTCGAATCTGTTGCCAACGTAATGAAGGCTGACACCAACAAGAAGTACACTCTTACAGGTTGGGCCGACAACTACACCGGTACAGAGGCTTACAACAAGCGTCTCCGCGAAAACCGTGTCAACACCGTTAAGAACCAGCTCGTTAAATATGGCGTAAGCGATGCTCAGCTCAACGCTACCACAAACAACGGCAACCGTGTTGACCTCGGTGACAAGTGCCTCACACTCGACCGCGCCGTGACAATCGAAGTTGCTGAATAAGCAATCTGACAGAATCACAACGGCGGTGTAGGTGCTACACCAAAGTAAAAATATCGGGCGATATGCCAATGCGGCATATCGCCCTTTTTATTTGTTCACATGTAACTCAGGTTTGTGAAACTCACCGTTTTTGCCTAAATTTGAACTCAGGCGGGGAAAACAGAAAATTCTAAATCGAAGCACTCTCAGTAATAGCATACATCAACTTGTAGGGACAAAATATAACGTTAAACAGAACACAACCATATGAATGTCAGAATAGAACCAGGATGGAAAAACGCTCTTAGCCAGGAATGGGACGAGCCATATTTCGCACAACTGACGTCGTTTGTGGCGTCACGCTACCGTCAGACTGCAGTCTATCCCCCCGGCTCACTCATATTCGCGGCATTCGACAGCTGCCCCTTCGACAAAGTGAAGGTTGTCATTTTGGGTCAGGACCCTTACCACGGCCCCGGACAAGCCAACGGCCTTTGTTTCTCGGTAAATCCGGGCGTGATATTCCCTCCGTCGCTCCGCAACATATTCAAGGAAATACACGACGATACGGGCGCACCGATTCCTGAAAACGGCGATTTATCGCGATGGGCTCGCCAGGGCGTGTTCCTGCTAAACGCCACCCTGACGGTGGAGGCCCATCAGGCCGGCTCGCACCAGGGGAAAGGCTGGGAAACATTCACCGACCATGTGATAGCCACCCTGTCGGCAAAACGTGAGCACCTTGTATTCATCCTGTGGGGCAGCTATGCCAAAAGCAAAGCATCCCTAATAGACCAAAGCAAGCACCTCGTGCTCACATCCGTACACCCTTCGCCTCTATCGGCACACCACGGATTTTTCGGCAACCATCATTTCTCATCAGCCAACGCCTACCTTCAGGCACACGGCATTGAACCGATAAACTGGTGATCTATCCCACATACAGAATGACTCATCTGACCTTTCTCCTCACGGCACTACTGACGATTGCCGCGCTGTTTCCGATGAACGCCGCCGAAAACACATCGACCGGCATCTTCGACCCGAAATTCCGCACAATCACAACGGATGTGTCGGGCAACCGGCTTGCACCCCCGGTCATCACACTCGGTTCCGCCGACCAGCTGCACATAGGCTTCGACTGCATGAGCGAGGACAGAGAGTTCCTGCGCTATTCCATATACCACTGCAATTCCCGCTGGGAACCATCGAATCTGGTGGATGCCGAGGTGTTCGACGGTTTCAACTACGCCGATATCACCGATTATGCTTTCTCACGCGCCACATCCACCCATTATGTGCACTACTCCATCACGCTTCCCAACGCCGACTTCCAGTTCCGCATTTCCGGCAACTATCTGCTGAAAGTCTATCCCGAAAACGACCCGGAAAAGACCCTGCTGCAGGTGCGCTTCATGGTGTCGGAAGGTGCGGTAGGCATACGCGGCAACGCCACATCCCGCACAGACATTGACTACAACGGCTCGAACCAGCAGCTTGAATTCAGGGTGGACCTCAACCGCTACCCTGTGCGCGACGCATTCAACGACCTCTCCATCTGCATCACACAGAACGGCCGCACCGACAATCCTGCCGTCGTGAGCCATCCATCACGCATGGAGGGCAACACACTGGTGTTCGAGCATCAGCCACAACTCATATTTCCTGCAGGAAACGAATACAGGCGCATGGAGACAGTGCAGATGCAATACCCCGGCATGCGGATCGACCACATCGATTATTTCGCTCCATACTACCACCATTTCGTTGAGCTTGATAAACCAAGGCACTCCTCGCTCTACACGTACGACAGCACCCAGCACGGGCGATTCTTCGTCCGCGAATACAACGCCGACGATTCCGACACGGAAGCCGACTATTCGGTGGTTCATTTCGTGCTCGACATGCTGCCCGTTCCGGGTGCCGACGTGTATATTGAAGGTGATTTCACAAACAGACGCTTCGACGAATCGTCAAAGATGGCCTACGATTCCGAAGCCGGAGTGTATCACAAGGAGATGCTTCTTAAACAGGGTGCATACAACTATCAGTACCTCACACTTCCGTCGGGCGTGCAGCACGGCACAAAACGCCGCGACGCCACGCCGCTGAACAACGGCATCAACGCCAAAGCCTCATCGGCCGTGACGGAAGGCAACTTCTATCAGACGGTAAACGAATACCTCGTGACGGTGTACTACCGCGCGCCAGGCGAACGTTACGACCGGCTGCTGGGGTGCACACTCATCTATTCCGGCGAATAAAGGCCCTTCCGGATTATAAGGTTAATCCACCTTGTACACCGCCGGCTTCAACAGTGGGGCGGTGAAACGGATTTCAACCGGACGGCCGGCATCAACCGCATTATTATCCATTGTAAAATAGGCTACAATGCGGCCATTGTGCGCGCGGCACCGGTTGTCGCGATGGTCGCTCATATCCGAATTATCTGAGGTTTCCAGACCGAGCAACTTCACGCCGTGATCACGTCCGGCATGGCCCTGGCCTCTTCCGCGACGATGGCGGGAGCGCCCGCCTGCCTCTCCCACGAAGCAGGATATGTTATTGTCGGCGAGACGCACAACAACGCCTTTATCATCCACCACCTCCACCAGCAGCTGGAGCACTCCGTCGCGGTTGTCAAGCTCTGTTACACGCAGGGCGTACGGCAATCCGGAGGTGGCGATGGTATCGGTGGCCTCCACCCTGCCGCTTTCATCCGATGCCTCCACAACAAGTGTGCCCGGCGCAAACGGGAGGTCCCAGTGCACCATACCTTTCTTTTCATCGAATGCCTTGCGCGGTCCGTACTCCTTGCCGTTAAGCAGCAGCCGGGCGTAGTGTGCATTGGTGTAGCACACCACGCGCACACTGTCACCCTCGTTAAAATTCCAAACATCCGGGGCATCAATCGACATCCAGTCGCCCCATTGAGCCGGCGGACAGGGATATGCACCAAGGAATGCCACAGGCTCATTGCTCCAGAGTGATGCACGGAATTTGCCGCGCCCCTTGGGCAGATTGTCAAAACCGAGTAGGCCGGTGCCGAGGCCGCGCGAAGGCCAGCGGCCCGATTCACCGAGATAATCGGCGCCAGTCCAGAGGAACTGCCCTGAAATAAAGTCCTTATAGCGCACGGCCAGCCATGCGTCATAGCCTTGGCCATTCTCAGAGCCATAAATCACCCTGTCGGGATAGGTTGCATGGTCCTCATCATACCGGTTTTCAGTATAATTATACCCCACTACGTCCACGGCCTGCGGATAAGTGGTCTGATTCGACATGACCACTCCGGCCAAAGCTCCGGTGACGGGGCGCGATGTATCGATTGAACGGATCACACCGGCTATGCGGTGGGCTATGTCGCCGATACGGCTCGCATCAGGGGCATCCGGATTATAGCCGCCGAACATAGGCTGATTGATGGCTGAATTGGCGCCGTCAAGCACGGGATGGGAATATGGATCGTTGGGGTAATCCACTTCGTTGCCCACGCTCCACATGAACACCGACGGATGGTTACGGTCGCGGCGGACCATGTCGGCCACATCGCGGTCAATCCATTCCTCGAAAAAGTCGAATGAACCTTCATAAGACGGCTCACCCACATTCCATCCCTTCACCCACTTGCGTTTGGGGAATTCCCATTCATCGCTCCCCTCGTCCATTACCAGAAGGCCGAGTTCATCGCACAGGTCATAAACTACAGGTGCCTGCGGGTTGTGGCTCATGCGGATGGCGTTCACGCCAAGCTTTTTAAGATTTTCAAGACGTGTGCGCCAGATGGCCTTGGGAACCACAGCCCCGAGCACACCTGCATCGTGATGCAGGCACACGCCCTTCACCTTCATATTCCGGCCATTGAGTGCGAACCCCTTGTCCGGGTCAAAGTGCAAAGTGCGCAATCCGAGGCGTGTATCGGTCTGATCAACAACTTTCCCGTCACGTTTAAGTGTAGCGCGGAGGGTGTAAAGATAAGGCGATTCAATATTCCACAAGCGGGGATTCTTCCATTTCAGCGTCAGTTCATTTTTACGGTCGGCTGAAATCCGACCATGCGCGCGTGCCACCACTTTGCCGGCCGAATCTACAACCTCCACTTCTGCTGTAAGGCGCCCTGAGCCGGGGTTTTCATCCACGGCCTCAAGGTCCACCACCACTTCCGCATGAGAAGGTGTGAGGTTGGAACAGCGCCAGCCCACACCCCAAAGGTCAAAACGGGCCTTCTCCGCGCCTACAAGATAGACATCCCTGTAAATGCCGGAGCCGGTGTACCACCTTGAATCCGCCTCACGGGAGTGATCCACTCTGACGGCAATCACATTGTCCTCCCCGACCGGGTTCAGATACGGAGTTATATCATATGCGAACGACACATACCCGTTGGGACGCTCACCCACAAGATGACCGTTTACATAAACCTTGCTGCGGTTGTACACCCCCTCAAAGTAAAGGAACTGCTTGGGGGCGGCATTTTCAGGAATGGCAAAGTGTTTACGGTACCATCCTATCCCTCCGGGGAAATAACCCGTGCAGCTGTTGAGCGTAGGAGCGGCCAGATGCTCTATGCTCCAGTCGTGAGGCAGAGTGAGCGGACGCCAGCCGGAATCCACATATTCAACGGTAGACATTTCGGGTGCATCTGATAAAGAGAACAGCCATCCGTCGTTAAACAGCGTGGCTTTACCGAACAAGGTCTGGGCCTGCATGGCTGTCACGCCAAGCGACATGAGGATTACAGACAACAGGATTTTGGAGATTTTCATGCGTAAACAGGATTTGCGTAAACAGGATTTAAGATGGGTGAACGGCATTGCTGTTGCAAATTTAGGATAATTTGCCGTATATTTGTACCTAAACTTTACCAACCTATCACCGACAACCCATGAAAAAATTATTTGCAAACATTTTATTATTGTCAGCCATGTCTATTCCGTGCATGGCGCATGCCGATGAGGCAAAAACTGAAGCAGACCCCTATGTGGCATATCTGTTCACATATTTCACCGGGAACCACGGCGATGAAGAAGCTGTGCGTTATGCCGTGAGCGAGGACGGATTCAACTACAAGGCCTTGAACGACAATAAACCGATAATCGACTCAAAGGAAATAAGCGTCACCGGAGGCGTGCGCGACCCACATCTGCTCCGTGGCGAGGACGGCGCATACTACATGGTACTGACCGACATGGTATCTGACCGCGGATGGGACTCCAACCGTGGCCTCATCCTGCTCAAATCCGACGACCTTATCCACTGGAAGCACTCGGCCATCCATTTCCCCGACCGTTACGCAGGGCAGGAGAATCTGAAACGCGTGTGGGCGCCCCAGACCATCTATGATCCGGAGGCAGGCAAATATATGGTCTACTTCTCGCTCCAGTACGGCGACACACCTGACGTTATCCATTACGCATACGCAAATGCCGACTTCACCGACCTGGAAGGCGAGCCGAAACCGCTGTTCATCCCTGCCGACAAGAAATCGTGCATCGACGGCGACATTGTGTTCGACAAGGGACGTTATCACATGTTCTATAAGACCGAAGGTCACGGCAACGGCATAAAGGTGGCCACCACAAAGTCTCTCACCTCAGGCAAATGGAACGAACAGCCCGACTACAAGCAGCAGACAAAGGATGCCGTGGAAGGTGCCGGAACATTCAAACTGATCGGTCAGGACAAGTATATCCTCATGTACGACGTCTACATGAACAAGCGTTATGAATTTGCGGAGACCACCGATCTCGAGCATTTCGCACCCGTATCAGAGAAAGTATCCATGAATTTTCACCCGCGCCACGGCACCGTGATACCCATCCGCGCATCAGAATTGAAGGCACTGCGTGCCGCATTCCCAAGCAAACAGGCCGACTGAATCAGCAATCACCCGGCAGAAACAACGATGCCACGCGCCAGCTGCCGCGGCCGAAATGCCGGTGAATGAAATAAATCAGCCGTACCATCAATTTATTGCCACGCCTGTCGGCCGCCAAGGCCCGCAGGCGTGCGGCGTTTTCGGGGTTCCCCTCACGGGCATATTCCGCTGCAAGCACCGCCCGGCGGTAATCCACCCAGCCGAGCATGCGCGGACACTCAGCGGCAAGGTCTCGCTCCACGGCGTCCAACGCCCGTTCCCATTTTGCGGGATTGTCAGCAAAACCGATGCCGGTGATAGATTCCTCAGTGAAATTCACCCGTATGGTCGGATGACCCGAAGCATTGATATTTACCACACTCCGGGCTGCCATGAGAAGCCTAACCCCAAGCTCATAATCATCCCATCCTGAAAGCGACTCATCCCAGCCTCCTATGCGATGCAGCAGCTCGGCAGTGGCAACAAATCGCTGAGTTGACAATGTGGAATGCACCAGATGCCAAAGCAACGGACTGCTCTGATTAAAATATCCTTCGATTGATTTTCCTGAAGCAACCTCTATCAGGGCAGGCCAACCCAGAATGTCAGCTTCGGGGTGTTCTTCAATACCTCGGAGAACCATCGAAAGATGCCCGGGGAGCATCTCGTCGTCCGAATCGAAGAACATCACATAAGGAGTGTCGGCAAGTCTTAACCCGGCATTACGCGCGGCGGCAGCCCCCGGCACCTCACAACCCGTCACGATGGCATCCACATAAGCATGAGCCCTGCACCACTGCTCTGCCACACGGCGGCTTCCATCGGCCGAAGCGTTGTCAACTACAATGAGCCTGATGCGGCGGGTATCCTGCGCAGCAATCGAATCGAGAGTGCGCACAAGCAGCCGCTCCCGGTTGAAAACAGGAATAACCACAGTAATCAGCTTATTTGACGCGGCGGCTGTAGCAGGAGTCGTCATAACTGGATCAGGCATCAATGTTTCACAATGGTCTGGAAAAGATGCGACAACGTTATTTTAGCATCGCGCAGCATCCCTCTCACAGGTGTCACTATGGGTGTGAACGTATCGTCCGTTTCGGGTGCGTACACCTGAAGTTTGCCATGACGGCATTTAATGTCGAGTATGTTGTCAAGCATCATCGGTTCGCCGTCGATGTGCGCCTCGCCGGGCGCCGAACGGTAAATCACGGCTGCAGGCGCACGGAAGCAATGCACCATTGTGTTTTTGTTGATAAACCCGGTGAATATATCCATCCCCATCACGGCTGCATCGATGGGGGAACCGCTGTGCACCAGTATGATGTCAAGCAATCCGTCGGTTATGCTGGCCTGCGGGGCAATATAGGCATTGTTGCCCCACTGCGAGGCATTGCATACCGCCACAAGGAAGGCCTTTTCAGTGAGAATCTTGCCGTTGGCACTGAGGGTATAGGTCTGCGGACGGAACTGAAGATACTCACTCACTGCGCTCCGAACATAGCTCAGCAGTCCGCGCCGGCTCTGTCGGGCAAAACGGTGGCTGACAGCTGCATCGAAGCCCATGCCGAATGTGCAGAAAAACGGATGGTCGTTCACCGTGCCGTAATCGCAGGCAACTATGTTGTCGGCGGCCACAATTCCGATGGCGGCCTCCACATCTACCGGGATGCCGAGATGCCGGGCCAGACCATTGCCGGAACCTGCCGGGAGAATGCCCAACGCCGTCGACGAACCACAAAGGGCAGTTGCCGTCTCGTTCACCGTTCCGTCGCCGCCACACGCAAGCACGCCTTTATAGCCTTTGTCCACAGCCTCGCGCGCCAGGCGGGTGGCATCTCCACGTCCGCCGGTGATGCGCACATCCACCTCAAAGCCGAGAGCTGAGAAACGTTGCTCCACCATTCCGGCCACCCCCTTTTTGGTTCCTGTGCCCGAAATCGGATTTATTATCAGCATCAGCTGGTCCGAGTCATTCTTGAGCATATTTCCGATGTAAACTGCTTAAAAATTCAACTTATGATTGGTTCGTTATTTTCACGCCACAGCAGGGACACGGCATCAAGCCGTATCCCCGCCGCGTGTGCAATTATCAGAATGTAGCCGCGACCAGAAGGCTGGACGGCATCATTCCCGATTACGGACGTACCACGATACGCGCCGGCGTACGCTGCTGGTCGGTCACTATGAAGAACGCACCGTAGGGCAGATCTATGGTGGTGTTGTTCTCCACGTAATCAATTACTCGGATCAGACGACCCATGGCATCGTAAATCATGACACCGGTGTGAGGTTCTCCGCAGATTATGCGTATACCTCCGCTATAAGCCACCCATCCAAGAGGATTGTCGGTCTCCACGTCGACGATACCGCTCGATTCGAGATTTACGGTGATGGAATTCGACGGGTCGGAGAGATGGCCGAGTTTGGCCGACTGGACCGTGTACACCTCCTGCGTTCCGGGGGTGCAGCCGGATATTTCATATTCGTTGGTCTCGGCCTCAATGGTCTCTACCGTAGAGGTTGCGCCGTTTATGATTGTGCGCGTAAGCACATAGTAGTCCACATCCTCCTCTTCAGGAGCAGCGCTCCATGTGGCAGTGTAACCGGTGGAGGTGACATTGGAAGCCTCATAGGCCGTGAGACGGCTGAGGGTGGGCACAGGGCATCCTGTTCCGCGGAGCACCACCTCACGCGAAGCCTCGTTTGGATCACCTTCGATTGAAAGTTTGGCAAGATGGTCGCCCACCTCCGTAGGGGTATAGGTCACGCGTAGATAAACACCCGACGGGCTATTGATATTAGCCTTGCTCAAGGTTTCGACATCAATGGTGAACATCGAAGCCATCTTTTTATACTGCTCGCGTTCTGCATCGTTGGAACCTCTGGAATAAGGTATTATCGCCACGGCAATGTCGGTCTGCAGGTTTTCTCCACGGAACAGCACAGTGGAAGTGGCCGCATCGCCCACGGCATTCTGGCCGAAATCGAGGTCAAGACCGTTGACCGGAGCGATCAGCATCTGTTCGCCCACCGGAGGTGCTACGGAACCGGGGGTCCAAGGGCTGCCCTTCCTGCTGCCCCACAGATAGTCGGCCAGCTCCGGATAGTCGATGAAAGGGTTGCGGTTTGACTGCACGCGGTATACTTCCTCGTTACGGTTCTTCTCTTTTTCGCTCACAGGGTCGGCACGATGCCATTTCATCAGCAAGTCGATGGACCAGTTGTTAAGCGTGGGATAGGTGTTGTTGCTCACCATATAGGTGTATTTCCAGCTGAGATTCTGGTAGCACGTCACCATGTAGAAATATGTGCGGGCAAAATCGCCTTTATACTCGTCGTCAGGCTCGAACACCTCCTTGGCTCCGCCACCCTGACCGTTCACGGGATAACCTACTTTGGTAATGGAGTTATCGAACAGGGCAGGCAGCTGCACTTCCCCCAGCGGATAATTGCTCTTGGCCTGGTTAGCCCTGGCCTCGGCAGGATAGAGATGGTTGAGGTCTACATACGCAGGGGTCCCCGTCGAGCCGCCCCACCATGATTTAGGGAAGGCATGCTCACGGTTCAGCCCTGAGAAGGTGGAGGATCTCAGGGGGATGTCGGAGTACATGTCCCACCACTGGCCGTAGCGCGAATCGCCCGGAGGATACACATCGGTCTTGCGGAAATAGTTGGGCAGGTTGCTGTAGCTCGACACCTCGTTGTGGTTGTAAAGCAGCACATGAAGAGCCGTCTTAAGCTCCGCGCCGCTTTTGTTGATACACGAATTGTAGTAGTTGACCGGTATCTGTGCCTGTACAAACGGCAATATAGAGGCAGTGGCCACCATCGCCGCAAGCACGCGCCGTGTGATGAATTGTGTAAAATGCTTCATTGTCTCAAAAGTTCTGATTTAAGGCACGCCGTTTTGTAGAATGAATTCCAGGCGTGACGGATGTACCATTTAAAACACCGTATCGCCACGTATGGTTGAACGTTATTTTAAATTTAAGCGTAAACTTTAACTTTTCGCCTTTAGCCCGGCATCGTCGGGGGCGATATACCTTTTCACTCTGCGTATCACCGCATTGGGCGAAATTCCCCTCAGACAGTGATAATCTCCTCGGAAACACGGTTTGTTGCCGAACACCGAACACGGGCGGCATGTCATTGGCAGCTGCACCGTGTCCTCCTCACGCTGACGCCACCCCTTGAATCCGCAATATGGGTGCGTGGCGCCCCAAATGCTGACCACAGGGGTGCGCACAAGCGAAGCCAGATGCATGTTGGCAGAATCCATCGACACCATCACGTCAAGATGACTTACAAGAGCCAGCTCGGTGGCAAACCCGTAACGTTTGCCGGCAAGTGAGGTCACATTATCGAATTTGCCGGCCCACATGTCGAGCAGTCGGCTCTCTTCGCCACCGCCGCCGAACAGGAATATCCGCACGCCCGGCACTTCTACAATTCCCTCAAGCACCCTGAACATCAGGGCCGGCGGATAAATCTTTCCGGCATGCTTTGCAAATGGAGCTATCCCCACGAACTTCTCGCCCGGCAGCTTAGGGGTGGTTATTGCTGCGAAATCGGCGGGATTACCCTTTCCGCATTCTCCATACAGCCCGTCGAAACGGCTTTCCACAGGCAGTCCGATGCGATGAAACACCTGACGGTAGCGCGCCCGCGACGACTGCAACGGAAGCAGCACCTTGTTATGACGCCGTGTAAGGGCCCGCTTGCCACGCCGGCCCTTGTTGATTGTTGACACCGGTATGCCGCTCAACCTGCAGAACACGCTGAAAATCTTTGTGCGGAGCACATCGTGGAGGTCGATAAAGCCATCGAATCCCACCTCTGCGCGCAGTTCCCTGAAAAGCTTCCACAATCCGCTCACACCCTTGTAGCCATGCTCCAGGTCAATGCCACGCACAGTGAGGTTGGCGGGCGGATTGATAAATATCGAAGTCATGGACTTGCGCGTTATAAATGTAAAATGCAGGTCAGGATAACATGCGCATGCACTATAGAGCACCGGCACAGTCATGGCCACATCGCCAAGTGCCGAAAACCGCACTGCAAGCACATGCTTGAGCCCACGGGGATTGTTGTCAGGCCGCACGGCTGCCTCATCCCGATGGTCACCTACCGATCTGTTTCGTGTTGAGTTCAAGTCAGATAAATATTATTGATACGCCCTCCGCAGTTCAGCCAGGGAAGGGGTTAATTGCAAAATTACATTAAAACTGGCCAACCGCACAAGTTTTTACACACCTTTGTAATAAATCCGGGCATTTTTGCAGGTAAGTAGCCGGATATTTTTATCTCCCGATGTGAACACCACAAACCTCCCAAGTGTTTTAATATCAAGAACGTGACAAAGATGTAACACTCACTGCATTAAACACTTTGCTCACAAAAGCGTTCAATTGAAAACACACTAAGGGATATGAAAACTACTGTCAAAACACTGCGCTGCATCCAGGCTGTCATAGCCGGAGCAATCATGTCGGTTGTCAGCATCACCGGCGCTTTCGCACAGGCCGGCAGTGATGTAATGCCGAGAGGGATATCACCGACATTCTATACAGGCGTCGGCCCGGCAATAGCCGGAAGTACCGACTATTCAAAAATACCGTCGAAAGCAAAAAAATTTCTCGAGAAGCATTGCGACGGACATGCGGTGGTTCGCTGTGAAAAGAACTACATATCAGGCATCTTCAGCCTCTCGCTCGCCGACGGCATCGACATGGAGTTCGATGCCAAAGGCAACCTTACCAGCATCTCGGCCCCGGCCAACTATTCGCTTTCGCCCACTCTGCTGAAAGCAATCGTGCCCGGCAAGCTCTACAATCTGCTCGTGCACAACGGGTTCAAATCGAGCATAGAATCGGTAAGCCGCAGCAAGAACGGTTACCGGCTCTATACGGCCGACCCCGTATTCGAAGAGGTGTGCTACGATTCGTCAGGCGTGCTCACCCTGATTGTGGACCGCTGATGCCACGTACATCATCAACCGATTCCGGTTCCTTCCTTATAACTTACATTCATTCAAACTCACTTAGCAGTTGCGCCGCAACACCCTGAGTGAGACTGCAGGCCCGCCGTTGCTCGTCGATGGCGGCCTGTTGCGTTTCAGCGGCACCCACAGCACCGGTAACCACCAGGTTCAGAAGCAACCGGAGGGCTGCGTAGCGGTTCATATCCGAAGCATCCGGACGCTGCAGCAACTCAATGGCCACATCATAGGCGAATCCGCATTTGCGCAGCAACGCATGGCACAGCACATCCGCCACCTCCACCGTCTGCGCCTCGGAAAGCCATTTTTCCGCAAGCTGGCGGGTGAACACATCCGCCGGGAAAATCATGGGAGCCATCAGACGGCTTTCGCGCGTGGCCTCATTGGCCCAAAGTTCCATTGAAAGGTCAATAAGCTCTTTGGTGTGAGGAACGGACGCCGTTACATCGGCTGCGATTTCCTTGATCTGCGGAAGATTAAGCCCGAAATTTATGCGGTACGTCAGACCGCGTGAGCGCATCTGCTCGGCAAGCGCCCCGTTGCGCATGGCGAAAAAGCGCCGTTTCACAGTCTGCATCAGGTTGAATTCGGGAAGGTCGCGCTCACAGTCGCAGGCATTGGTGGCTTGGTGGTTGTGCATATCCAAATGTAAAGTAATTTAAAGTGTGACGGTGTTTCACCACAAATTTACAAAATAACCTTTCATTATCGGCGCCGATTGGGCAATTTCAGCGATTATTTCTTAACTTTGCCGATTGCATGCGGCATGCCACAGAGCCTGCCGCCATCCACCATCGACACATTTCGCATATATAGCACACAGGCAACAAAATGATAGCAAAGAATATAGATTCCGACAGCCGTGCCCGGCGCAACCGCTCCATTATAAAACTCATATGGACTGCGTTTGCCATCGGGTTCGCTGCTATGATTGTCTTTTTCCTTCTGATATATAACGGATGGATAGGCTACATGCCCCCTATCGAAGAGCTGAAGAATCCCAACGACAAATTCGCCACAGTGCTCTACACTTCCGACGGCAAGGAGATGGGACGCTACTACCGCAACTCCGGCAACCGTGTCTATGCCGACTACAACGAGATATCCCAGCACGTGATCGACGCCCTCATAGCCACGGAGGACTCCCGTTTCCTCGACCATTCGGGCATCGACATGCGCGCCTTCATGCGCGTGTTCGTAAAGACACTGGTGATGCAGCAGAAAAATGCCGGCGGCGGCTCAACCATAACCCAGCAGCTGGCCAAACAGCTCTACTCACCCACAACCCACAACCTGCTCGACCGCGCCCTGCAGAAGCCTATCGAGTGGATGATTGCCGTAAAACTCGAGCGCTACTACTCTAAGGACGAGATCATAAAGATGTATCTCAACCAGTTCGACTTCCTTTACAATGCCGTGGGCATCAAATCGGCCGCACACGTTTATTTCGGCAAAAACGCCAACGAGCTCAACATCGAGGAGGCCGCCACACTTGTGGGCATGGTGAAGAACCCCGCTTACTACAACCCCGTGCGCCACAACGAACGCACCCGTCAGAGGCGCAACACCGTGTTCGAGCAGATGGAGAAACAGGGGATGCTCACTGCAGCCCAGGCCGATTCGCTCAAGCAGCTTCCGCTCACCCTGAAGTTCCACCGCGTGGACCACAAGGAGGGTCTGGCACCATATTTCCGCGAAGAGCTGCGCCGCATCCTTTCGGCCAAGAAACCTGTGCGCTCCGACTACCGCTCATGGGACATGCAGAAATTTGTCGACGACTCGATTGCGTGGGAGGAGAATCCGCTGTTCGGATGGATTGAGAAGAATCCCAAACCCGACGGCTCGAAATACGACATCTATTCCGACGGACTCAAAATCCACACCACCATCGACTCCCGCATGCAGCAGTATGCCGAAGAGGCGGTGCAGTCGCACATGAGTTCGCTCCAGAAAGCCTTCTTCCGCGAAAAACGCGGCCAGCGCAATGCCCCCTACACTTCCAATGCCACCGAGCTTGGCAACGTGAAGATAGAGAATCTTATAAACCATGCCATACGCCAGACCGAGCGCTACCGCGTGCTCAAGGCGGCCGGAGCATCCGACGAGGAAATCACGAAATCATTCAACACACCACGCGAAATGAACGTGTTCTCCTACGAAGGTGTGGTCGACACCATCATGACCCCGCGCGACTCGCTGCTCTGGCAGAAGCACTTCCTGCGTACAGGCTTCATGAGCATGGACCCCCGCAACGGCCATGTGAAAGCCTACGTGGGAGGCCCCAATTTCTCGTTCTTCCAATATGATATGGTTTCGAGCGGACGCCGCCAGATAGGCTCCACCATAAAGCCGTTCCTCTACACATATGCCATGGAGGAGGGCTTCACCCCGTGCGATATGATGTCGAACACACAGCCGGTGTTCACCGACGAGAACGGACGCCCCTGGGCACCACGCAACTCCGGCTCGGCCCGTGTGGGCGAGATGGTCGACCTCCGCTGGGCGCTCACCAACTCGAACAACTGGATTTCGGCCCGGCTCATGGCACAGCTGTCGCCTACCACCCTTGTGCGCAACATGCACAACTTCGGCATCACCAACCACATAGACCCAGTGATGTCGCTCTGCCTCGGCTCGTGCGAAGTGTCGATCAAGGAGATGGTGGGAGCCTACACGGCCTACGCCAACAACGGCATGCGCGCCACTCCGGTGTTCGTCACCTCCATAGCCGATGCCAACGGCAACGTAATTTCGGAATTCAACACCACCCACACCGAGGTGATATCGGAAAAAGCGTATGCCAAAATCCTGTCGATGCTGCTCAATGTGGTGGACGGCGGTACGGGCAACCGTGTGCGCCGCGCTCCCTACAACATTACGGCACAGATGGGCGGCAAGACCGGAACCACCAACTACAATGCCGACGGATGGTTCATGGGCTTCACCCCCGATCTGGTGTCGGGCGTCTGGGTAGGCGGCGACGAGCGCTACATCCATTTCAACTCCATGGCCAACGGCCAGGGTGCAGCAATGGCGCTCCCCATCTATGGCCAGTACATGAAACGTGTTTACGCCGACCCCACGCTGCATTACTCGCAGAACAGCGTGTTTGACGTTGATTTCTCCGGACTATGCGACAAGGAATTCTGGGAAGAGGTGCCTGAAGGCGAGGAAGTCACAGAATCGATTGCCGATGTGTTCGACTGATTGTGGGGTGGTCAGATGACCGACAGATGACTCAGGCGTTTTTCAAGCTCTGTGGAGCTGAGTCGCGTGGTGAGTTGCCCGCGGTGCGCCACCGAGATGTTGCCCGTCTCCTCGCTCACAACAATTGCAAAAGCATCGGTAGCCTGCGAAATGCCGAGCGCCGACCGGTGGCGCAGCCCCAGCGAACGCGGCACGTTGGTGTCGTGACTTACAGGCAGAATGCATCCGGCAGCCTTGATTTTGCCACCGTCAATAATCATTGCACCGTCGTGAAGCGGTGAATTCTTGAAAAATATGTTCTCTATCAGGCGGCTGTTGATTTCGGCATCAATAATGTCACCGCTCTTTTCGTAATTTTCGAGGGGCACGTCCTGCTGTATCACAATGAGTGCGCCGGTCTTGCTTTTCGACATGTTCATGCAGGCATACACAATCGGCATCACACGCGAATGCAGGTCCTCCCCGCCGTCCTTGCCTCGGTGATGGAACATCCCGGTGAGAAACTTCCAGCGTTTTTTCGAGCCGAGTTCCACCAGAAACCGTTTGATCTGGTCCTGGAAAATAATCACGAGAATCAGCAGGCCGATACTCATCACCTTGTCAAGAATCGTGCCGATAAGCTTCATCTCCAGAATCTCGGCTGCCACGACCCACACAAGAATAAAGGCCAGCACACCATAAAAGATGTTGATTGTGCCGGACTCCTTCATTATCTTGTAAAGATAGTAGAGAATCAGAGCCACTATCACTATGTCAAGAACATCCTTGATGCCAAACGATTCAATCATGACGGAAAAGCGGTTAGGTGTCGGTCGGAAATAAACTTTATAGGATTTTCAAGAAAGTCGGGAAACTATTCTGACAGCCTGCACGGCGGCTTCCACGTCGTGGACACGCAGAATCGAGGCTCCGTTGAGCAGGGCGAAGGTGTTGAGTGCCACTGTTCCGGGCAATGCCTCGTCGGCAGTAACAGAAAGAAGTTTGGTAATCATAGATTTGCGCGATATACCCACAAGTACCGGTTTGCCGAGCAGCTGCGCCATCTGCGGCAGGTGCCTCATAAGTTCGTAATTCTGGTCGAGTGTCTTGGCGAATCCGAATCCGGGATCGATTATTATATCGGCAACACCGGCCAGCTCCAACCGGTGCATAAGCCCTGAGAGCTCGGCCACCACATCGGCTGTGACATCCTCATAGTCGGTCATTGTCTGCATGGTGGCAGGCGTGCCGCGCATGTGCATGAGTACGTACGGGACTTTCAGCTCAGCCACCGTGGGGAACATTCCGCTGTCGATTGCACCTCCGGATATGTCGTTGACAATGTCGGCTCCCCAGTCGAGCACTGCATGGCGCGCCACATCGGCACGGAACGTATCGACCGACACCGGAATATCGGCCGACACGCGGCGTATGGCTTCAACACCACGCCGCACACGCGCCATCTCCTCCTCGGGGCTGACATCATCGGCTCCCGGACGCGAGGAATATCCTCCTACATCTATGATATCCGCCCCCTGAGCGAGCATACGCTCTACGCGGCGGTGCAACTCAACAGTGCCTGTAACTCTGGAACCGGCGTAAAACGAATCGGGCGTAACATTGAGAATACCCATCACAGCCGGATGGTCATATTCCGTCAGGCGTCCCTTAAGATTTAGCGAGAATGGTCTGAACTTCATTGCATTGTTCTGTGTTTCGACTGATAAAAAAATTTGGCTGACATTATTACACTCCGGAACTGAAAAACTGTTCATTGGTCATGCCGGTCAGGGATTGAGCAGATCGGGATTGAAAAAATCCATGATGGCACGTGTATGTTCAAGCAGCGGCGCGGCCGGTCCCTGCGGATCGATGGCGGCAGCCTGCTCATACGCGCTTATGGCCTCTCCACGGCGGTCAAGCCCCCAGAGCAGCTTGCCACGTTCCACAAGCAGTGCGGCATCGGCGGGATTCTGCGCCAGGCGGCGGTCAATATCGGCCAGAGCCTTCTCGGCGGCATCCGGTCCGCTTATTTTACCTAAATTTTTTTCTTCGGCCATTATTTACTATTTTTGAACAATAATCACAAAGATACTAATAAACCGCTTAATGCGTACCACAATGAAGCGTTTTTTACTCATATCCGCCGCCATATTGATGTGCTGGGCCGTCGGCGCACAAACCGATCCGACGGCAACCTCTTACCCGGCAGACGACTGCCTCGGTTCGGCCAAACCATATCCCGTGCCTGAAGCACGCATAGCAGTTCCTGATTCACTGACACCGGTGTTCATCAATCATATCGGCCGGCATGGAGCACGGTTCCTCTCCTCGCCCAACGCATCGGTGAAACTGGCCCGCAGGCTCGCCGCAGCCGACTCGGCCGGCGTGCTCTCCCCTTTAGGGAAAGAGATGCTTGCCGTGGTCGGGAACATAATCGAGATGTCGCACAACCGCTGGGGAGCGCTCGATTCACTTGGAATGGCCGAACAGCGAGGCATAGCATCCCGCATGTTCCGCACGTTCCCCACCCTTTTCCGCGACACCAAAGTGAACGCCATCAGTTCATACGCACCCCGCTGCGTCATGAGCATGTACGAATTCACCCACCAGCTCGACCGGCTGAACAATTCGGTAGAGATCGCCACGTCGTCCGGTCGTCAGAATTCCCTGCTGCTAAGACCATTCGATGTGATTGAAAGCTATGTGGAATGGGCGAAACAGAAACCCTGGGAGGCGCCGTACGACATGTTTTTCGAAACCACAGCACCGGCCGCACCGGCACGCCGTCTGGTCACCGATGCCAAATATCTTTCAAACAAGGATGCGGCCAAGCTTTCGTGGGATGCTTACAGCGTGCTCCGCGGACTCCCCGCGATGGGCGTACCCATCAATCTGCTGCACTATTTCACACTTGAGGAACTCAACAGCCTGTGGGCATGCGAGAACCTCGGCCATTACCTGCGGCGCACGGCCACGACCCTCTCGGTTGAACCGGCCGACATTGCCGCCGACCTCCTCCAAAATCTGATCGACACCACAGACGCCGCTGCCCGCGGCGAGAACAAGGCAAGCGTGGAATTGCGTTTCGGACATGCCGAGACCCTGATGCCGCTGCTGTCGCTTATGCGTATCCCCGGCTGCTACTATCTGACGAACTATTTCGACACCGTGGCCCTGCACTGGAGGGACTTCGATGTCGTGCCGATGGCCGCCAATCTGCAGATTATACTTTTCAAATCGGCCAAAGGGCGCATGTATGTTCGTTTCGACCTCAACGAGATTCCGGTGGCAATCAACCCCAACACTCCGGACACCACCATAATCCCCTGGAACGAGGCACGCGCCTACCTCACCCGCTGCCTGCCGCTTCACATGCAGATTTAGTCCACACAAGCCCATCATTGTATATGCTGCAAGCCGAAGTAACAGAATTTTACCGCAAAGCGGGAATCCACAGCGACCGTCCGGTTGGCGTGGCCTTCAGCGGGGGGCCTGATTCGGTGGCTCTTCTTGCCGCCACGGCTGCCGCAGGTTTCAGATGCGTGGCTTTGCACTGCAACTTCCATCTGCGCGGGCAGGAAAGCATGCGCGACGAGGAGTTTGCCCGCAGCATGGCCGACCGGCTGGGTTGCGAGTTCCGGTGTGTGGAGTTCGACACCGAAGCTGAACGCGCCGCCACAGGCGAATCGGTGGAGATGGCATGCCGACGGCTGCGCTACAACTGGTTCGACACAGAACTTGGCATGCATGCTGACAAGCCGCCGAGGCAACTGCAGTGCATCGCCCTGGGGCACCACGCCGACGACTCGGTGGAGACATTCATGCTCAACCTCACGCGTGGAACCGGAATGAAAGGCCTGTGCGGCATCCCCGCACACCGCGACCGCTTTGTGCGCCCGCTGCTGACGGTGACACGCGCCGACATTCTCGATTTTCTTGCCATACGGGGACTGCCTTATGTGACAGACTCGACCAACGCCCTGACGGACTGCCGACGCAACATGTGGCGCAACCGCCTGCTGCCGCAGATCCGCGAAGCGTTCCCCACGTTTTCCACAGGTGTGCTCACCACTGCATCCAACCTCGACGCCGACCGCAGGCTTCTGGCGGAACTTGTGGCCGACGAAGCTGCAGAATGCACTGATGCAGCCGGCTGCATCGACCTGCAGGCCGTTATGCGGCGACGTTGCGGCACAACGCTGCTGTGGCACATTCTCAGCAATGCAGAATTCGGAGGCTGCCCTATGCCTGTAGTCGAGAATATCGTTAAGGCATACAACTCCGGAGCAAGCGGAAAAGTTTTTGCCACCGACGGCCACGGCCAATGGCTTCTCGACCGCGGGCACCTCATCCCCACAGATACATCCGCCATACGCCCTGAATCCGACGCGCGGATTGACATAGACATAGCCGCCGCACTTCGTGCCGGCACCGTACACACTCCGCTCCCTCTGCATTTTTCACTCGTCGACCCACGGGATTTCACTCCGTCGCGCGACAACCATACGCTTTGGCTTGATTTCGACGCATTAATCGGTAACACCCGGATACTCTCGCTACGAAAATGGAATATTTCTGACCGCATGGCGCCGTTTGGCATGCATGGAACGAAACTGGTGAGCGACATATTCAGCAATGCTCACCTCTCCGTGGCTGAAAAAAGCGAAAAATGGCTCCTGACGGCCGGAAAGACGATTTTGTGGATTCCGGGCATAAGGGCGTCGCGTCATTTTCCAGTGAGCGGTTTAACCAAAAAAATATTGAAAATAAGATGTAATAATGCATAAAAATGCGCGACAACACGCATACATGTGGACGCAATGGCAACATTAACATAATTTAAGCACCAAGCAGTTTTTTGGTTTATACTTTTTTCGTTAATTTGCTCTGCAAACGGAAACGGAGGCACCAAATCAGAAAACACTAACATCCGGTGCTTGAATGATACCAAGAAAAACTTCCAGGCACTGACAACTTTTCTGATTGATATGCCTTGCTTGCAATGCAAGCAACCTACAATGCCTGCCCCTGTGTCCGCTGCACATTGCGATAGAGCAACCACACGCTTGGCAAAAGCGTTCCTCATAATATAATAATGATTGAATGTAATGATTGATTGAATGAATGATTGATTAATTGGAGTATATAACGAACTACGGCACGGCCTCGTTGACCAACGCAGCACGGCCTATTCATAACGAATACTGATAAGTTTGTTTCATATACAAATGCCAATAAGGAAGGAGCCGGGATCGATGCGAATCGAGCCCGGTTTCGTTTTTTTTCGTATCTTCACGGCATCTTAGGATGCAATCCTACAAACAATGCTCCCGTTGCAGTTGTTAAACCAATGTTCACCTGCATCAATCAATATTCACCACAAAAATCCTGTAAACCACATCACAACCGCATATGAGCGACCTCGTGATAATCATTTTCCTGATCCTGCTCAACGGCATCTTCTCAATGTCGGAGGTAGCACTGATTTCAGCACGTAAATCAAAACTGGCCACAGCCGCCCGCAAGGGGGGCAAAAGCGCGGCTATAGCATTGAAACTGTCGGAGGAGCCAGACAAATTTCTATCCACAGTGCAGATAGGCATCACACTCATCGGCATCCTCACCGGTCTGTTCTCCGGCGCAGCACTGGCCGACAGCGTTGCCGGATGGCTCTCTTCGGCCGGCGTGCCTGCCTCTGCATCGAAAATGGCAGCCCAGACGGCCATCGTGATTGTGGTGACTTACCTGTCGATTGTGGTGGGCGAGCTGTTTCCCAAACGTATAGGGCTCAATGCATCCTACCGCGTGGCTCTGATTGTCGCAAAGCCGATGAAGCTGCTGTCAGTGATAGCCATGCCCGCTGTGTGGCTGCTGTCAAAATCAACAGGACTGCTCGTAAAGATATTCGGCCTTGACAAAGAAGCCGAGAAAGTGACCGAAGAGGAGATAAAATCCGTAATCCGCGAAGGCACCGACGCTGGCGAGGTAAAGGACCTTGAACAGGGCATCATGTTCCGCGCCCTTGCCATGGGCGATGAGAAGATAAGCTCCATCATGACGCCGAAAATAGATTTCGTTTCGCTCGACCTCGGCATGACCGCCTGCCAGATAAAGGACGCCATCAAACGCGACACTCACAGTTGCTATCCCGTATATGATGCCACACGCACCCACATCGTAGGTGTGGTGCATCTGAAAGATCTGGTGTTCGACATCTGCGGCGATAATTTCAACCTGAATGAGATGGTGCGCCCAGGCACTTTCATCCCGGAAATAATGCAGGTTTACGATGCACTCGACGTACTCAAACATAAAGGCGTGCATTGCGGACTGGTGTGCGACGAGTACGGCGAGGTGCAGGGTCTCGTGACGCTCTGCGATGTGCTTGGCGGACTTGTCGGCCCGGTTGAGGTAGGCACCGACGAAGCGTTCATCACCCCACGCGCCGACGGCCGCAGCTGGCTGGTGGACGGCCAGTGTCCCGTTTACGATTTCCTGACATTTTTCCACCGGGAAGAGGACTATGTCCCTGCGCATTTCTCAACGGTGGCCGGGCTTATCCTCGAAGAGTTCAAGAAAATTCCTCATGCAGGCGACACACTCACTTACAACGGCCTGAATATCGAAATAGTGGACATGGACGGCGCACGCATCGACAAGGTGCTCGTGTCCGAGCCCACAGCATAACAGTACCTCAGCCCGGAACAGCTCCAGGACCAATAAAAATGCGTCCGCCGCAAAAACACGTCCGCCGCGTCAGAATCGGATTTCTGACGCGGCGGCTGTGTTTTTACCGGAATCAAGAGCGATTCTTAGGATGTCAATACTGACGTTCACCGAATATGGCCGTACCTACACGCACCATCGTTGAACCGCAATCCACCGCGAGGGGATAATCGTGGCTCATGCCCATACTCACTGTGTCGAAGCCCCGGAGATCGGGGCACTGCGTGCAGATGTCGCGGAATGTTGAGGCTATCAGATTGAAATCATCGGCAATGCGCGTCTGGTCGTCGGTGTTCGAGGCCATCCCCATCACACCGCAGATATGTGTGGCCTGAAGGCTCTCGAACCTGCGGTCGGCAAAATATTGCATCAGCTCGTCGGGCGAGAAGCCGAATTTGGTCTCCTCCCTGGCCACATGCAGCTGCATGAGCACACGTACGGTGACACCCAGCTTGACAGCCTCGCGGTCGATGACGTCGAGGAGGCGTTCGGTATCCACACTCTCGATAAGCGCCGGGCGCAACTGCAGCAGCTGCTTCACCTTGTTGGTCTGCAGATGTCCGATGAAATGCCAATTGATATCGCCTGGCAGCTGCGGCACCTTCGCCGCAAGCTCCTGCACCCGGCTTTCGCCGAAGTTTCGCTGCCCGGCTTCATAGGCTTCCTGTATGGCCTGCGCCGGATGGAACTTCGACACCGCCACAAGTGTTACGCCTTCGGGAAGCGACTCCCTGATTTTACATATATTCTCAGCTATTGTCGACATGATTCACCTGTTTTTGGATAATATTTGAGCAATGGAAAGAGATGCCCCATGCGGAGCATGTGCGCCTCACTGTGCGGGCTTGTCCTCTTTCACCTTCACCTTATAAACATCCATCAGGGGTGTTTCGGTTATCGAAACAATCTCGAAATCGGCCATTGTGCCTTTCATCCCCTCCATGAAGTTGTCGTAAGCGCCCTTGAAATCGGAGCCGGCCACCAGTATGAGCGATGTGGTTTTCTTCTCAACAGCCGATTTCTCGTCGATGGTGATAAAAGCCACCTTGACCAGATACCACTTGTCGGCCGAGTCGTCCCAGAAAATCTCACTGATTTTTGTGCGCTTCACCGCGGTGACATTCACTTCACCGCTGATGAACGGGGTCTGCTCCTCTATGATACGCGCCTCCGCCTCTGTAAAGCTCAGCGCATCCACCAGATAGGGTTCGGTCACTTTCTTGATTGAACCGTTCTCCTGAGTCTTGTCGTAACGTATTTTACATTCAAACCAACTTGCCATGATATTTTTATTGTAATTGTTTTGTAAAGATTGGAAAGTTATCTAAATTTGTTTCGGCTGTATTGCTTACACACTACAACCAAACCAGAAATGCAGCGGCAAAGTTAGATTAAAAAACAGAAAAAACGGAGCCGTTATCCTAAAAAAAGATTCAGCCACCATCAACAAGCACATGAGCGAGGGATTTTTCAGCCGGGCATTCCACATGTATGTCGACGGTTTCCGGTCAATGACCGTGGGACGTCGGCTGTGGGCCATCATCATCATCAAGCTGGTGATTCTCTTCGCCATATTCAGGCTGTTCTTTTTCCCCGACATACTGCAGGAGAACTACGACAACGACCGCGACCGTGCCGCCGCCGTGCGCCATGCCCTGTCGCAGCCTGCTCCCGCAAGCCATCCGGCCGAAAACAACTAACACACTACATAACAACCAAACACTCCGACCATGGAAGATCTTCTCAGCACCATTGACTGGTCGCGCGGACAATTCGCCCTGACGGCCATAGTTCACTGGCTTTTCGTGCCGCTCACCATCGGGCTTTCGCTCATTGTGGGCATCATGGAAAGCATCTATCTTAAAACCGGCCTGGAACGCTGGAAAAAAATCACAAAATTCTGGATGCTCCTTTTCGGCATCAACTTTGCCTGCGGCGTGGCCACCGGCATTATTCTCGAATTCGAGTTCGGCACAAACTGGAGCAATTACTCATGGTTCGTGGGCGACATTTTCGGCGCCCCGCTGGCCATCGAAGGCATCGTGGCGTTCTTCCTTGAATCCACTTTCATCGCCGTGATGTTCTTCGGCTGGAACCGCGTCAGCAAGGGGTTCCATCTGGCCTCCACCTGGCTCACCGCAGCGGGTGTGTGCCTGTCGGCCTACTGGATTCTGGTGGCCAACGCCTGGATGCAGTATCCCGTGGGTATGGAATTCGATCCCGCTCAGATGCGCAACGTGATGGTATCGTTCGCCGATGTGGCCCTGTCGCCCGTGGCAGTCAACAAATTCTTCCACACAGTGCTTTCCGGATGGGTGCTCGGCGCCGTGTTCGTAGTGGGCGTTAGCTGCTGGTTCCTCTATAAGAAAAGCAACATATCCCTTGCCAAGGACTCGATGAAAGTGGCATCGTGGGTAGGTCTGGCCGGCATTGTGCTCACCATCTGGACCGGCGACGGCTCGGCCGTTCAGGTTGCCAAAGTGCAGCCCATGAAACTGGCTGCCATGGAGGGTCTTTACAACGGCTCCTGCGGACAGTCGCTTGTGGCATTCGGCATAATCAACCCGTCGAAGGAACGCACCGACGACAAGCCTGCCATACTCGGCGAGATAGCCATCCCCAAAGGGCTGTCCATACTTGCCAACCATGATGCCGACAGCTTTGTGCCGGGCATCAACGACCTCATCGACGGCGTTTCGGTGAACGCTCAGGGCGACACAGTCAACACCGTCAGCTATGCCGAACGTATAGAGCGCGGACGCGCTGCCCAGGAGGCGCTGCGCCGCTACGAGGCCGCAATGAAGGCCAACGACACCGCTGCCATGCAAGCCGCCGAGGCCGACATAAAGGCCGACTTCCAGTTCTTCGGCTACGGATTTCTCGACAGTGTGGATGAAGCCGTGCCACCGGTGGCACTTACATTCTACGCCTTCCGCGTGATGGTGATGGGCGGCGGCTATCTGCTGCTGTTCTTCGTGGTGATGCTTTTCCTCTGCTATCGCAAGCCTGAGACCATGGAAAAAGGATGGGTGATTTTCTTCGGAATCCTCACCATCCCGGTTGTCTGGCTCGTAAGCGAGGCGGGATGGGTCACAGCCGAAATGGGACGCCAGCCCTGGACAATCGAGGGGCTTCTCCCCACCCGCGCCGCAATCAGCGCCATCTCGGCAGGCTCTGTGCAGCTCACATTCTGGATGTTCGTGGTGGTGTTCATCGGCCTGCTCGTGGCCGAAGTGAGCATCATGACACGCGAAATTGCCAAGGCTTCGCGGCGTGACATCCTCGCCGACAACGACTGATGACGGCCACTACCCCATTATCTTTCCTCAAACCTCTAATTTTCAACTGAAACCGATATGGAAGCATTACAAATATACTGGTGGCTGGTGATTTCGCTGCTTGGCGGGCTGCTTGTGTTCCTGCTCTTCGTGCAGGGCGGCCAGACCATGATATGGAACACCCGCAATCCCAAACTTAAAACCCTCCTTGTCAACGCCCTCGGCCGCAAATGGGAACTGACATTCACCACGCTGGTGGTGTTCGGCGGAGCATTCTTCGCATCTTTCCCGCTCTACTACTCCACCAGCTTCGGGGGTGCCTACTGGCTCTGGATGCTCATTCTGCTGAGCTTCATCCTGCAGGCAGTGAGCTATGAATTCCGGTCGAAACCGGGCAATGTGCTGGGTCAGACCACCTACGACATTTTCCTGCTCATCAACGGATTCGTGGGCTGTGTGCTGCTCGGAGTGGCCGTGGGGATGCAGTTCTTCGGCGCAGACTTCGAGGTGTCGCGCCAGAGCATACTCGACGCCGCATCGCCCGTGATCTCCACATGGAACCCGCAACACGGCTGGGAGCAGATTTTCTCCGTCAAGAACCTCCTGCTCGGCGTAGCCGTATATTTCCTGGCACGCACCATGAGCGCACTGTTCTTCGGCATGTCGGTGCGCACCACCGACGGCTCCAGATTTCCGGCCGACATGCGTGCAAAGGCTCTCATCAACGGCACCATCTTCGTGCTCTTCTTTCTGGCATTCCTGTTCGCACTCTTCATGAGCCCCGGATATGCTATGGAGGCTGACGGTCTTGTGGTGGCAGTACCATACAAATATTTCTTTAACTTCATCGACCTGTGGTGGATAGGCGCCACATTCCTCATCGGTGTGCTGCTCGTGCTCTTCGGCATCATCAACACCACCCTCCTCAAAGGAAGCTTCAAGGCCGGGTTCTGGATCACAGGCGTGGGCGTGGTTATGGCCGTCACATCGCTGCTGTGCATCAGCGGATACAACAACACCGCCTACCTCCCCTCCACAACTCATCCCGAAAGCTCGCTCTTCATCACCAACAGCTCCTCCACCTACTTCACCCTCAAAGTGATGGCGTGGGTCACAGTTCTGCTCCCAGTAGTGATCGGCTACATCGCCTACGTATGGCACAAAATGACCACCAAGCCCCTCACCACCGCCGAACTCGACGCCGACGACCACATCTACTGATCACCACCCCGTTGCACACACTCATAAGCTCGGATAAGCTCTTATAAGCTCTGATAAATCTTATAAGAGCTTATCCGATCTTATCAGAACTTATCAGAGCTTACCAGAACTTATCAGAGTTTATCAGAGCTTATCAGAGCTTATCCGAATTTATCAGAACTTTATAAATCCAATGGAATTTCGTAAATTTGTGGGTTGAATGTCTCGGATATCATGACATTCAACCCCAATATTTTACCCTTCTCCACAGTGATTTCAACAGAAACAAATAATGCTACGCGCCCAAATAGGATTGCAATCCTGGGCTCCACAGGGTCAATCGGCACGCAGACACTGCAAGTAATCGCCGAGTACCCCGACCGATTCAGACCTACCCTGCTCGTTGCCGGCCGGAAGGCCGACACGCTCATTCAGCAGGCCATAAAATGGCGTCCGCAGATGGCAATCATAGCAGATGAAAGCCTTTACTGGAAGCTCCGCGACGCTCTCGCACCGCTCGGCATAGCCACAGCGGCCGGGCAGGAAGCCATCGACAACGCTATGGAATCGGACTGCTTTGACACTGTAGTGACAGCCACCGTGGGCTACAGCGGCCTGGCGCCCACCCTGCGCGCAATCAAGGCCGGGAAGGACATTGCCCTTGCCAACAAGGAAACTATGGTTGTGGCCGGCGAACTGGTCACCGACGCCCTGCGCCACAGCCCCTCGCGCATCATGCCTGTCGACTCCGAACATTCCGCAATCTATCAATGTCTCGTGGGGGAAGACCCCTCGCGTGTGCGCCGCCTCATCATCACCGCATCCGGCGGTCCGTTCCGCAATCACACCCAGGCACAGCTCAACTCAGTGACCATGCGCGACGCCCTCCATCACCCCAACTGGTCGATGGGTGCGAAAATCACCATCGATTCAGCCACGATGGTCAACAAGGCCTTCGAGATAATCGAGGCACGCTGGCTGTTCGACATGGCTCCGGAGAAGATTTCGGCCATTGTGCATCCCCAGTCCATTGTGCATTCGATGGTAGAGTTCGTTGACGGCGCTGTCAAGGCTCAGCTCGGAGTGCCCGACATGCGTCTGCCCATCCGCTACGCACTCGGCGAGGCCACCCGTCTGGCCACATCCGACTCACCGCTTACGCTCGCACACCTTACACAACTGACATTCGAAGCGCCCGACACCACCCGTTTCCCCGGCATCAAGCTCGGACATTACGCTCTTGAGCGCGGTGGCACCACCGCCTGCATCATCAATGCGGCAAATGAGGTTGCCGTAGATGCGTTCCTGCACGAGCGCATCGGCTTCACACGCATATACACGCTCATCACCGAGGCTCTCGAAGCCATGCCGATGGTGACCAACCCCACGCTCGACGACTATGTTGAAGTGAACGCAGCAACCCGCCGGTTTGTGCAAAACCTTATTGAGAAATAACGCCTGTTTTTCTGCATCCTGCCGCAGATTTTACAGGTTCCAATAACAGACCAAACACCCCGATTATAACAGATGGAAACATTCCTCATAAAAGCCCTGCAGCTCATAGTGGCGCTGTCGCTCCTGGTGTTCATCCATGAGCTCGGTCACTTCCTGTGGGCCAGAGTGTTCAAGATACGCGTTGAAAAGTTCTATCTTTTCTTCAACCCATGGTTCTCGCTTGCAAAATGGAAGCCGAAGAACAGCGACACCACCTACGGCATCGGCTGGCTTCCTCTCGGAGGCTACGTAAAAATAGCCGGAATGATAGATGAGTCGATGGACCGCGAACAGATGGCGCAGCCGGCCAAAGACTGGGAGTTCCGCTCCAAACCTGCATGGCAGCGACTGCTGGTGATGACCGGCGGCGTAATCAACAACTTCCTGCTTGCCATCATCATTTATGCAGGCATAGCATGGTACTGGGGCGAAAAGACCATCCCGTTCCAGAACGCCTACGAAGGGATGGACTTCACCGAGGCTGCCCAATCCTTGGGATTCAAGAACGGCGACATACTCCTTGAAGCCGACGGCCAGACCATCGACTCGCGCAACCGTTCGGCTCTCTACAACATGCTGGAGGCTGACAAGGTGACTGTGCTGCGCAACCACACCGACACCGTGACAATCGACATCCCCGACGGGATTGTGGCCAAACTGCCGCAAAACGACCCCTTCATGGCCTACCGTCTGCCGGTGTTCGTCAAGCAGGTGATGCCGGGCGAAGCGGCGGCAAAGGCCGGACTGGCCGAGGGCGACCGCATCATATCCGTTGGAGATACACCCACCCCATCATACACCGAGCTTGCCCCCGCATTGCTCGCACATAAGAGCCAGCCCACCCGGATAGGTCTTCTGCGCGGCACCGACACCATCACGACCACCGCCACCCCTACCGAAAACGGCAAACTCGGCTTCGGCCTGATGGCGCCCATGGAGGTGTTCAAATGCGACACAACGCAGTACAACATCCTGCAGGCCATCCCCATCGGAGCCTCCAACGGCACCGAAATGCTCGTCACTTATGTAGGCTCGCTCAAGCACATCTTCACCAAGGAGGGTGCAGAGAGCATCGGAGGTTTCGGCGCCATCGGCAACCTTTTCCCTGCCAAATGGAACTGGCGCACCTTCTGGGAGATGACCGCATTCCTGTCGATTATCCTGGCATTCATGAACATAATCCCCATACCGGCGCTCGACGGCGGCCATGTGGCATTCCTGCTGTGGGAAGTGGTCACGCGCCGCAAGCCCTCGGAGAAGTTCCTGGAATACGCGCAGATGGCGGGGATGTTCCTGCTTTTCGCGCTGCTTATCTACGCCAATTCAAACGACATTTACCGCTTCCTCATAAAATAAACCGAGATTATGAGCTATCAGACATTGCGTTTAAAACGCGGCAAAGAGGAATCGCTCGACCGCTTTCACCCCTGGGTGTTTTCCGGCGCACTGGCCGAACCTCTGCCCGACGGGCTGGAAGAGGGCGACACCGTGGCAGTGGAAACTTCCAACGGCCGTCTCGTCGGCGTAGGGCACTTCCAGATAGGAAGCATAGCCGTGCGCATCCTCGACTTCGCCGCAACCGAGATAAATGCGGAATTTTTCCGTTCCCGCCTTCTGCAGGCGCTACGCCTCCGTCAGGCTCTGCAGCTGGCCCGCCCCGACAACAACGCCTACCGACTGGTGCATGGCGAGGGCGATTTTCTGCCAGGACTTGTCGTTGACATCTATGGGCCAACAGCCGTGCTTCAGGCACATTCGCCCGGTATGCACTTCGAACGCCAGACCATTGCCGAACAGCTTGTGGCACTCCCTGAACTGGGCGTGCGCAACGTTTACTACAAATCGGAGACCACACTCCCATATAAAGCCCATCTGGACGCCCGCAACGACTATCTCATAGGAAGCATGGAAACCTCCGTGGCCACCGAAAACTCCCTGCAGTTCAACATCGACTGGCTGCGCGGACAGAAAACCGGCTTCTTCCTCGACCAGCGCGACAACCGGGCGCTGCTGCAGCACTATTCGCAGGGGCGCAGGGTGCTCAACATGTTCTGCTACACAGGCGGATTCTCCGTCTATGCCCTCCGCGGAGGCGCCTCGCTGGTGCATTCGGTGGACTCCTCCGAAAAGGCTATCACACTCACCGACGCCAATGTGGAGCTTAACTTCCCCGGCGACAGCCGTCATAAATCATATGCCGAGGATGCATTCAAGTACCTCGACAACATGGCACCGGACGCCTACGACCTAATCGTGCTCGACCCTCCGGCATTCGCCAAGCACCGGAGCGCCCTGCGCAACGCCCTGCGCGGCTATCAGCGCCTCAACGCAAAGGCATTCGAGAAGATTGCCAAGGGGGGAATCCTGTTCACCTTCTCCTGCTCGCAGGCCGTGAGCCGCGAACAGTTCCGTCTGGCCGTATTCTCGGCAGCCGCCCAAAGCGGTCGCCGCGTACGCATCCTCCACCAGCTCACCCAACCGGCCGACCATCCCGTCAACATCTACCACCCCGAAGGGGAATACCTCAAAGGGCTTGTGCTTTATGTAGAATAACACCTCCCGACCTGTCTCACCCCAAAAGGCATTACGCCATAAATTCCCACTCTCAAAATGAACCTACGAACAATCTTGGCGGCCACACTCGCCGCCGGCTCACTTTCAGCCATGGCCAATTTCACCGACCCCAACAATCCGTCGGGCACTGTTGTCGACCGTTTCGCCGACATTGAAGTTCTGCGCTACACCGTGCCCGGATTCAACGAGCTGACCCTCGACCAGAAAAAATTCGTCTATTTCCTCACCGAGGCCGCGCTGGCCGGCCGCGATATACTCTGGGACCAGAACGGACGCTATAACCTTGTCCTCCGTCAGCTCCTCGAAGCTGTCTATCAGAATTACAGCGGCGACCGCAACGACCCACAGTTCAAGGTCTTCGAAAAATATCTGAAACAGGTGGAATTCGGCAACGGCGCCTACCACCACTACTCCACCGACAAGTTCACACCGGAATTCAACCGACACTGGTTCTCCAGACAGCTTGGTGACCTCGACAAATCGCAGCCCGAACTTATGCAGCGGCTCAAACCCGCGATGCCCAGCATCATGCGCCTCATATTCGACCCCACATTCCTTGCCAAACGCGTAAACCAGGCCGAAGGTGCCGACATCATCGTCACATCGGCCAACAACATGTATGAGGGCGTGACCCAGAAAGAAGTCGAGGATTATTTCAACGCAATCAAAGACCCCAACGACCCCACTCCGGTGTCCTATGGTCTGAACACCAAAGTGGTAAAACGCGGCGACAAGGTGGTTGAACTCCCCTACATGGTTGGCGGCCTCTATTCGCCGGCCATCGAGCGGATTGTTGAGAATCTTGAAAAAGCCCTCCCCTACGCCGAAACTCTCGAACAGAAAAAATCGATTGAGGAGCTCATCCGCTACTACTGCACCGGCGACCTCAAGGCCTTCGACGAATACTCCATCCTCTGGGCCGGCGACACCACCCCCGTTGTGGATTTCGTCAACGGATTCATCGAAAGCTACGGCGATCCTCTGGGCATGACAGGCTCATGGGAATCGATTGTTAACTTCAAGAACCAGGCGGCTTCACACCGCACGGAGATAGTATCGTCCAACGCACAGTGGTTTGAGGACCATTCGCCTGTCGATCCACGTTTCCGCAAACCGCATGTGAAAGGTGTGAGCGCCAAGGTTATCAACGCCGCCATCCTTGCCGGCGACGCCTACCCCTCAACACCCATCGGCATCAACCTGCCCAATTCCAACTGGATCCGCGCCGCACACGGTTCGAAATCGGTGACCATCGAGAACATCACCCAGGCCTACGACGACGCTTCGCACGGCAACGGTTTCAACGAGGAGTTCGTGATTGACGAACCCACTCGCGAGCTGTTCGACAAATACCTCTTCATCACCGACAACCTCCACACCGACCTGCACGAATGCCTCGGCCACGGTTCCGGCCAGCTGCTGCCAGGAGTCGACCCCGACGCTCTCAAGGCTCACGGATCGACACTCGAAGAAACCCGCGCCGACCTCTTCGCGCTCTACTATCTTGCCGACCCGAAACTGCTTGAACTCGGCCTGCTCGACAACCCCGACGCCTACAAAGCCGAATACTACAAGTACATGCTCAACGGCCTCATGACCCAGCTCATGCGTATCGAGCCGGGCAAGGATGTGGAGGAAGCCCACATGCGCAACCGCAAACTCATTGCCGAATGGGCGCTCGAGCACGGCAAGAACAACAACGTGGTGGAAATGGTGAAACGCGACGGCAAAACCTACATACAGATCAACGACTACAAGCGCCTGCGCGAGCTTTTCGGCGAACTTCTCGCTGAGATACAGCGCATAAAGAGCGAAGGCGACTATGCCGCCGGAGCAGCGCTTGTGGAAAAATATGCAGTGAAAGTGGATCCTGCGCTCCACAAGGAGGTGCTCGACCGCTACGCAACACTCAACATCGCCCCCTACAAGGGATTTGTAAACCCCGTTTACACCCCTGTGACCGATGCTGACGGCAATATTACCGACATCACCGTTACCTACACCGAGGACTATCTGCCGCAGATGTTCCGCTACTCGAAGGATTACTCTCCCCTCACAAAATAAGACAAGTCTAAGTCACAAGTTAATTATAACCCTAAAATACATCCCGAAACATGGATCTTTTCGATAAAATTTCCGACGATATCAAAAAGGCGATGCTCGCACGCGACGCCGTCCGCCTCGAATCACTCCGCGGCATCAAGAAAGAATTTCTCGAAGCCAAGACAGCTAAAGGTTCCGACGGTACTCTGCCCGACGAAAAAGCGGTGCAGATTCTCTCCAAGATGATCAAGCAGCGCAAGGAAAGCGCCGAGATCTACACTCAGCAGAACCGTCCGGAACTGGCCGAGGCCGAGCTTGCTCAGGCAGCCGTAATCGAGGAATACATGCCCAAGCAGCTTTCCGACGAAGAACTCACCGCAGCCCTGCGTGAAATCATAGCCCGAGTGGGCGCCACCTCCCCCAAGGAGATGGGCAAGGTGATGGGGGTAGCCTCAAAAGAGCTGGCAGGTAAAGCCGAGGGCCGCGCCATCTCGGCCAAAGTCAAAGAGCTCCTCGCCTGATTCCACCCCCTTCATCCCCCTTTCACAAATCTTATAAACACCAACTACAGCATGCGCTGTGTCAGACAACCTCTGCACAGCGCATGTTTTTTATTCGGCAGCTCCTTACTCGATAACAAGCCCCCTTCCATCATCTTTACCATCATCTTTAAACCGAAATAATTTTGAAGTGTTATACAAATGCACTACATTTGCACTATTATATAACCTGATTATGAATACCGCATCATCCATACGCAAACAAACATCTTTTCGCCTCAGCGAAGATCTGCTTGCCCGGCTCCAGACCGAGGCAAAACGACATAACCGCAGTTTAAACAACCTGGTTGAAAGTGTTCTAATGGCATTCGTTGCATCAAATCCCAATAAGACAACCCTTGCTGCCATGAAGGAGGCAGAAACATCCAACGCCCTTGAAACACTTGATTTACAGAACTTCCGCAGTTTTGTCGACTCTCTATGAACACACTTAAACTAACCTCCCAATTCAAAAAGGACCTTAAACGATATAAGCATAAGCCGGATGTTATCGACAGGCTCGAAATAATCCTGCAACTGCTGGCAAAGGGGAAAGCTATTCCGCAAGAAAACAGGCCACATGTGCTTACCGGTAATTACAAGGGCTACATGGAATGTCATGTAGAGAACGACACATTATTGATTTGGTGGGATAAAGACGCTGATATAATCAAACTCATCCGTTTCGGCACTCATTCTGAACTTTTCTGAATCCTCTCCACAGGTATGGCAACACAAATAATTGGAGACGGATGAACAAAGGGGAAATCGGGAGCGTTCTGACAGAAAGTAACAGTGAGGATTTAAAGAGCATTCATGCCTGACGAAAGAATGCAGACATTTGATGGCTCTGGCGAATCCATGAATTTCAACAACCAATAACTTCTCTCAGGATGAAATTAGGAAAGCTTCTGGCCGCCGCTCTGCTCACAGTGGCAGTGGCGTTTTCGGCATCGGCACGCGATGAATATCTCCGCGACTCAAGCTCGCTTCCCAAAGCGGCACAATCAACATTAAGCAAGAATTTCAAGGCCAAGGTAAGCCTGATAAAGGTGGACAAGAGTTTCGGCCGTATCGATGAGTACGACGTTGTGCTCACCGACGGCACCGAAATATCGTTCGACCGTCAGGGCAACTGGAAAGAGGTAGAGACCTCCGCACAGAAATCCGTACCATCGGCCTTCGTTCCTGCCGCAGCCCAGCGTTATGTGAAAGATCAGCACAAGGGGCAGCATATCGTAGGAATTGAACGCACACGCGGAGGCTATGATGTGGAACTGTCGAACGGCATCGACATAAAATTCAACGACGCGGGATCATTCGTGAAATACGATGACTGACAACCTTCCGTTGTCCTCGCTCCCACATCTCTAAGAATTAATAACACAACCGGCAATGCGGATGGTAATCTCCAACGCATCGCCGGTTGCTCTTTACAATATCATTAATTCATCGGTCTCACTTTGCGGCCGCTGCGGGACGCAGGTAGAGACGGTAATCCTTGATGGCGTGGGGAGCGCCGGATTCGGCACGCGGCAGAATCTCGACGCCTGTCACCGTTTCGTCCGAGCCCAGATCAAGCACAAGCGAATGTGGGAATTTGTCGTGCTTGGAGGTCTGCCAATAGGTGGATTCCTGCAGGTCATACACTTTGTCGCCGGTGCGGTTCACACCATGGGTATCCTCGCTGTCGGCATACACTACGGTCCACGGCTCGCGCGACAGACGTTTGCCGTCGGCGCCGAGCGCATACATCTCGGCCACAGCCACGCGGTCACCGCCGTCCTGGGCCGACAGGGCCTCAAGAATCAGATAGCGGCCTTTGGCTGGATTAGCAAACCGGATGGTCTGCCAGCCGTTGCCGGGAGTTGCCGAACCTTCGGCCACTGCCTTGGCTCCTTCCATCAGTTTCTTGGCCAGACGGCTGTTCTCCCCCGCTCCGGGCGCCGTCTGCTGCAGCATGTCGAGAATCGGCTCACGATGGCCTTTCACTGTGGTGGCACGAGGACCGACAATATCGAACACCACAATCTCGTTCTCACCCTTCTTCAGCCAGCAGCCAGGAGTGTATAGGGTCTGCTGCGGACCGATTTCCCAAATGCGGCCGAGTGGATGACCGTTGACGTAAACCAGACCTTTCCCCCATGTGCTGAAATCAAGGAATGTATCGGCAGGCTTCTTTACGTTGAACACGCCGCGATACACGCCGGGCACACGGTGTCCGTCGGCATCGGTGAGCGATTTTACCGGCTCGAAATTCATCGAAGCGTAGAATTCCAGCTCATCGGGAAGCGGGAACACTTCCCAGTTCTTCATGTCGCACACGAACGGGCGCCCGTCGTGCATGGCTGTGAGCTGCACACCGCCCACAATGCCCTTGAAGTCCTTGATGGCACGGCCGAAATTGATGCGGCCCATAGCCTCTACAAGGATGTCGAGAGTGGCACCCTTGCGCACGGTCGGCAGACGCATCTCGCGTTCGTTCACGCGGCGGTCGAGCTTGCCGATGTATTTGCCGTCGACAAACACCTGTGCATAGTCGTGGGCATCAAGCTTGAGCACGCCACCTTCGGGAAGCGAGGGGAGTGTGGTGCGGTAAAGGATGCTGCCGAAACCCTGATTGTACTCCTCCATGGTTTTCACCTCCTCGTCCGACACCGCCGCAGGCAGATTGGCCATAAGCGGAGCCACTTCGGCAAGAGTGAATTCGTCAATCGAGGTCACGGGATACTCGGCCGGCATCTTGGGCAGTTTCTTGCCGCCGTCAGCATACTTCTGCAGGGTTTCGCGGAGCGCCATGTACTTGGGTGTATAGTGGCCGGCCTCACTGATTGGGGCATCATAGTCGTAGCTGGTCACATCGGGAGCGAATCCGGGCGAGTTGGCACCGGCCCAGTGTCCCCAGTTGGTTCCGCCGTGGGTCATATAGAGGCTGAACGAGATGCCTTTCGACAGCATCTCGTCGATGCCGGCAATCATGTCGGCGGCTGGACGGGTCTCATGGTTGGCGCCCCATTTGTCAAACCATCCGCTCCAGAACTCGGAGCACATCAGCGGGGAATCGGGGCGCAACTCCTTCAGACGGGCGAACTGCTGGTCTATGTCGGCGCCTGTGCCGAAATTCATGGTCCAGATCAGGTCGTCCAGACCATTGAGGGTGAAATTGCTGGCCCAGTCACACTGGAACATCTGCACATCCTCGCCGAAATTGCGGCGGAGCATGTCGCGAATGGTGGCCACATATTCCTTGTCCTCGCCATACGAGCCATATTCGTTCTCAACCTGCACCATGATAATCGGGCCGCCGTCCTTTGCCGTAAGCCCTTCCACCTGCTTGGCCACCTCCTTCTGGAAGAGGTCGACGCGTTCAAGGAAATAGGGGTCGCTTTCGCGCAGACGGATGTCCTTTTTCTGCAGCAGCCACCAGGGGAGGCCACCCATTTCCCATTCGGCGCACACATAGGGGCCGGGACGCAGAATCACGTTCATGCCGTTGTCGCGGCACAGACGCACAAATTCACCGAGATCGTTCTGTCCGGTGAAATCGAATTCGCCCGGTTTCGGCTCATGCGCGTTCCAGAACACATAGAGGCACACGGTGTTCATGCCCAATGCCTTGGTCTGCTTGATTCGCTGGTCCCAGTAGGGACGCGGAATGCGTGGATAGTGAAGCTCGGCAGCCTTCACCACGTGCGGCTGGCCGTTGAGCAGGAATGTGCCCTTTCCGGCTTCAAATGTTACCGGGGCATTTTTCGGCGATTTATCCGCCGAATGTGCGGCAAAAGGGAGTGCGAACACCGCAGAAGCGAGCGCCAGGCCCTTCACCGCTTGGATTATACCAGATTTTTTCATGGGATGGAATTGTTAGGTAAGTAGCAATTTTGACAATCCGCCGACATCAGTGGCACGTGAAGTCTGATTTTCAGGGGTCACTTGTCAGCATTTGGATTACAAAATTAATGAATTTTATGGGGAAATTTGTAATTTTGTGTTCCAAAACAGAAACCAACAAAATTTCACCCAAGGATGCTTACTCTTCAACAGATAAAAGCTGACCCGGCCAAGACGATCGAACGTCTGGCCATCAAAGGGTTCGATGGCAAAGAGCCCATCGCGAAAGTTCTGGAGCTGGACAACCTGCGCCGCTCCCTCCAGCTCGACAACGACAATCAGGCGGCCGAACTCAACCGGCTCGCCGCTTCGATAGGCGCCCTGATGAAGCAGGGCAAGCGCGAGGAAGCCGAGGAAGCCAAAGCCAAGGTGAGCGCGCTCAAAGAGAGCCAGAAAACCATTGCATCGCGTCTGGCCGAGGTGGAACAGGAGCAGCACGTTCTCCTCACCACCATCCCCAACCTCCCCTGCGACATGGTGCCTGCAGGCACTTCCGCCGCCGACAATGTGGTTGAAAAGACCGGAGGCCCCATGCCCGACCTCCCCGCGGACGCACTTCCCCACTGGGAACTTGCAAAGAAATACAACCTCATCGATTTCGACCTCGGCGTGAAAATCACCGGTGCCGGATTCCCTGTATACATAGGTAAAGGCGCCCGTCTGCAGCGTGCCCTCATCCAGTTCTTCCTCGACGAAGCCAACGCCGCCGGCTACACCGAAATCGAACCTCCCTATGTGGTCAACGAAGCTTCGGCCTACGGCACCGGACAGCTCCCCGACAAGGAGGGCCAGATGTATCACTGCGAGGTCGACAACCTCTACCTCATCCCCACAGCCGAAGTGCCCGTGACCAACATCTACCGCGACGTGATTCTCAGCGCCGACGAGCTTCCCAAAAAGAACTGCGCCTACTCGGCATGCTTCCGCCGTGAAGCAGGCAGCTATGGCAAGGATGTGCGCGGACTCAACCGCCTCCACCAGTTCGACAAGGTTGAGATTGTTCGCATCGAGAAGCCCGAGAACTCGTATGCCGCGCTCGAGGAGATGAAGGACCACGTGCAGGGTCTGCTTGAAAAGCTTGGCCTCCCCTGGCACATACTGCGCCTGTGCGGCGGCGACATGAGCTTCACATCGGCCATCACCTTCGACTTCGAAGTGTGGAGCGCTGCCCAGAAGCGCTGGCTCGAGGTATCATCTGTTTCCAACTTCGAGACATACCAGGCCAACCGCCTCAAATGCCGTTACCGCGATGCCGACAAGAAACCCCGCCTCTGCCACACCCTCAACGGTTCGGCCCTGGCATTGCCCCGCATCGTGGCAGCCCTGCTCGAAAACAACCAGACTCCGCAGGGCATCGTGGTGCCCGAATGCCTCCGCAAATACACAGGCTTCGACATCATCGACTGACACCCTCAAAACTCATAAAAGGCGGCGTCTCACGTGCATTGCACATGAGGCGCCGCCTTTTATCTACTTTAGCTATAATAGCTACAATAGCTATTTTAGCTATAATAGCTATTTCAGCTACCTTAGCTATAATTCCCGGTTACTCCGCGGCCACACCCTGCTCGAGGATAGCGCCCGTGGCCGGGTCAAGCACCACATAAAGCGGCGCCTTGCGGTTGGTGAACGAATTTGGGTTCAGGCCATACACCACTCCGAACTGTGCGAATTCCTCATCGCGGTCGGCATAGGTGCGGCCATCGTAGCTCACGGCCACCGAAGCCATGCCCGGGATGCAGTAGGCGAATCCGTTTTTGGGGAACACCAGCTGCTGCCCCTTCTCGTTGACAGGCATCTCGCCGCGCTGGGTCACCTCCACATCTATATATACCGGCTCGCCGGAAAGGTCGTTGGCATCCACGATGCCGTCCACCGGCGATATGCGCGCCAGCACCTTGTGCTTGATGTCGCCCTCGGGGCAGAGGTTGAATGTGGCCACATCGGTGCTCACCGCGGTAGTACCCACAAACATGGCCATCAGGGCCTTTTCCTGTGCCTCCAGATTGTCGAGCATCAGCTGTAGCGATTTGCCGTCGGGGGGCATCTGTTCGGCCTGACCTGAAATGAGGTCGGCACGGGTCTGGCGAATGGCGAACAGCGCAGAAGCTGCAAGCTCCGCACGTTTCGCCGTCGACTGGCTCTGCATCATCTCCTCGCTCACCACCTGACGGGCGGCCGGGGTTTCGAGCGGGGTGGGTGGCGCAGGCTGTGCCTCAGGAAGCGTCACAGTCTCCTTTGGAGCCAGCTTCGTGGTGTTCACCGCCAAGGGCACATTGGCGGATGAGAGCATCATATAGGCGTCTGTCCCCGATTTGAACTGCACGGCATAGCGCTGGTCGGCATCGGGCAGTCCGAATGTCGACACCACAGCCGATTTCAGCGTGGCCGTGCGCGATTCCTTGGTGACGGGGTCGTTGATGTTCAGATATTTCTTGGCATACTTATAGAACTCACCAGGCTTCTTTACGGTGATCTCAGCCTCGAGAGTCACCGACAGGTTGGTCACCGGCAGCGTGTAGACCAAGGCATAATCGTTGGCCTTAGTCACCGAGAGGCGCGTTGTGTTCTGGGCAGACGCCGCCGTGCCGCATCCGACGGCAACGGCACCTATAAGCAGAAGTTTATAAATCGGATTCATAACAGGTCGTGGTTTGGAGGCAAATTTTCTGGGCTCTTCATCTGTTTTTCGGGGTCAGGTCACTTCATGGTCTCCTTGATGGCGCGGCCGATGTTGGCGGCGATGTCGCCGGCCACAACACCGTACTCTCCTTCATCGGCGGCGGCAAGTTCGCCCGCCACTCCATGAATATAAACAGCTATGAGCGATGCAAGTTCAGCAGGATAACCCTGTGCGAGCATAGCAAGGAGCACTCCGGTGAGCACATCGCCGCTGCCGGCCGTGGCCATGGCGGGAGTACCCGACGAATTGAAATACACCTTGCTGTCGGGGCGCACGATGGCCGTGTAGTGCCCCTTCAGGATGATGAACACGTTGTAATATTTCGCCATCTCAATGGCCTTGCGCAGACGCGCCTCAGCCGAAGGCTGGGGGCCGAACAGGCGGTCGAACTCGCCGGCATGCGGGGTGAGGATGCTGAGCACGGGGATGGTGTTGAGCATGGCCGGTTTCAGAGCAATGCAGTTCAGTGCGTCGGCATCGAGCACCACCGGCTGGTTGGCCGAGGCCAGAAAATCCTCCAGTGCCTTCACCGTCAGTTCGTTTGTGCCGATTCCTGGGCCGATGGCCACGGCTTTGAAGTCGCGTTCGGGATGAATCTCCACAATGTTCTGCTCACCACGGTTATAGCGGTAAAGCGCCTCCGGCACAGCGGTCTGCAATATTATGTTGCCCCATTTGGGCGCATTCACCGTGAGTTTTCCCACACCGGCGCGCAAGGCTCCGCGGGCAGCCAGCACTGCGGCGCCCATCATGCCGTAGCTGCCGGCATAGAGCACGGCCGAACCGAAGTCAGCTTTCGACGCAAACTCCTTGCGGTGGCGCAGCCGGCGGTGCACATCGCGTTTCTCCACAAGCGAAAAACTGGCCGGAGTGGCCGCGATGGCAGCCTCACTCAGCCCTATGTCGAGCACCTTCCATTCGCCTATCAGCTCGGCGTTGTCGGCAATGAAGAAACTGATGCGCGGAAACTGGATGGCCAGCGTCAGCGTGGCGTGCATTATGTTGCGGTTCACCTTCTGGGGGTTCCAGTCGCCGAACATGCCCGAAGGCACATCGATCGACACCACCGTGGGGTGCTCGTCGTTTATGTTCTGTACCAGCGATTTGAATCCGCCTTTCAGTTCCTCGCGCAGTCCGGAGCCGAACAGTCCGTCGACAACCAGATGGTTCGAGGTGATCTTGGGCATGTTGAAGCGGCTCTGCACCTCGCAGAACGTCAGTTCGGGCACCTCACGCAGCAGGCGGTCGCGCGAGGCGGCGCAGTCGCCCGACAGTTTGTCGCCACCGATGTTGAAAAGGTAGACCTCGGGGCGGAAGCCGCGCTCCCAAAGCAGCCGCGATGCCGCAAGGGCGTCGGCGCCGTTGTTCCCGGGCCCGGCAAAAACTATGGTGGGCTTGTTGGGGCGCCAGCGGGTGGCAATCTCGCTGGCCACGCCTTCGCCCACACGCTCAATCAGCTCGAGGGGGCTTACCTCCTCGCGCTCGATGGTGGCACGGTCGATGGCGCGTATTTCTTCAGTTGTGAAAAGTTTCATATATCTTATCCGCGGCACGCCGGACATGACGGCCGCACACTTTTGCAAAATAGAATCCTTGAGGCAAATTTACAAAAAAATAATTCTTTATTGCGCTTACCTCAAAAACATTTCATAATTTTGCGCCAACTAATTTTGCCCGATGAAACAAGTCAGCTATAACGGGCTCACTTTTGAGCCATTCATTGAGAGAGAGAAAATACAGGCCCGCATCCTCGAGCTTGCCCGCGAAATCACCGAGCAGTACCGCGGCCGCCGGCCTTTGCTGGTATGTGTGCTTAACGGCGCATTCCCCTTTGCAGCAGAGCTTTTCCTGAACATCGACACCGATGCCGAAATCTCCTTCATCCGCCTCAAGAGCTACGAAGGCACCTCCAGCACCGGCACCGTGAAGGAAATCATGGGTCTGCACGACGACATCGAGGGGCGCCCCGTCATTCTCGTCGAGGACATCGTGGACACCGGCCAGACCATCAAGCGCCTGGTCGACACCGTAAGCGCCAAGAACCCCGCCGAAGTGAAGATAGCCACACTGCTTTTCAAGCCCGAAAGCCTGCAGTGCGACGTAAAACCCGACTACGTGGGCTTCTCAATCGCCCCGAAATTCATCATCGGTTTCGGTCTGGACCTCGACGGCCTGGCCCGCAACCTCCAGGACATCTACGTGCTCAAGGAACAGGCCGACTGACATGCGCCGGGCCTGCGCCCTTTCCATCCCCCTTTTGTACAATTTCAAGTAAAAAATGAACATAGTGATTTTCGGTGCCCCCGGTAGCGGCAAAGGCACCCAAAGCGAAAAACTTATTGAACGATACGGACTTCACCACATATCCACCGGCGAAGTGCTCCGCGACCACATTGCCCGCAAAACGCCCATCGGGCAGATTGCAAACACCTATATCAAACAGGGACAGCTCATTCCCGACTCCCTGATGATCCGAATCCTCGAGGAGATCATCGACAACGACCCCAAGGCCAAGGACGGCGTGATTCTCGACGGGTTCCCCCGCACCGTGCCACAGGCCGACGCCCTCAAGCGCCTGTTTGAGCGCCGCGGTCAGAAGCTGCATCACGTCATCGGCCTCGAAGTGCCCGAGGACGAGCTGGTGGAACGCATGATTCTCCGCGGACAGCAGACAGGCCGCGCCGACGACAACCCCGAAACCATCAAGAACCGACTGAAAGTCTATCACGAGAGCACCACTCCCCTGCGCGACTATTATATTAAGGAGGGGAAATACCGCCAGATAAAAGGCACCGGCTCCATCGACGACATCTTCAGCAGCATCGTCACCGCCATCGGCGAAAGCGAGTCATAATTCGGGAGTTCCTCACTGAATTTCTGTGCGCAGTGCGCTCAATCCCCCAAAACGGGAGCATGTCGGCAGTTCTCTGCCACATGCTCCCGATGCTTTATATTTATAGCACGCCACGCGCTCCGGGTGTCCGGTGGATGTAGGGTCGCGACCTGTCGCGACTGCAGGCGGGAGACCCCAAACTAATACCTGATGTAACGGCTTTTTAAGCTGGGTTGCAGTCGCG